>NZ_JBHVWW010000026.1:0-19966 GCF_042882025.1 Kitasatospora sp. NPDC058243
TGTCGGCGCGGGGGTTGGCGACGCCGTGGGGACGGGTGCCGGAGTCGGACTGGGCTTCGACGTCGGCGAAGGCGTCGGGGTAGCGCTCGGCGTCGGGGTCGGCGTGGGGCTGGGCGTGTGGGTGGGGCTCGGCGTCGGGGTCGCCGTCGGGCTCGGGCAGGGGTGCGGGTGGTGATGGTGGTGGTGCCACCAGTCCCCGTGCCACCAGTCCCCGCCGTGGCCGCCGTCCCCGGCATGGCCCCCGTCCCCGCCGTGCTCGTCGTCCGGGCGGCCGGGCTGCTGGCGGAACCCCGTGGTGTCCGAGGGTCGTGGTGAGGCCGGTCCGGGCGCGGCCTTCGGCGTGCGGCACGGGTGGTGCCGGTGCGGGGGCCTGGCGCCCTGGTGCCGCGCGTCGGCCGTCGGGGCGACGGTGACGCCGACCTGGACGTCCACGTCGACCCCGACGTTCACGTCCCCGCCCGGCCCGACCTGCACCGACACGTCCGTCCCGGTGCAGACACACGAGTCGACGGTCGTGCCGTGCGGCTGCTCCCCGCCGTGGTGTTCGGTGCCGGACGCCGAGGCGCCGCCGACCAGGGCGCACATCGCGACCACGCCGACCGCGGCGCCGATCAGCCTGGTCCGCCGACCGGAGGCCGCACCCCCACCGCCGTCCAGCGATATCCGTCGGGACTGCCGGCGCTGCGGCATGGGCTCCACTCACCTCTCGGGTCGCCAGGGACGGGATCAGAACAGGGCGATCCGCCCGGCCCGCAGGAGGACGCGGGCAGGCGTGATCAGACGCGATCAGACGTGATGAGGCACGATCAGGCGGACGGCCCGCCTTCCGGGGGCGGGCCGTCCGTCATCAGGTCAAACGATCTTCGAGCCGGCCGGTTACGGCCCGGGCCCCTTGTCGGCCGTCCTCAGTGGCGGCGGTGCGCGATCTCGACGTTCTCCAGGACGCCGACCGCGTCCGGCACCAGGATCGCGGCCGAGTAGTAGGCGCTGACCAGGTACGAGATGATCGCCTTCTCGTCGATGCCCATGAAGCGGACGGACAGCGACGGCTGGTACTCGTCCGGGATGCCGTTCTGGTGCAGGCCGATGACGCCCTGGTTGTCCTCACCGGTACGGATCACCAGGATGGAGCTGGTGTTCTCCTTGGTGATCGGGATCTTGTTGCACGGCAGGATCGGCACCCCGCGCCAGGCCGGCACCTGCTGCCCGCCGAGGTCGACGTGGTGGGGGTACAGGCCACGGGCGTTGAACTCGCGGCCGATCGCGGCGATCGCGCGCGGGTGGGCGAGCAGGTAGTCGGGGTCGCGGCGGCGGTTGAGCAGCTCGTCCAGGTCGTCCGGGGTGGGCGGGCCGGAGTGGGTCTGGATCCGCTGGTCGAAGTCGGCGTTGTTGAGCAGGCCGAACTCCGGGTTGTTGACCAGCTCGTGCTCCTGGCGCTCGCGCAGCGCCTCGATGGTCAGCCGGAGCTGGTGCTCGACCTGGTTCATCGGCTCGTTGTACAGGTCGGCGACGCGGGTGTGGACCTTGAGGATGGTCTGCGCGACGCTCAGCTCGTACTCGCGGGGCTTGAGCTCGTAGTCCACGAAGGCGCCGGGCAGCTCGAACTCGCCGTGGTGGCCGGCCGACATGGCGATCTCGGCCTCGCCGCGCTCGTTCTGGGCCTGCTGCGGCAGGGCCAGGAACCCGAGCAGGTGCTCCTGGAGGCTCTGCGAGTTGTCCCGGATGGCGGCGAAGTCGCGGCGGGTCAGGGTGAGCGCGACGCCGGCGGTGGCGGTCGTGGCGGTGAACTCCCAGGCGGCGTCCGGGTTCAGCAGGGCGTCGTCGCCGAAGCGGTCGCCGTCGCCGGCCACGCCGACCACGGTGTCGTCGCCGTACTTGCCGGTGCCGATCTTGTTGACCTTGCCGTGCGCGATCAGGAAGATCCGGTCGGCGGCCTCGCCCTGGGTGGTGAGCACCTCGCCGGGGCCGAAGTCGCGCTGCTCGCAGCGGTCGGCGAGGGCGGTCAGCACCTCCTCGTCCTCGAAGCCGCGCAGCAGGGCGAGCTCACCCAGTTCGGCGGGGATCACCCGGACCTGGGAGCCGGTCTTGATGAACTCGACCACACCGTTGCCGACGGTGTAGGTGAGCCGTCGGTTGACACGGTAGGCGCCGCCGGCGGCCTGTACCCAGGGAAGCACCTTGAGCAGCCAGCGGGAGGTGATCTCCTGCATCTGCGGTGCGGACTTGGTCGTGGTGGCAAGGTTGCGGGCAGCGGCCGTCGTGAGGCTGGACTGCTGCGGGACCTGCGCTGTCTCCGGGCTCGTGTCCACGGGCATCGGCAGGGGTCTCCATTCATCTGGTCGGATCACGCGGTCAGGGTCGGACGGCGACGGAGTCGTCCCTGCCCACCCCGACTGATGCCATGACGGATCATCAGACACGCGTATCGATGGGGGTGTTGGCGATTCATCGCGATCACGGCCACCGTCTCCCGGCGGCCCATCGGGAACCCTAGATCACCAGCGCCCGGCCGGACCCGCGCGGAGACCGACTACCCCCCGATAGGGTGAATCTGAAGCAGTCCCATTCCGCTCGGGCCCCGGGTCGCGAGAACATCCGTTCGCCACCGCGGATCCCACACGACCGACGCCCGCCCGCGACCGCCCGCGCGCCCGAACAAAGCGGACAGGCGGCGTACCTCCCGTACGACATCGGCGGGAGCGGATCGTCAACGGGGGCGGCGAAACGGGGCAGGTCAGCTGCGCCCCGACCATGGGCACCGGCCCGCCACCGGGCTCCGGGCACGCGAACGGCCCGTCAGATGCCGGGACGGGGGCGGCCGGCACCTGACGGGGGATCGGGGATGCGCAGTGGGGGTGCGACGGGGAAGCGGCGAGGGCAGCGCCGGTCGGGCGATGCGTCAGGCGCAGGCGATCTGGCTGCCGGGGATGCCGACGATGCCGGAGTTCTTGGCCTCGCCCCCCTTGTACTCGTAGTACAGGTAGGAGTAGAAGTCGATCCTGGTCGCCGCGCCGCAGGTCGAGTCCGGCGCCACGGTGTAGGTGACCGTGAAGCTGCTGGTGGCACCGGGGGCGAGCGGCACGTTGTACCGCGCGATCCCGCCGTGGACGTTGTCGCTGCAGCCGTTGGTCTGGGTGCCGCAGGCCGTGGCGGCGAACTTGAGGCCGTTCTCCAGACTGGTCTGGTAGGTCGGCTGAACGCTCTGGTACACGAACTGGATCGGCGTGTCGTACGGGTTGCTGAGCGTCAGGGTCAGGGTGAACTCGCCGCCCCGGACGGTCGTTTGCCGGTCGGAGACGGCCGTGAAGGGCAGCGGGGTGTCGGCCTGGGCGGGTGTGGCGGAGAGGAGCAGACCGACGGCGAGGGCCGGGCACGCGGCGAGGGCGACACGGCTCAAATGTGTTCTGCGCATGACCAAGGAGCGTAGGGCGCCGTACCGGTTCCGTTGCCCCGCTCCGCCCCGGTCCGTACCGACGCACGAGTCGGGGGCGGACACCGTGGACCAGCCCGGCCGCGTTCCGCCCCCACTCCCCCGCCCGGGGCCCTATGCTTCGCCCGCCGCCCCGGACGGCCACCCGAGGCCCGTCGCCCGGCCGGCCGGCGCCGGTCCGGCCGGCCCCGGGGCCGGCCGGTTCAGGCGGGCGGCGGCAGGATGTCGCAGAGCGCGGCGAGCGCCGCCGGGTAGGCGCGGTCGGGCGGCGTGGCGTAGCCCACGACCAGGCCGTCCATGACCGGCATGGCCTCCGGGCCGATCCCCGGGTGCCGGAAGTCGGCGAGCCCGTCCAGGCCCAGGCCCCGGCGGGCGGCGGCCTGGAGCACCGCGTGCTCGGTGCCGGGCTCCAACCGCAGGACGGCGTGCAGGCCGGCCGCGACGCCGGAGACCCCGACGTGCGGGGCGCTCGCCGCCAGCGCGGCCACCAGCTGGTCGCGGCGCTCCCGGTAGCGGCGGCGCATCCGCCGCACGTGCCGGTCGTAGCCGCCGGAGTCGATCAGCTCGGCGAGGGTCAGCTGGTCCAACGCGCTGGCCCAGCCCTCGCGTTCGCCCTTGGCGGCGAGCACCCGGTCGACCAGGTGGTCCGGCAGCACCATCCAGCCGAGCCGCAGCGCCGGTGACAGGCTCTTGCTGACCGAGCCGAGGTAGACCACCCGCTCGGGGTCGAGCCCCTGGACGGCGCCGACCGGCTGGCGGTCGTAGCGGAACTCGCCGTCGTAGTCGTCCTCCAGCAGCAGGCCGCCGCGCCCGCGCGCCCAGTCGACCACGGCGGCGCGGCGGCCGGCGTGCAGCGGTCCGCCGGTCGGGAACTGGTGGGCGGGGGTGAGCAGGGCCGTCCGGACGTCCTGACGGTGCGCCAACCCGCCGAGCCGGGCGCCGTGTTCGTCGACCGGAAGGGGCACGGTGGCGACCCCGGCGGCGGCCAGCAGCCCGCGGTGGAACCCCAGCCCGTACGCCTCGACGGCCAGCGGCCCGGTCGCCTCGGGCGGCAGGGCGGGCGCCCCGCCGGCGAACAGCAGCCGCAGTGCGTGGGCGAAGCCCGAGCAGACCACGATCCGGTCCGGGTCGGTGCGCACTCCGCGGACGCGGGCCAGGTAGTCGGCGAGGGCCGTGCGCAGTTCGGGCCGTCCCTGCGGATCGCCGGGCCCGAAGGCCTCGTTGGGCGCCGCGGTCAGCGCCCGGCGGGCGGCGGCCAGCCAGGCGGTGCGCGGGAAGGACGCGGCGTCCGGCTGGCCCTGGCGCAGGTCGTGGACGGGCCCCGGCCGCAGGGAGGGCCGAGGGGACGGGCTCGGCGGGACGGGCTCGGCGCGCTCGGCGACGGCGGTGCCGGAGCCCTGACGGGCGGTCAGCCAGCCCTCCGCGACGAGTTCGGCGTACGCCTCGGCGGCGGTGTTGCGGGCCAGCCCGAGGTCGGCGGCGAGCGCACGGTACGGCGGCAACCGGGTGCCGGGGGCGAGTCGGCCGCTGCGGATCGCCTCGCGCAGGGCCGCCATCAGCGCGGCACGGCGGCCCCCGACGGCGGGGAGGTCGATGTGTAGGTCGCTGCCGGTCGGGTGGGCGGGCCCGGTGGGGTGCGCGCCCGGCGTTTCCGTCATGGTCACGCACCCTACCCGCCGCCGCCCGGCCCCCTGCCGGGCGGCCCGGCCCGCGCTACGGCACCACGGTGACCGGCCAGCGGCCCGCCTTCACCAGGCGGACGGCGACCGAGCCGATCACCCGGTGCCCGGCCTGCTCGGAGGCGCCGACCACGACGGCGTCGGCGCGCAGTTCGTCCGCGAGCTTGGCCAGCCCCGTATAGGGGTCGCCGCGCATGGTGAGGAAGCGCCATTCCACCCGCCACACCTCCTTCACGTGGTGCTCGGCCTCGCGCAGGGCGGACAGCAGCTCGTCCGCGATCTCCTGGGTGGTCTCCTCCACCGCCGCCCCGGCCAGGGCGGTGGCCGCACCCAGGATCGGCTGGACGTAGGCGACCGCGAGGGTGGCGCCCTGCCGGCGGGCCAGCCCGGCGGCGTAGGCGGTGGCGCGCCAGGAGGAGTCGGAGCCGTCCAGCCCCGCCAGGATCACCTTGGGCCCGTCCGTCCCCAGTTCGAAGCCCGCGGGGGCCGCTGCCACCCCGGGCTCCTCGGCGCCGCCGACGGCCTCCACGTCCTCTGCATCGCTCTCGTTGCTCATGGCCCCGAGGCTATGCCCGCCACCGTGCGTGAGCGGAGGGGGCCCTCCCGGTGAGGGTTGTGGCGCGGGCCACCCGGGGCGCCGGGCGGTGCGGCGATTTCGACACCGGGGGCTGGTGGGCCGTCACGCGCTGTCGATGATGTGGGCGGGCTCACAGGGCATGCGGCGTGACGCAGGCCACTTCGCCGGGTGGTTTGATCTTGCAAATGGTGGCAAATCGGTCCAAATCATGTCATTTCCTTGATCCTTACGACCGGTAACAGCCCCCTGACGTGCCTAAACCTCCAAATCCTTGAAACCGCCTCAATCGCCCCCGTACCTTCGAACTCGTTGCACCAAGCACTCCGCTCCGGTCGGCCTCACCGCCCCGGATCCGGAACGGTGCCGGACCAGGCGAGCAACGTGTCCCCCGAAACCAACGGCCTTCCGAGGGCCTGGTTCCGCACGCTCGCAGCCCCCTCCGAAAGGACCCGCATGACTTTCCGTAACGAGACTGCCGCTGCCACCACCACCGCCACCCCGAAGCGCCGCAACCGCGTCCGGATGGCTCTGATGGCCGGGGCGATCACCGCCCTGCCGGTCGCCGGCCTCGTCACGGCCACCAGCGCCTCCGCCGCGCCGGCCACCGTCTGGGACAAGGTCGCCTCCTGCGAGGCCACCGGCAACTGGGCCGTCAACTCCGGCAACGGCTTCTTCGGCGGCCTGCAGTTCACCTCCAGCACCTGGGCCGCCTTCGGCGGCACCGCGTACGCCCCGCAGGCCCACCAGGCCACCAAGGACCAGCAGATCGCCATCGGCGAGAAGGTCCTCGCCGCCCAGGGCCCCGGCGCCTGGCCGATCTGCTCCGTCAAGGCCGGTCTGGGCAAGTAGTCCCCACCCCTCGGCCCGCCTGTCCAGGGCCCCCGACGCCGCCGCACCCTCCCCGGGTGCGGCGGCGTCGTCGCGTTCCCGCCCGCTGCGGCCGACCACACGCCCGCGCAGCGCCGCACGGTGCCCGTTCCGCTCGTGCGCGAGCTTCCCCGGGGGCCCCGGCCGGGCCCCGGCGCGTACCGAGGTGGCGACGTTCCGGCCGCGAGCCGGTCACGAACCGATCCGGCGCACCGCACGGCAGGTACGGTCGGCTCGCCGGGACCGTAGGCGAATTCCACCGGGGGGATCATGCGCCGCACCTGGACCCTGCTCGTGCTCGTGGCCTCGCTCGGGCTGGCCGCCTGCGATCCGCACACCGATCCCGGCCGCACGCTGCCGCCGGACGACCGGCCCGGCTACGCGATCCCCGCACCCAGCCCGCCCCACCCGCCGATGCCCGAGCTGCGCGGCCAGACCGTCCTGGCGGCACGGGCGCTGCTGCCCCTCTGGTACCCGGTCAGCGTGCGGGACGCCGATCCGCGGGGGCGGGTCGTGGTGGTGCAGTGGGAGTGGCAGGTGTGCGGGCAGAGCCCGGCGGCCGGCGAGGTGCTGACCGGGCAGGTGATCGGCCTGACCGCGATGCGCGTCGAGGAACCCTGCCCGTAGCGCAGGCCTGACGGCCCCCAGGCCCTACGGCGTGCCCGGCCGGGGCGGGAGCGGCAGCGGGAGAGCAGGGAGGCCGTCGATGCTGGTGCCGACGTACTGCTTGCCCTCGCAGTAGGTGTTGAACTCCTCCTCGTCCTTGCGGCCGAAGTACTGCGCGTGCAGCTCGCGGTCGGCGCGGTAGTCCATCAGCGGGACGGCGAACCCGCAGGAGTCGCTGACACGTTCGGCCCGCACCAACACGATCGCCCGCAGCCCCGAGCCGTCGACGGCCGGGTCGAAGCGGCCCAACAGCCCGGCGAAGCGCGGGTCGTCGCGGAACACCGGCTCGCCCCGGCCGTGCACCCGCACCACGGTCGGCGGGCCGTCGAAGGCGCACCACATCAGCGTGATCCGGCCGTTCTCCCGCAGGTGGGCGATCGTCTCGGCGGTGGATCCGCCGAAGTCCAGGTAGGCGAGGGTGAGTTCGTCGATCACCACGAGCGTGCCGGAGCGGCCCTTGGGCGAGACGTTGACGTGCCCGTCGGTCGAGACGGGCGCGGTCGCGACGAAGTAGACGGGCTGCCGTTCGATGAACGCCCGCAGCCTGCCGTTGATGCTCTCGTACTGCTTTCCCATGCCCATCAGTGTGCGCGCATCTCGCCCGACAAAAAAGCATGATCCACTGAACGGGACGGCCGCTCCACCGGGGGCACCCGCAGGACGGCCGAACTCGGCGGCCCCGGTGCGCATTTGTCCAGGACGCCCGCTCCGCTGCGGCACGCGCCCCACCGGCCGCCGATACTGGGAACGTGACGACGGAAGCCCCCGAGACGTCCGCAGCCGCAGCCGACGAGGCCGCAGACCCGGCCGCAGACACCGACGCCGGCCTGATCGACGAAGCCGTCCGCGCCCGGCCCGCGCCCGCGCTGCGCCCGTACGTGGCCTGGTACTCCGGGTACCGACAGCGCGGCATCCCGCCCGCCCTGCACCGCGGCCTGCCGTCCCCGTACCTGACGTTCATCCTCACCCTGGACGAGCCGCTGGTGATCGCCGGGCACCCCGACCCGGCGCAGCCGCCCGGCAGCTACCCGACGCTGCTCGGCGGCCTGCACACCGGCCCGGCGCTGATCACCCACGACGGCCGGCAGTCCGGCGTGCAGATCGCCGTGCACCCGCTGGCCGCCCGGGCGCTGTTCGGGCTGCCCGCCGGCGAGTTGGCCGGGATCGACCTCCCGGCGGAGGAGGTGCTGGGGCGGCTCGGCCCGCGCCTCCAGGAGCAGTTGCAGTCCGCGCGCACCTGGTCCGAGCGCTTCGCCGCGCTGGACGGGACGCTGCTGCGGGCCGCCCGTCCGTCCGGGCTGGTGCCGCCGGAGGTCGGCTGGGCCTGGCGGGCGCTGCGGCGCAGCAACGGCGCCCTGCCGGTGGCGGCGCTGGCCCGGGAGACCGGCTGGAGCGCCCGGCACCTCCAGGAGCGGTTCCGCCGGGAGACCGGTCTGACGCCGAAGGCCGCCGCCCGGGTGATCCGCTTCGACCGGGCCCGCCATCTGCTGGCCGTCTCGCCGCCGCCCCGGCTCGGCGACCTGGCCGTCCGCTGCGGGTACTTCGACCAGGCGCACCTGGCCCGGGAGTTCCGCGCCCTGGCCGGGGCGGCGCCGAGCGTGTGGCTGGCGGCGGAGGGGCCGGAGGAGGCGAAGTTCCGAAACGTCCAAGGCGGGGCGGCTGCGGCGGCCGCAGAGTGGGAGGCGTAAGCAACACCCGAGCCCCCGAGGAGACAGCCATGGACGGCACCGCCCCCGCCCCGCAGGTCTGGCCCAGCCTGCGCGCCACCGACGCCCGGGCCCTGATCCGCTTCCTGGTCGACGCCTTCGGCTTCCAGGAGGTCGTCGCCTACGGTGAGGGCGGGTTCGTCGCCCACGCCGAACTGGCCTGGCCGGAGGGCGGCGGCGTGATGCTCGGCTCCGACCGGGAGACGCCCGAGGGCGGCGCGCCCTGCCCGGGCCGGCCGGGCGGTTTCACCGCGTACGTGGTCACCGCGGACCCGGACGCCGTGCACGACCGCGCCGTCGCCGCCGGGGCCCGGATCACCACCGCGCTCACCGAGACGGACTACGGCTCGCGCGACTTCGCCGCCGCCGACCCGGAGGGCAACCAGTGGTACTTCGGCACCTACCCCGGTGCGCCACGGCCCGCCGCCCCCGCGCGGGGCTGAGCGGCCGCCGACGCCGGTGGACCGGCTGCGCCCCCGCCGCCGCCCGGGCAGACTGGCTGCGGGGGCCACCCACAGGCCCGCCCAGGCTCCGGAGAGCACCCATGCCGCAGCTCACGGTGGACGGGCGCACCCTCGCGCTCTCCCACCTCGACAAGGTGTACTACCCGCGCACCGGCACCCTCAAGGGCGAGGTGCTGCGCTACTACGCCGCCGTGCACGGCGCCCTGCTGCCCCACCTGCGCGACCGCCCGGTCTCCTTCCTGCGCTGCCCGGACGGCGTGGAGGCCGAGGTGTTCATCGCCAAGAACCCGCCGGCCGGCACCCCGCGCTGGGTGCGCACCGTCGAGGTGCCGAGCAGCGGCGGTGGCCTGCGCCAGGTGGTCCTCGACGACGGCGCCGCACTGCTCTGGGCCGCCAACCTGGGCTGTCTGGAACTGCACGTCCCGCAGTGGCACGCGGCCGCACCCGGGCTCGCCGACCGCCTCGTCCTGGACCTCGACCCCGGCGCGGGCGCGTCCGTCCTCACCTGCCGCACCGTCGCCGTCCTGCTGCGCGAGCGGCTCGCGGCGGACGGCCTGGCGGCCTGGGTGAAGACCTCCGGCTCCAAGGGCCTGCACCTGCTGGTCCCGATCGAGCCCACCCCCAGCGCCCGGGTCTCGGCGTACGCGAAGGCGCTCGCCGCCGCCCTGGAGGGCGACCGCCCGGAGCTGGTGGTGCACACCATGGCGAAGGCCCGGCGGGCCGGCCGGGTGCTGGTCGACTGGTCGCAGAACAACGCCAGGAAGACCACCGCCGCGCCGTACACCCTCCGGGCCCGGCCGCTGCCGACGGTCTCCACCCCGCTGTCCTGGGCCGAGCTGGAGCGCGCCGGCACGGCGGACGACCTGGTGTTCACCCTCGCCGAGGTGCCGGAGCGCCTCGCCGCCCACGGCGACCTGTTCGCCCCGCTGCTGGACCCGGAGCGGGCCCGACCGCTCCCCGCCGGCCCGGCGACCCGGCAGGAGCAGACCCGCCAGGAGCAGCACCACCAGGAGCAGCCCCGCCAGGAGCTCCACCCGCCCGTCGAGGTGATGCGCCCCGCCGCCGTCACCGCCGTCCCGCCCGCCGACGGCCTGGGCGGCGCGGGCGTGCAGTACGAGCTGAAGCTGGACGGCTTCCGCTGCGTCGCCTTCGCCCGCGGCGCCCGCCCGCCCGTCCTGCAGTCCCGCACCGGCCGCGACCTCGCCCCCGAGTTCCCACCGATCGCCGCCGCCGTCGCCCGGCTGCCCGAAGGGCTGGTGCTGGACGCCGAACTCGTCGCCTGGCGGGCCGGCCGGTTCGCCTTCGGGGAACTGCTGCGCACCCGCCGGGCCCGGGCCGCCGCCCCGGACGTCGTCCTCGGCCTGATCGCCTTCGACCTGCTCGCCCTGCCGGGCCGCGACCTGCGCCGGCTGCCGCTCACCGACCGCCGCCGGCTGCTGCTCGCCGCCCTGGCCGACGTCCCGCCGCCGATCCAGCCGGTCCTGGCCACCACCGACCGGGCGGAGGCGCTGGACTGGATGACCCGCCTCGCCGACACCGGCGTCGAGGGCCTGGTCTGCAAGGCCGCCGGCTCCCCCTACCGCCCGCGCGGCGCCGGCCGCGCCTGGGTCAAGTACCGCCGCAGCGACACCCTCGACGCCACCGTCCGCGCCTTCACCGGTCCGGCCTCCCGTCCGCACGCCCTCGTCCTCGAACTCGACGACGGCCGGGTGCTCCTCAGCACCCCCCGGCTCACCCCGGTCCAGGCCCGCGAGGTCGCCGAGGCCGCCGCTCCCCTCGCCGGCCCGCCCGTCACCGACCCCGAGCACGGCCCGGTCCACCCCCTCACCGGCCCACTGCGCGCCGAACTGACCCTCACCGGCCGCCCGCCCGCCGCCGCCTTCGTCCGGCTGCGCGGCGACTGACCGCCCCCGGTGCACCTCGGGCCTCGGCTGACCCGGAGCTCCCCGTAGCAGGAGTCGGGTTCACCCCTTCCGCCGCTTCGCCGCGTGGACGAACTCGGTGACCAGGGTGTCGTTGAAGACCGGCAGGTCGGCGGGTCGGCGGCTGGTGACGAGGGGACCGGGGCCGGCGCGGCAGACGTGCACCTCCTCGTCCACCCAGTGGGCGCCGGCGTTGCGCAGGTCGGTCCGCAGGCTCGGCCAGGAGGTGAGGGTGCGGCCGCGGACGGCGTCGGCCTCGATCAGGGTCCAGGCGGCGTGGCAGATCGCGGCGACCGGGCGGCCGGAGGCGCAGTAGGCGCGGACGAAGACCACCGCGGCCTCGTCCAGCCGCAGCGCGTCGGGGCTCGCGACGCCGCCGGGCAGGACCAGGCCGTCGAAGGCGGACGGCCGCGCCTCGGCGACGAGGACGTCGACGGCGAAGGTGTCGCCCGGGGCTCGATGCCGGACGGCCTGGACGCGGCCGGGCCCGGTGGACAGCAACCGCGGGGTGCCGCCGGACTCGGCCACCGCCTGCCACGGCGAGGTCAGCTCGACCTGCTCCGCCCCGTACGGCGCGACCAGGAAGGCGATCGTCCGGCCGGTGAGCGTGGTGGACGGCCAGCCCATGGCTCAGCGCCGGTGCGGGTCGCAGGCAGAACCCAGATGGACGGCGGCGGGCGGGGTGGGGCTGAGCCGGGCGCGCGGGCAGTCCAGGTGGACGGTCAGTTCGAGGTGGTCGATCCGCGACACCAGGCCGACCGGGACGGACAGCCGGGTGCCCGCCACCCAGGGCCCGGCGTCGATCAGCAGGTGGTCCCCGGTGTCCTGTTCGACCCGGCCGAGCGGGCCGTCGGTCGCCTGCACCTCGTACCCGGTCAGGCTCAGGTCGGCGGCGTGGTGGGGGCCCGGACGGTACTCCCACAGGTCGGTGGTCATCATGCCTCCGGTTGGTCCCAGGGGCGGCGTTCGCGGCGCTCGTCCCGGTCGGGGGGTGCGGCCCGGCGTTCGCCCCGGTCCCGGCCCGCAGTCCGGTCCCGGCCCTCGCCCCGGCCCGCGGCCCGGCGGCGCAGCAGCGCCGAGGTGGCGATCGCCGCCGCCACCGAGGCCGCCCACACCAGCCCGAGGGCGGTCAGCACCGCGGTGGTCGGGGTCCGCACGCCGATGCTGAGGCAGATCGCGGACATCACCAGGGCGGTCAGCACCACCCCGGCGGACAGGCGGCGCCCGACGCCGCGCAGCACGCGCCGGGCCCGGCTCGGCGGCTTGGCGCCCATCGTGCTCAACTTCCGGTCGAGGCGCGTGTCCTGGCGCAGATCGGACTCGATCTCCTCAAGGAGCCGTCGCTCCCATCCGCTCAACGCGGGTCCGTCCATCTCGGTCACCTCCGACACTTCCGGTGACGTGCTCGCACCCGGGCGGTTGCCCGGTACGGGCAGGCGCTAACCGCTCAGGGGGCCGCCGGTTACGGCGTGTGGTGCGGCGCCGGCGGCGGCGCCCACGGGGCCGAAGGCCCGGGGACGGGCCAGCAGGCTGTCGTCCAGGACGCGCAGCAGGGCGTCGGCGTCGCGGTGGACCTCGACCGCGCCCGCCGCCCGCAGCTCGGGGCCGGCGTCCGCACCGGCCGCCAGGGCGACGCACGGCACCCCGGCCCGCCGCGCCGCCAGCACCTCGCGCACGCTGCCTGCCACCGCCACGGCGTGCGACGCCGTGCCGCCGACCAGTTCCAGCGCGGCCCGCACCGGGTCACGCCCGGGGGCGGTCACGGTCAGGGCCGGTGCCCCGCCGGGCCCGGGCCCGGTCAGCACGACCGTCCAGCCCCGGGCGGCGCACTCGCGCAGCAGTTCGGCGGAGCCGGCCGGCGCAGGGCGCCAATCGGTACCGAAGAGAGCCGCCGAGATCACCGTCATGGCCGACCGTTTCCCTTCCCGGGCCACGCACCGTACGCGCCCTTCCAGGTTAGGCCGCTCCCCCGCCGTGCGCGCAGCCTGCGGCCCACCGGTTTCCCGGCACCCGGAAGACCCGCTCGGCGGCCGGTCGGCGAACCCGGCTACCCGGCGTCCGGGTCGGTGGCGAGGCGGGCGTGGAGGTGTTCGTCGACGTAGTCGCCGTCGCCGTAGCGGTAGGAGGCCCGGGTGGTGCCCTCGTGGCGGAAGCCGCCGCGGACGGCGACGCGGCAGGAGGCCTCGTTGCCGACTCCGTGCCAGAGCTCGATGCGGCGGGCGCCGGCGGTGGCGACGGCCCAGCGGGTGACGGCGGTGGCGGCGCGGGTGGCGATGCCCCGGCCGCGGGCGGTGGGGAGCAGCCAGTAGCCGACCGTGGCGATGCCGTCCGACTGGTTGGTCCAGCCCAGGAAGGCGTTGCCGTGGAGGGTCCCGTCGAGGGCGTCGGTGATCGCGAAGGCGGCCGCGCGCCCCTCGGCCCAGCCGGTGTCGCAGCGGTCGAGGTAGGCCTCGGCGCCGGCCGGGTCGGCGATCCGCAGCGGGTTCCAGCGGGCGATCTCCGGGTCGGCCGCGGCCGCCATCAGGGCGGGGACGGTGCCGCCGGGCACGTCGAGGGCCCTGCCCCAGGGGCGCAGCGCGAAGTCGCCCAGGTCGAGGGTGGCGGGCCGCAGGACGCGCCGCTCGGCGGAGGTATCGGTGGTGCTCATCCGGCCTTCCTATCCCGCCCGCTCCGGTGCCCGCCAGCGAATTTTCCCGGCCCGGGATCCGCTCCCGCCGCCCGGTGACGTCCGGTGAGCGGGACGGCGCACGGCGGGCCCGCCGTGCGCCGTCCGGAGGGCCGGGTCAGACGATCCGGGACAGGTACCCGTTGTCGACCAGCCAGAGCACGTTCAGCTTGGCCGGGCCGCCGGGCACCAGGGCCGCGTCGAGCTGGTACTGCAGGCCCCAGCCGGGCTGGCCGAACCACGGGGCGATCGGGCCGGCGTGCACCTTGAAGGGCTTGACCACCTTGTAGTCGTGGTAGTTGCAGCCCGCCGGCGGGGTGCCGTCGAGGCTCTGCGGCGGGATGGAGCGGGTGGAGTAGGGCAGCCCCTCGGGGGCGAGGAAGGCGCCGTACTCGCTGCCGTAGCGGTCGATGTTCTGGTTCGGGTAGAGCGTGAGATCGAACTCGACCGGGGTGCCGTCGGGCAGGGTGACGTAGCCGTCGGACGGCGGGTAGATCCAGCCGCCGGCGCCGTTGTTGCCGGCCGGGTCGTAGTAGGTGGTGAGGAACTGCTGCTCGCTCAGGGAGCCGGTGCGCTGGTAGCCGACGAGTTCCCGGCCGACCCGGCCGGTGGTGGGCAGGTCGGCGGGGCCGAGCCGCTTGTCACCCTGGTAGAAGTCGGCGGAGCACTCGTCGGGGGGCGTGGCGGCCCGGGCGGAGGTGCCCGCAGTGGAGGTGCCCGCGGTGGAGGTGTCGGCCGCGGCGGCCGGGATGCTCGGGGCGATCAGGGCGGCGGCTGCGGCGAGTGGCGCGACGAGCAGGCGAAGGCGAAGGCGCACGGTGTCTCCGTCGTGAGGGGGGTCGCACGGAGGGGGCGTCCTGCTCACCCTCCGTGTCCGTTTCGGCACCAGGCAAGCGGATCAGCTGATCATCCGTCAACACGACTAGGCCGAAGGCGCACCGAATTCCCCGGTTCCGGCCAACCCCGGGACGCCGGACCGGTTCACCCGAAAGACTGAGCGGTCCGGCACCGACCCCGGCGCGCCGCACAACCGCCCGTCAGCGCCCCGGCGCGACCCGCCCGATCAGGTGGAGCAGCCGGTCGAGGGCGTCGTTGGAGTTGGGCTCGGTGAGGTTGACCATGAGCCGGAACGCCACCTTCAGCAACGCCGGGTGGCCGAGCCCGGCGGCGCCGGCCGCGCCGAGCAGCCTGGGCCGGCCGAGCAGGTCGGCGGCGAGGCGGCCGAGCGCGAAGTAGCCGGCGTAGGCGGAGCGCAGCGCCTGCGGGTAGGCGCGCAGGGCCAGTTCGCGGCCGCGGTCGGTGCGCCGGGCGAGGGCCTGGACGATGGTCTCGGCGGCGTAGCGGCCGGATTCCATCGCGTAGGCGATGCCTTCGCCGGTACCGGGGCTGACCGTGCCGCCGGCGTCACCGATGAGCAACAGGCCGTCGGCGTAGTGGGGTTGGCGGTTGAGGCCCATCGGGAGGGCGGAGCCGCGGACGGGCTCGGTGACGGCGTCGGGGGTGTAGCCGTACGCGGGCGGCAGGCTGTCGCACCAGCGGCGGAGCAGGTCGCGCCAGTCGAGGTCGACGTGGGCGGTGTCGAGGACGCCGAGGCCGACGTTGGCGGTGCCGTCGCCCATGCCGAACACCCAGGCGTAGCCGGGCAGCAGGCGGCGGGCGGGGTCGCCCGGGTCGCGCAGGTCGAGCCAGGCCTCCAGGTAGCGGTCCTGGTGGCGGGGGGTGGTGAAGTAGGTGCGGTAGGCGACGCCCATGGCGCGGTCGGTGCGGCGGTAGCGCTTCATCGCGACGGAGAGGCGGGTGGAGTTGCCGTCGGCGGCAACCACGACCGGCGCCTGGTAGCTGACGGGCCGGCGCTCGTCGCCGAGCTTCGCGGTGACGCCGGTGATCCGGCCGCTCCGCTCGTCCACCAACGGGCCTGCCACGTTGGCCCGTTCGATCAGCCGGGCGCCGGCCGAGGCGGCCCGGCGGGCGAGCAGTTCGTCGAAGTCGGCGCGCCGGCGGACGAGTCCGTGGCCGGGGTAGGCGGACAGCTCGGGCCAGTCGAACTCCAGCGCGCGCCGGCCGGAGATCAGCCGCAGCCCCTGGTTGTGCAGCCAGCCGGCCTGCTCGGAGACGTCGATGCCGAGGTCGGTCAACTGCTTGACGGCGCGCGGGGTGAGGCCGTCGCCGCAGACCTTCTCGCGCGGGAACGCGGACTTCTCCAGCAGCAGGACGTCCAGGCCGGTGCGGGCGAGGTGGTAGGCGGCGGTGGAGCCGGCCGGGCCGGCGCCGACCACGATGACGTCGGCGTCCTCCTCGGTCCGGGCGGGCCGGGGGGCCCGGCCGCCGTCTGCGGGCACCTGCTGCTCTGGGCCGGGCATCACGCACTCCCACGGGGTCGGATCGGCTGCGGGCCCGACGGGGCCGCAGGGGGCCCCGGACGGACTCGGACAGGGTCATTCGGACGGGGCCATTCGGACACGGCCGGACTCGGCGGTCCGAGACGGACGATAGAGAACCACGGCACCCGCCCGCCGCCCCGACACGCGGGCCCGCCCCGATGACCGGTCAATACCGGCCACCGGGGCGGGCGCGCGGTCACCCGCCGGTTCGGAGCCCGCCGTTGACCACCGCGCCGGACACGGCGCCCGGCCCGTCGGCGGGCCGCCGTCCGGCACGCTCCCCCGGGAGACCACGGAGCCCCTGCCTCCGACGGCGGTGTCGGAGGCAGGGGCTCTGGGGAACTGCTGCGGCGGCGTCAGGGGTTGAGCGCCAGCACCACGTAGGCGGCCAGCACGGCGAGGTGCACGGCGCCCTGGAGCGGGGTGGCCCGGCGCGGGATGACCGTCAGGGTGCCGAGCACGATGGTCAGGGTCAGCAGCACCATGTGCGCCGGGCCGAGGCCGAGGACGAGCGGGCCGGAGAGCCAGGAGGAGGCGATCGCGACGGCCGGGATGGTCAGGCCGATGCTGGCGAGCGCCGAGCCGAGGGCCAGGTTGAGGCTGGTCTGCACCCGGTTGCGCAGGGCCGCGCGCAGCGCCGCGATGGTCTCCGGCAGCAGGACGAGCAGGGCGATCACGACGCCGACGACGGAGTGCGGCAGTCCGGCGTCGTCCACGGCGTGCTCGATGGTCGGCGAGACGCCCTTGGCGAGACCGACCACGGAGACCAGGGCCACGCCGAGCAGCAGCAGGCTGATCCAGGCGGCCTTGGCAGTCGGCGGCGCGGCGTGGTCCTCCTCGTCGAGCACCCGGCCCTCGGGGGTGACCGGCAGGAAGTAGTCCCGGTGCCGGAAGGTCAGGGTGGTCACGAACAGCCCGTACAGCACGATCGAGGCGGTGGCCGCGAAGACCAGCTGGGTGGTGGAGAACTGCGGGCCCGGGGAGCTGGTGGTGAAGGTCGGCAGCACCAGGCTGAGGGTGGCGAGGGTGCCGATGCAGGCGAGCGCGGCGCCGGTGCCCTCGGCGTTGAAGACGGCGGTCCGGTACTTGATCGCGGCGACCAGGATGGACAGGCCGAGGATGCCGTTGCAGGTGATCATCACGGCGGCGAACACGGTGTCCCGGGCCAGGGTGGCGGACTTGGAGCCGCCGTCGGCCATCAGCGTCACGATCAGCGCGACCTCGATCACGGTGACCGCCACCGCGAGCACGAGCGATCCGAAGGGTTCCCCGACCCGGTGTGCGATCACCTCGGCATGGTGCACGGCGGCGAGCACGGCGCCGGCCAGGAAGCAGGCGACGACGCCCACCACCCAACCGGGCAGGTCCCGGTGCCAGGTCAGGGCGAGGACGACGAACGACACCACCGGAACGACGACGGTCCATTGCGCGGTGGCCGCGCGGAGCTTCGTGATCATGCCGCCGAGCATCCCAGACCGGGGCCCGCCCACCCGGCTGACCGCGCCGGGATACGTAGGGATGTGGTACAACTCATCCCGTTTTGCCCGCTCACCCGCCGTAGTCGGCTAGGTACCGGAGCACCTTGTCGACGTGCGGGCGGACCCGTTCCGGGACACCTTCGGCGGCCGCCACCGTCTTGTCGCTGGTCCGGTAGGCGGCGGTGACCAGGGCCGGCAGGTCGCGGGTGAAGCCCCGGTGCTTGAGCTGCTGGTCCAGCCAGCAGACGTAGTTGCCCATCGCGGCGATCGCGTCGCCCGGGTCCAGGTAGGACTTGGGGCCGTCGTGGGCCGCGGCCTTCGCCCAGGCGTCGAAGACGGCGGGCGTCCACATGGCGATGCCGTACTCGCCGGTCTCCGGGCGGGCCGCGTTCGGGTCGAAGCCGCTCTCGGCCTTGAGCATCGCGGCCAGCAGCACCGGGGTGATCTCGGGCTCGGGGCAGCGCCGGGCGGCGTCCTCGATCATGCCGCGGTAGGCCACCGGGACGTCGGAGCCGGCCGGGATCGCGCCGGGCAGCGGGGGCGCGGCCGGGTGGGCGGCCGGGTGGGCGGCCGACCCCGCGGCGGGTACTGCGGCGCCTTGCTCCGCGGCCTCCGGCTCGGGGGCCCCGGTCAGGACGAGGACGGTGGCGGCGCAGGCCAGCAGGCCGGTGGCGGCCCGCAGGGCGGCGCCGCGGCGGCAGGCCGGACGCGCGACGGCCCGGGCGACCAGCGCGGCGAGGTCGGTGCGGGCCCGCTCCTCCCGCCCGGGGGCCAGGCAGGCGGTGACCACGGCCCGCCAGGGCCCGGGCAGCGCCTCGTCCAGCCGCAGCGGCGCCGCGCCGCGCGCGTACGCCTGGGCGGCCAGCGAGCGGGCCCGGGCGGTGGCGCCGAGGAACGGGTGCAGGCCGCCGGTGAGCACCTGGTGGGCGATCACCCCGAAGGCCCAGATGTCGGCGCTGGGGCGCACCGCGACGCCGCGCGCGCCGGTGCGCTCGGACCACCACTCGGGCGGGACGTGGTCGGGCGAGCCGAGCGGCGGCGCGTAGGCGTGGGTGCCCTCCAGTTCGGCGGTGAGGCCGAAGTCCGCGATCTTGGCGGTGCCGTCGGACATCAGCAGGATGTTGGCCGGTTTGAGATCCCCGTGCACCCAGCCGCCCCGGTGCATGTGGGTGAGCCCGGCGCAGACCTCGGCGAGGACGCGTTCGGCACCGGGCACCGGGGCGCCGGGGCGGGCGGCGGCGAGGACGTCCTGGAGGCTGCGGGCGGCGCGTTCCATCACCAGGGCGACGGCGCCGTCCAGGCCGGGGTGGGCCGGGTCGTCGACGACCGTCACGGCGAGGGTGCGGATCAGGTGGGGGTGGTCCGCGCGGCGGCTGAAGCGCATCTCGCTGCGGGCGACCTCCGTCATGGTCCGGCGCTGGCCGGGGCTGAGCCGGACGGGGCTGAGCAGTTTGACGGCGGCCGGGGTGCCGTCGGGGCCTTCGGCCGCGTACACGCTGCCCCAGGCACCGGCCCCGAGGTAGGCGCCGGTGCGGTAGCCCGCGAGCCGGTAGCCGGCCGGCACCTCGAACTGCCGCTCCGGCAGGGGCTGGTCCTTCTCCGGCACCCGCTGCTCGGACGCCGGCTCGTCGGGTACCGGCTCGTCGGGTACCGGCTCGACGGGTACCGGCTCGACGGGTACCGGCTCGACGGGTACCGGCTCGACGGGTACCGGCTCGACGGGTACCGGTTCTACGGGCGGCTGCCCGTCGGGCGGCTGGCCGGCGGGCCTCACGGTCGGGCGACCGGGCGCCGGGGCGGGAGCAGGGCCAGGTGCTCCTCCCGGACGAGGTCGAACTTCAGTGCCAGGGCCGCGAGTTCCTCGCGCTTGCCGCCGCCGGGTCCGTCCTCGTACGGCTCGCGCAGCCGCAGCTTCGTCCACACCAGGTAGTCGATGTGGTAGTTGACCGCCGAGCGGGTCAGCCCGTGGCAGGAGGGCAGGGCGCGCAGCCGGGCCAGCACGTCCGTCACGCCGGGGACGACGGCGGCGGAGGGCGAGCGCAGCCGGGGCTCGCAGAGCGCGAGCAGCACCAGGAAGTACTTGGCGGTCGGGTCGAGGGCGAACGGGCTGACGGTGAGTTCCCCCTCGACG
>NZ_JBHVWW010000026.1:19976-78517 GCF_042882025.1 Kitasatospora sp. NPDC058243
GAGGGGGGGGGGGGGCTGAAGAAGGGGGAAAAAGAACGAGGAGGCGTTGGGGGGGGGGGGGGGGGGGAAAGGGGGGGAGGGGGCTTTCCCCCTCGACGCCGCCTGGCCGACCCTCCAGGTAGGCGTGTTGCGGGGCGAAGACCTTGAACGAGGCGGGTTCGCCGAGGGCGGGCAGCAGCACCCGGGAGAACTCGAACGGGACGGGCGCGCCGAGCCGGCCGGGCGCCACCTTGACGTGCTCGCCCGCGCCCTCCAGGTTCTCCACCACGTAGGTGGCGGAGGTGCTGAAGTTGGACAGCCGCCAGTAGTCCTCGGCGGCGGTGACCTCCCCCGCGCGCCGGGAGACGCCCTGGTCGGGCAGCGGGATGGGGGCCGGGCGGCCGGGCTCGCCGCGCCCGAACACCGCGACCTCGCCGGGGCCCATCCACAGCAGGCCGGGCGGTTCGCCGGGTGCCATCACGGGCCCCCGGTCGGGCAGTTGCACGATGACCGTGTCCACGCAGACACCTCCGTGGTTCGGGTCGATGCTAACGGCCCGATTCACCCCGACGGCAGTTCGCCACTCGGACGAGTGAAGGGACACCGCCAACCCGGGCCGGGCGTCGCCGAGTTGCCCGCAGGCCTCCCACCTGGCGGTCCGTCGACCGCCCGACAGGCGGTTGCAGCACGTAGTTGAATGGTCACCTTGAGTGTGACGCAACACACACACGACATGACCACGTTCTGTGCAAGACTCATCTCAAGGAGTGAGATCCCCTTAATTTCCAAGGAGGTTCATATCATGCGCGCTCGGATCGCAGCTGTGACGATGATGGTGGCAGGGATAGCAGGCCTGGCGGCCGGACCGGCCATCGCGGCCCCGGCGACGACCGAGAACGAAGCGGTGGCCTGCGCCGCCGTGCTCAACACGCCCTGCATCTCGCACCAGCACGACGGCGAGGGCTTCTTCGGCGTCGCCCAGGTCTCCGCCGACTCGCGCCAGTTGACGATGGTTCAGGTCGAGGTGCGGACCCAGAAGGCCTGGGGCAGCCCGTGGGAGACGGTCGCCTCCGCGACCACCGTGCGCCTGGGCTCCGCGAAGGCGGTCACCCCGCGCGTCGTCACCACCGACCTGCGGATCATCTGCGCCACCGCCGGCCCGGCGCTGGAGGCGACCCGGCAGGTCACTACCTGTACCAACCCGTTCTGACGGGCGGCTCCCGACCCGTCCTGACGGACTGCGCCGCTCCACCAGCACCGAGGTCCTCGATCGACCCGACCCGATCCACCCCACCCGCCGGGGCGTCCGCGCCCCGGCTCCCGGGCAGGGCCTAGGGCCGGCCGCCAGCGCACCCGGCGGCCGGCCCGTCGGCATGTGCAGCCCCGCAGAGCGGCTCCGACCAGGGCCCGAGTGGACCTGGGGCACCCGTTCACGGCAAACTGGTCTAGACCTCAAGGGTCTAGACCAAGCACCCGGCTCAGAACGGTGGACCAGTATGGAAATCGTGATCGTCCCTGACGCCTCAGCGGCCGGCGAACTCATCGCCGCGGCGATCACCGATCTGCTGACCGGCAAGCCCGAGGCCCTGCTCGGCGTGGCGACCGGCTCGACGCCGCTGCCGATCTACCAGGCCCTCGCCGAACGGGTCCGCGACGGCCGGCTCGACGCCTCCCGGGCGCGCATCTGCCAGCTCGACGAGTACGTCGGCCTGCCCGCCGGCCACCCCGAGTCCTACCGCTCGGTGGTGCTGCGCGAGGTCGTCGAGCCGCTGGGCCTGACCGAGGACTCCTTCCTCGGCCCGGACGGCAACGCGACGGACATCGCCGCGGCGGCCGCCGCCTACGACCGCGCGCTGGCCGCGGCCGGCGGCGTGGACCTCCAGCTGCTCGGCATCGGCACCGACGGTCACATCGGCTTCAACGAGCCCTGCTCCTCGCTGGCCTCCCGGACCCGGATCAAGACGCTCACCCGGCAGACCCGCGAGGACAACGCCCGGTTCTTCGACAGCCTCGACGAGGTCCCGCACCACGTCATCACCCAGGGCATCGGGACCATCCTGGAGGCGCGCCACCTCGTCCTGCTCGCCACCGGCGAGGCCAAGGCCGAGGCCGTCGCCCTCTCCGTCGAGGGGCCGCTGTCCGCCGCCGTCCCCGCCTCGGCGCTGCAGCTCCACCCCCACGCCACCGTGGTGGTCGACGAGGCCGCCGCCTCCGGCCTCAAGCTCGCCGACTACTTCCGCGACACCTACGCCGCCAAGCCGGCCTGGCAGAAGCTCTGAGGTCGGCGGGGCCGTTTTGGGGGGAGGCGCCTTTCCCACAGGCCCCAACCACCCTCCCTTTCCCCCCCACCCCCCGGTCCGCGCCCCCTTAGCCAGTCGCCGAAGGCCGCCAGGGCGGGGCCCGGATCGCGGCGCCCCAGGCCGATCCGGAAGCGGTCGGCGGGGGCGGGCGTCAGGTCGGAGTGGAACATGCTCGCGGGCAGCAGCAGGACGCCCGCCTGCTCGACCAGCGCGGTGCAGAAGTCCTCGACCCCGTCCGCCCCGAGGTAGCGCGGGTAGGCGACGCAGCCGCCGTCCGGGGCGCGCCACTCGAAGAGGTCGCCGAACTCGGCGAAGAACGCGTCGAACCGCGGCAGGTTCTCCGCGATGATCGCGCGGTTGCGCGCCAGGACCTGCTCGCGGGCGTTGATCGCGATCCGGGCCAGCACCTCGCTCGGCGCCGAGTTGCAGATCGTGGTGTAGTGCTTGGCCCGCTCCAGCCGGGAGCGCAACTCCCGGTCGCGGCAGGCGATCCAGCCGATCCGCAGGCCGGGCAGGCCGAGCGACTTCGAGGTGACGTTGAGCGAGAGGGCGCGCGCGGAGAGGTCGGCGGCCTGCGGCAGCGCACGGGCCGGGTCGCGCTCCAGACCGCGGTAGACCTCGTCGGAGAAGAGCCGGATGCCGCGCTCGTCGCACAGCTCCACCAGCCGCGTGAAGTCGGCCGCGTCGATGACCTTGCCGGTCGGGTTGTGCGGGAAGTTCACCGACAGCACCCGGGTGTTCGGGCGCAGTGCGGCCGTGACCGCGTCGAGGTCGAGCGCCCAGTCGTCCTTCTCGTCCAGGGCGACGCCGGTCACCTCGCAGAGCGAGAGCGGGATGGTCTCGGCGGACTGGTAGTTGGGGGTCACCACCACGGCGTGGTCGCCCCGGTCGAGGAGCACCTGCATGGCGAGGTTGAGGCCCTCCTGCGCGCCACCGAAGCAGAGCACGTCGTCGGCGTCGACCTCCTGATACATCCCGGCGATGGCGCGGCGCAGCTCCGGATCGCCGTAGGTATCGGTGTAGCCGAGGGCGAGGCCGTCCCAGGCCCGGCGGTCCTCGGGGCCGGCCAGGGCGAGGAGTTCGGCCATCGTCATGGTCTGGGCGTCGGAGGCGGCGAGGTGGTGGCGGGCGCTGAACTCCCAGCGCGAGAAGTAGGTTTCGAGCCGGAAGTCGGGGAGCCTGGTCATCTCTCTGTCACTCGCTCTCGTCGGCGCCGGCGTCGGCGTCTGTGTCGGGGTGCCGGGGCTCGGGGGCCTGCTTGAGCTCGGCGAGCAGGGTGTAGGCGGTCGAACGGGAGACCCGCAGTGCGGTGGCGACGGCCGGGACGGCGCGGCGGACGGCGAACACCCCGGCCTGGTCGAGTTCGCGCAGGACGGCGAGCCGGTCCTCGCGGCCGAAGCGTTCGAGCGGGCGGCCGTGCGCGCGGACGTAGCCGCCGATCACGTCGTTCATCCGCTCCGTCCAGTCGCGTTCGAAGAGCGGTTCGGGGCGGGGCGCGGTGGGCGCGGCGAAACCCGCCAGCAGGGCGGCGGCGTGCTCCAGCGGGCCCCGGTCGAGGTTGACGCAGAGCACCGCCGAGGGCCGTCCGGCATCGTCGCGCAGCACGGCGCTGACGGAGGAGAGCCGGCGCCCGTCGGGCAGCAGCTTCTCGTAGGGCCCGTAGACGTCGGGGGCGGACGGGTCGAGGGTGTCCAGTTCGCCGAGCAGCGACGGGTCGCCGGGGGTGCGGGGGGTCATCGGGTTCCAGATGGCCAGCACCTGGTCGGCGGTGGCGTCGTGCAGCACCACCTCGGCGTACGGCCCGAGCAGCAGGGCCACGGCGCGGCAGACCGGTGTCCAGGTCCGGACGCGCGGGTCGGGGGTTTCGGTGGTCATGTTCGGACTGTACGTCCAGACCAGACGTTTGGTCCAGATCTTTCGTTCAGGCGTTTCCTTGAGGCGTTTCCTTCAGACGTTTCGTCCGGCCGTCCGGGCATCCGGCGCCTGCGGCGACGACGAAGGCCCCGCCGTGACGCCGGCGGGGCCCTCGGAGCTCGGGGAGGGTCAGTGGCAGGTGATCAGCAGTCCGAGGACGGCGGTGCAGCTGCGGGTGTCCCGGCTGGTGGCCGGGGTCGGGTCGGCGGGCACGCCCGCGGTGCGGGCCACCGTGACGTCGAAGCTGCGGATCAGGCTGAGCAGGCCGACCGAGATCGAGAAGTGCCGGGTGGTGCTCGCCCCCTTGGCGAGCGGCCCGGTGAGCTTGCAGGTGAGCTTGGTGCCCGCGATGGTGCAGTCGCTGGAGGTCGCCGCGAGGCCGGCCGGGAGGTCGGCGGAGACGGTGCCCGAGGTCAGCGTGTCGGGGCCCTGGCCGGTCAGCGTGACGGTGTAGTCGACCCGGCCGCTCAGCAGGTTGGACACCGGCGTGGCGGTCAGGGCGACGCCGAGGTGGGCGCTGGGGGCCGTGTAGCTGAAGCGGTCGGCGGCGACGGCGGCGCTGGTGCCGCCGGGCGCGGTGACCCGGACGTCCACCGGCCCGGTCACCGTGGTGGCGGGGGCGGTGGCGGTGCAGCTGGTCTTGGTGCAGTTGAAGGCGGTGGCGGCGCCCGCCGCGCCGAAGGTCACGGCGGTGGCGCCGTTCAGGTCGGTGCCGGTGACGGTCACCGTCGTGCCGCCGACCCCCGAGCCGCCGGACGGGCTGATCCCGGTGACGGCCGGGACGGGCAGCGGGAAGTCGAGCACGTCGACGGCGCCGCCGGTGAAGTCGGTGAGGTAGCCGCGCCGACCGTCGCCGGTGATCGCCAGGCTGTACGGGCTCGCGCCGACCGGGACGGTCGCGGTGACCGTCCGGCTGGCGGTGTCCACCACGCTGACCGTGTTGTCGGCGTAGTTGGAGACGTACGCCGCGCTGCCGTCCGGGGCGAGCGAGACGGCGTACGGGCCGGCGCCGACGGCGACGGTGCCGACGAGCGTGTTGCCGGTGGTGTCGACCACGCTCGCGGTGGCGTCGTCGGCGTCGGCGGCCCACAGCCGGGTGCCGTCCGGGCTGAGCGCGAGGCCGAAGACGCTGTGGCCGACGGGAACGGTGGCGCTCACCGTGCTGCTCGCGGTGTCGATCACGTTCACCGCCTTCGCACCGGAGGCGGCGACGTAGAGCCGCTTGCCGTCCGCCGAGACGGCCAGCCCGTGCGGTTCGGCGCCGACCGGGACGGTGGCGGTGACCGTGTTGGTGGTGGTGTCCAGCACGCTCACCGTGTTGGCCCCGGCGTTGCCGACGTAGGCGCGCGAGCCGTCCGCGGAGAGCGCGAGGCCCCACGGCTGGGCGCCGACCGGGACGGTGGCCGTCACGGTGTTGCTCGTGGTGTCCACGACGCTGACGGTGCCGTCGAGGTGGTGGGTCAGGTACGCCCGGTGCCCGTCGGGGGACAGGGCGACCGCGTAGGAGCCGGTGCCGGCGGTGAAGGTGGCGGCCACCGTGTTGCTCGTGGTGTCCAGCACGCTCACGGTGCCGCTGCTCTGGCTGGTCACGTAGGCGTGGCCGCCGTCCGGCGTGAGCGCCACGCCCGCCGGGTAGGGCGCCACCGGCACGTGCGCCTTGACGGTCGGCGGCGGTGTGGCGGCCTCGGCGGTGGCGGGCTGCGACAGCAGTGCGGCCGTGACCGCGGCTATCGCGGTCACGGCCGTCCAGGTGCGCCCGGGTGCGCGACGTGTTCTCACGAGTCTCTCCAGCATGGTCGGTCAAGGGATGCAACGCCGGTCGCTCCAGCCCCCTGCGGATCCGGAGCCGCACGAAGCGTAGAAGCCGGTATGACCATCCGTCAGGGACTGATCGGTAATGTCGCCAACTGTTCAGATTCGACCGAGATTCGGACAGCAGCAGCCCCGCCCCCCTCCCCGTCGCGACCGGGGGTCGGCCTGGGGCCGGGCGCGGGCCGGGCGTGGGCTGGTCGGGACCGGTCGGGGGCGGGGCGTGCAGGAAATTGGAGTTGTGGAGTCGTATTCGATAGCGTTTCGAACGTGAGGCTGACCAAGAGCACCGACATCGCCCTGCGGATCGCCATGCGGCTGGCCGTCCTGAGCGAGGACGCCAACCCGACCACCCGCGAGGTGGCCGAGGCGGTCGGCGTGCCGTACACCCACGCGGCGAAGGTGGTCAGCCGCCTGCAGCACCTCGGGGTGGTGGAGGCCCGGCGCGGACGCGGCGGCGGGCTGCTGCTCACCTTCGCCGGCCGGACCGGCTCGCTCGGCCTGCTCCTGCGCGAGCTGGAGGGGGTCGGCGACGTGGTCGGCTGCGAGGACGACCCGCCGTGCCCGCTGCGGGCCGCGTGCCGCCTGCGCGGTGCGCTGCGGACCGCCCAGGAGGCGTTCTTCGCCGCGCTCGACCCGCTCAGCATCGACGACCTGGTGGCCGCGCCCACCGGGCCCGTACTGCTCGGCCTCACCACCAGACCCACCGCCTGATCCCCCACTCCCCATCCCCGGGGCCGGGCTCACGCACGGCCTTTAATGCGAATCTCACATACCAATTAGGAGCCGGACTGATGCTGTCCGCCAAGTCCGCCGAGGTCATCGAGGCCACCCTGCCCGTCGTGGGCGGCGCCATCGGGGACATCACCCCGCTCTTCTACGACCGGCTGTTCGCCGCCCACCCGGAGCTGCTGCGCGACCTGTTCAACCGCGGCAACCAGGCCAACGGCACCCAGCGGCAGGCGCTCGCCGGGTCGATAGCCGCCTTCGCCGGCGCACTGGTCGCGCACCCCGACCAGCGGCCGGACGCGATGCTCGCCCGGATCGCCCACAAGCACGTCTCCGTCGGAATCGACAGCAGCCAGTACCGGATCGTCCACGAGCACCTCTTCGCCGCCATCGTCGACGTGCTCGGCGAAGCCGTCACCCCCGAGGTCGCCGCCGCCTGGGACGAGGTGTACTGGCTGATGGCCAACGCCCTCGTCGCCGTCGAGGACCGGCTGCGCGCCGAGGCCGCCGCCGGCGGCGACCAGGCCGACCTCTGGCGCCCCTACACCGTCGTCGCCCGCTACCAGGAGACCGACACCGTCACCACCTTCCTGGTGCGCCCCGCCGACGGCGGCCCCGTCCCCGCCGCCCGACCCGGCCAGTACGTCTCGGTGCGCACCGAACTGCCCGACGGCGCCCGGCAGATCCGCCAGTACAGCCTCTCCGGCACCGCCGACGGCGCGCTGCGCTTCACCGTCAAGCGCGAGCCCGGCGGCGAGGTCTCCGCCCACCTGCACGACCACCTGCACACCGGCGGCCTCGTCCACCTCGCGCCCCCGCTCGGCGACATCGCCCTCGCCGACGGCGACGGGCCGGTGCTGCTCGCCTCCGCCGGCATCGGCAACACCCCGATGACCGCCATGCTCGACCACCTCGCCGCCACCGGCTCCCCCCGGCAGGTCGTCTCGGTGCACGGCGACCGCGACCAGCTCACCCACGCCTTCCGCGCCGACCTCGCCCAGCTCACCGCCAAGCTGCCGAACGCCACCGCCCACGTCTTCTACGAGCGGCCGCTCGGCGACTGGCCCGCCGAGCGCACCGGCCTGGTCGACCTCTCCACCGTCGACGTCCCGGCCGGCACCACCGCCTACCTGTGCGGCCCGCTGCCCTTCCTGCGCGCCGTCCGCGAGCAGCTCCTCACCGCGGGCGTCCCGGCGGCGGACATCCACTACGAGGTGTTCGGCCCCGACCTCTGGCTCGCCTGAGACCCCCTGAGGTCCCCGACATCCCCCGGCCCGCTCGGTACGATCACGAGCGGGCCGGCCGGTGTCGCCGGACGAAAGGAGGGCCGATGCGGGTCGCACTGTTCGCCACCTGCGTCAACGACGCGCTGTTCCCCGCCACGGCGGTCGCCACCGTCCGGCTGCTCGAACGCCTCGGCGTGACCGTGGACTTCCCCGCCGGGCAGACCTGCTGCGGGCAGCCGCAGTACAACACCGGCTACCGGCGGGCGTGCGAGCCGCTGCTGCGGCGCACCGCACGGGCCTTCGCCGGGTACGAGCACGTGGTGACGCCCTCCGGATCGTGCGTGGCCATGGTCCGGGACAACTACCCGCGGATCGGAGCCCGGGCCGCCGCCGACGGCCGGGGCGGCGAACTCGACTCCATGGCCGCCTCGTTGACGCCCCGGGTGTACGAACTGACCGAGTTCCTCACCGATGTGCTCGGCGTCGAGGACGTCGGCGCGCACTTCCCGCACACCGTCACCTACCACCCCTCCTGCCACGGCCTGCGGGTGCTCGGCCTCGGCGAACGGCCGCTGCGGCTGCTGCGCGCCGTCCGGGGACTGGAACTGGTCGAACTGCCCGGCGCCGAGGAGTGCTGCGGCTTCGGCGGCACCTTCGCCGTCAAGAACGCGGCCGTCTCGGCGGCCATGGCCGAGGACAAGATCGCCCACGCGCTCGGCACCGGCGCCCAAGTCCTGTGCGGCGCCGACAACTCCTGCCTGCTGCACCTCGGCGGCACGCTGCGCCGCCGGGGCGCGGCACTGCGCCCGCTGCACCTGGCGGAGATCCTCGCCAGCACCGAGGAACACCCGTGGAGGCCCGCATGACCGGCACCTTCCTCGGCATGCCCGCCTTCCCGCAGGCGACCTCTGCGCAGGCGACCTTCCCGCAGGCCGCGGCGGAGGCCGTCCAGGACGAGCGGCTGCGCGCCAACCTGCGGCACGCCACCCACACCATCCGGGACAAGCGGGCCCGCGCCGTCGCCGAACTCGACGACTGGGCCGAACTGCGCGCCGCCGGCAAGGCGATCAAGGACCACACGCTGCGCCATCTCGACCGCTACCTCGTCCAGTTGGAGGAGGCCGTCACCGCGGCCGGCGGCATCGTGCACTGGGCGGCCGACGCCGAGGAGGCCAACCGGATCGTCGCCGACCTGGTCCGTGCCACCGGCGAAACGGAGGTCGTCAAGGTCAAGTCGATGGCCACCCAGGAGATCGGACTCAACGAGGCGCTCGCCGCCGAGGGGATCACCGCCTACGAGACCGATCTCGCCGAGCTCATCGTGCAGTTGGGCGACGACCGGCCCTCGCACATCCTGGTGCCCGCGATCCACCGCAACCGCGCCGAGATCCGGGAGATCTTCGCCGAGCGGATGGCCGCCTGGGGCCGCCCCGCGCCCGAGGGCCTGACCGACTCCCCCGCCGAACTCGCCGAAGCGGCCCGGCTGCACCTGCGGGAGAAGTTCCTGCGCGCCCGGGTCGCGGTCTCCGGCGCCAACTTCATGGTCGCCGAGACCGGCACCCTGGTGGTCGTCGAGTCCGAGGGCAACGGCCGGATGTGCCTCACCCTGCCGCGCACGCTGATCTCCGTCGTCGGGATCGAGAAGGTCGTGCCGACCTGGCAGGACCTGGAGGTCTTCCTGCAACTGCTCCCCCGCTCCTCCACCGCCGAGCGGATGAACCCGTACACCTCGCTGTGGACCGGCACCACGGAAGGCGACGGCCCGTCCGCCTTCCACCTCGTGCTGCTCGACAACGGGCGCACCGCCGCGCTCGCCGACCAGGTCGGCCGCCAGGCGCTGCGCTGCATCCGCTGCTCGGCCTGCCTCAACGTCTGCCCGGTGTACGAGCGGGCCGGCGGCCACGCCTACGGCTCGGTCTACCCGGGCCCGATCGGCGCCATCCTGACACCCCAACTGCGCGGCACCACCAGCCCCTTGGACGCCTCGCTGCCGTACGCCTCCTCGCTCTGCGGGGCCTGCTACCAGGTCTGCCCGGTGGCGATCGACATCCCCGAGGTGCTGGTGCACCTGCGCGAGCGGGTCGCCGAGCAGGGCGGACACCCGCTGGAGCGGGCCGCGATCGCGGCCGCCGGGTACGTGCTCGACCACCCGGCGGCGCTCGCGGCCGCCGAGCGGCTCGCCGGGCGCACCCGCGCGCTGCACCCGCGTCGGCTGCCCGGCCCGGGCCGGGCCTGGACCGACACCCGGGACCTCCCGGAGGTGCCCGCCGAACCGTTCCGCGACTGGTGGCGAAGGAACCGCTCATGACCGCACGGGAGTTCATCCTCGCCCGGATCCGCGCCGCACTCGCCGACCCCGCCCCCGGCCCTGACCCTGGCCCGGACCGGGACCCCGATCGGGACCGGGCAGCGGAGGAGCCGGTCGCCCGGGACTACCTGCGTACGCACAGTCCGGACGATCCGGCGGCCCTGCTCGACCTGCTGCACCACAACCTGGCCGACTACCGGGCCCGGGTACACCGCTGCACCGAGGCCGAACTGCCCGCCGTCCTGGCCCGGTTGCTGGCCGAACGCGGCAGCCGCACGGTCGCCGTGCCGCACGGCCTGCCGCCCGCCTGGCTCAGTGCCACCGCCGTCACGGCCGTCCCCGACGACGGCACGCTCACCGCCGCCCGGCTCGACGCCGTGGACAGCGTCGTCACCGGCTGCGCGCTCGCGATCGCCGAGACCGGGACGATCGTGCTGGACGCCGGACCGGGCCAGGGGCGGCGGCTGCTCACCCTCGTCCCGGACCACCACGTGTGCGTCGTCCGGGCGCCCGGGCAGGTCGTCGCCTCCGTGCCGCTCGCACTGCCCCGGCTCGACCCGGCCCGCCCGCAGACCTGGATCTCCGGGCCGTCCGCGACCAGCGACATCGAGCTCGACCGGGTCGAGGGCGTGCACGGCCCGCGCACCCTGGAGGTGCTGCTGGTCGAGGGCTGACCGGACCGCCGCGGCTCAGCTCATCGTCACGACGCTGTACCTGTCGTCCTGCGAGCTGTCCCAGGCGACCTGCACCCGGCAGTCGACCGGCCGCCCGGAAGCGGCCAGCCCCTGCCCCGCGATGGCCGCCGTCGGGTCGGCCAGCGTGCTGAACAGGCCGCCCGCCGGCGGGGCGCCGCCCGGTGCGAAGCCCAGGTCCGCGGGCGCGACGGCCGTGGGGTAGAACACCGCCCGGCCCGTGATCGTGTACGTCCCCCGGGTGGTGTCCTTGCGCTTGCGTCCGGGGATGACCGAGCACAGCGAGAAGGTGTCCTCGGCGCCGTCCGAGACGTTGCCCGCCGCGTCCACCGTCCACAGCTCCCAGTAACGGGCGACCGTGGCGTGGGCGCTCGACCCCTTCGCGGTGATGTACGAGTCGATCCGGCTGCCCGACATCGCGTTCCAGTTTGTGCCGTCCCACTCCTCCACGGCGAAGACGCGGTTGATCTCCTGGATGATGACGCCCTGCTGGGGCGCGGCGACGCTCAACTGCCGCCTGCGCTCGAAGTAGCCGCACTCGCCTTCCAGGTCGTCGGCCGTCAGGTGGGTGAGCGCGATCTGCGTCGCCGGCCCGGCCCCGGGTGTGGGGGCCCGCTGGACCGGCACCCCCGCGCCGCCGGAGGCCTCCTGGCCGTGCCGCTGCTGCTCGACCAGCCGGGCCACCGCGGCGTTGCCGAGGGTGCGTTGCAGGGGCAGGGCCGTCGAAGGGGACAGCGGGCCGGCGACCGCGGCCTCCCGGGTGCCCTCGGCCGGGAGGTCCGCGCTCCGGCGCTCGGGCGCCGCCCTGCGCCGCCGCGCCGCCTCGTCCTCGGATGTGGACGCCTGATCGCGCATGTGGCCCTCCCGTCGGCACGGCACCGCCCCGGATGCCCTGACCAAGCTCTACCGGACGGCGGGGCGGCCGGGAAGGTCCGCGAGGGCAGTGCGGAGGGCAGCGCCGACGGCAGGGCCGGGCTCAGGCCTGCCGCAGCTCCAGCGTGCAGCACTTGGCTCCGCCGCCGCCCTTCAACAGCTCCGAGACGTCCACCGGGACCGGCTGGTAGCCGTGCTCGACGAGCCGCCCGGCCAGGTGTTTCGCCGCCTCGGGCAGCAGCACCCGGCGCCCGTCCGAGACCGCGTTGAGGCCGAACACCTCGGCGTCGGCCCGGTCGGCGAGGATCGCGTCCGGGTACAGGGTGCGCAGCACGGCCCGGCTGTCGGCGTCGAAGGCCTCCGGGTAGTACATGACGTGGTCGTCGGCGAGCACGGCCAGCGCCGTGTCCAGGTGGTAGAAGCGCGGGTCGACCAGGGTCAGGCCGACCACCGGGACGCCGAAGAACTCGCCCGCCTCGGCGTGCGCGGCCCGGGAGGTGCGAAAGCCCGTCCCGGCGAGCACCCGGCCGCCGGCCACCAGGTGGTCGCCCTCGCCCTCGTTGACGTGCCCGGCGCGCTGCACCTCGCGGTAGCCGTGCGAGCGGAACCAGGCCTGGTAGGCCTCGGACTCGGCGGCCCGCTCCGGGTAGCGGAAGGTCGCGACCAGCGCCCGGCCGTCCAGCACGGTCGCGCCGTTGGCGGCGTAGACCATGTCGGGCAGGCCGGGCACCGGGTCGATCAGCTCGACGGTGTGGCCGAGGCGGCGGTACAGCCAGTACAGCCGCTCCCACTGGCGGACGGCGAGCGCGGTGTCGGTGGGCTGTGCCGGGTCCATCCACGGGTTGATCGCGTAGTCGACGGTGAAGTACGTCGGCCGGCACATCAGGTAGCGCCGCGGCCTGGCGGTGCGCTCCGGGGTCTGCGTGGGCATTCCTCAACCGTCCTCGGGTGCAGGGGAGTTCGGGGATTCCGTTCCCCAGGCCGCTGCCCCGGCAGGGCTGTTCGCACACCCGCGCGGGCGCCCCCGGCGGGCGCAGGCCCCCGCGCACCCGGCGCGGGCTCCGGCGCACGCGCGGCCGAGCGCCATGGGGACGGACCGCGTCGAGCACCATCGGGGCGGACCGCGTCGAGCGTCACCGGCAGGCCGCGCCGAACGTCACGAGCGGGCCGTCACCAGCAGACCGTCACCAGCGGACCGCGCCGAAGTCCACCGGCGCGGGCCGCAGGCCCCGACAGCGGTCGGCGAGCGCCCGCAGCCGGGCCGCCGCCTCCTCGGCGGGCATCCGGTGCCGCTGGCCGTGGCCGGGCAGCAGCCACTCGAAGCGCAGCGCGTCCAGGCTGCGGTCCAGCGAGGCGGAGAGCTCCTCGATCGAGTACCAGGTGACGGTGTCGTACACCTCCAGGTCACCGGTGGTGCGGGACCAGTACAGGGTGTCGCCGGTGAAGCAGTACCGCTCGTCGACCAGGTAGAGCACGCTGCCGCGGGTGTGGCCCGGGAAGGGGTGGGCGGTGACGCCGGGGGCGACCTCCACCGGTTCGACGCCGTGCAGCACCCGGTCGGCGTCGGGCGCGGCGTCCAGGTCGCCCTCGTGGATCCAGAGCCGGGCGCCGAGCCGGTCGGCGTACGCCCGGCCGTGCGCCGCGTGGTCGCGGTGCGTCAGCAGGATGTCGGTGACCGGGCCGAGGGCCTCGTACCGGGCCGCGAGCGGCTCGGCGTAGCGGGGCGTGTCGACCATCAGCCAGCCCGTGGGTCGGCGGCAGAGGTAGGAGTTGGCCCCGGCGTTGTGGCGGGAGTTGTGGCCGAGCAGCAGCAGGCCGTCGTCGAGGGCCAGCGGGAAGGGGTCGGTGGCCGGGTCGAGCGGGCCGGTGCCCGGCCGGATGGAGCGGGTGGGGCAGGCGTGGGCGGCGGCGAGCAGCTGGCCGTGCTCGGCCTCGTCGCGCGGCTGGCGGACCAGCTCGGAGCGGCCGGCGCGCTCACGGATCAGTCCTGGCGCGAGCTGCCGGGCCACGTCGCAGTTGGTGCAGCGGTCGTCGACGGACCACTGCCCGGGCAGGCCGGAGGTCGGATTCAGAGCCATGGATGTCTTCCCCCTGGAAGGACGGCGGCCGGGCCGGCCGCGCCCTTCGAGCATCGGCCGGGCGGGCCCAAAAGCGGAAGGGGGGCGGGATCTTGTGGTTTCCGGGGGCCGCCGCTCTGCACTCCGGCTGTATTCCGGGTGGGGCACGTGGCCCATCTCACGTACCGCCGGGGTCACCTACGGTGGCGTAGGTCACTTGAATGGGTGAACTATCTCCTTCATGCCGAACCTCCAGGAGACCCTTGACCTCAGTTCGTATGCCGCCCTCGGCGACAGCTTCACCGAGGGCCTGAACGACCCCGGTGCCGACGGCGCCTTCGCCGGCTGGGCCGACCGCCTGGCCGGGCTGCTCGCCGACGGACGGCCGCCGGGCGGGTTCCGCTACGCCAACCTGGCGGTGCGCGGCCGACTGCTGGACCAGATCATGGCCGAGCAGGTGCCGCAGGTCCGCCGGCTCCAGCCCGACCTGGCCACCTTCTGCGCCGGCGGCAACGACATCCTGCGGCCCGGCAGCGACCCGGACGAGGTCGCCGAGCGCTTCGAGGCGGCCATCGTCCAACTCACCGCCTCCGCCGGGACGGTGCTGATCTGCACCGGCTTCGACACCCGGGACGTGCCGCTGTTCAAGCACCTGCGCGGCAAGATCGCCACGTACAACGGGCACATGCGGGCGGTCGCCGACCGCAACGGCTGCAAGGTGGCCGACCTGTGGTCGCTGCGCGCCGTCCAGGACCGCCGGGCCTGGAGCGAGGACCGGCTGCACCTCTCCCCCGAAGGCCACCAGCGGGTCGCCCTGCTGGCCGCCCGTTCCCTGGGGCTGCGCACCGAGCAGGACCCGGAGGCGCCCTGGCCGACCACCCCGGAGCTGTCCGCCGCCGACCAGCGGCGCGAGAACCTCCAGTGGGCCCGCGAGTACCTGCTGCCCTGGGTCGGCCGACGGCTGCGCGGGGAGTCCTCGGGGGACCACGTCGAGGCCAAGCGGCCTGATCTGCTTCCGCTCTGACGTCGCGTCAGGCGGCACCGGGCGCTGCGGTCCTCCTCGCAGCCCTTGCGGCCCTTGCGGTCCACGCGGCCTTCGCGGTCCGCAGCACCCGGTGCACCAGCGCGGCGAACGCGGCGCCGACCAGGTACCAGAACAGGTCCGGCGGGTTGAACGTCGACCCCAGCACCAGCCGGGCCAGCCCGCTGCGCCGCCCCAACTCGTCGGGCACACCAGTGATCTGGAACAGCTCCACCGCCCAGCTCAGTCCCGCCGCCACCACCACCGCCCGCCCCGGCCGCACCCTGGGCGCGACCAGCACCACCAGCGCGTACACCAGCACCGTGTAGAGCGCGTCCCCGGCGTACTTGGCGACGTCCCCGCCCAGCCCGGCCCGCACGCCCAGCCCGGCCGCCACCGTCGCCCCGGCCGCCAGCAGCGGCACCGCCCGCACCCGCAGGCGCCCCCAGAGATCATCCACCCGCCCCACCCTACGACCCGACCGCCGGCCACCGGCGTCCGGTGCCGGGGCTGGCCCGGACGGGTGACTTCGCGCATCCGTGACGCCCGGGCGTCGTTGGCCGCTGCGTGACCGCACACCGAAGCCTGCTCCGCATGGCCGCCGCCGCCCTGTTCCTGACGGCCGCCGCCGCTCCCTCCGCCGGCGCCGCCGCCCCCGCGGCCCACCCCGCGCCGCGGATCGTCCGCGGCATCCTCGAACCCCCGGTGGCCGTCGACCAGTTCCCGCCCCAGGTCGAGGAGGCGTGCCAGATCTGGCACGACCTGCACTGGCCGACCGCGAACGCTCCTCGGGACTACCCGGTGGCCGACTCCCCCTTCGTGATCCGCGGCAGCAACGTCTACGGCAACCGCAGTGGCGACCTCCCCCAGGACGGCCACTACCGCGAGTACGACGTCAACCCGCGCTCGCCCGGCCAGCACCGCGACGCCGAACGCCTGGTGCGCGACCCCGCCGCCCAGCACGTCTGGTACAGCGACGACCACTACGCCAACTTCCGCGAGATCGGCTCGGGATGCTCCTGATCCGACCCCACGGACACCGCCCGCAGGCCGGGCCCGGGCACGTCACTCGCGTGACCACTCGGTCTCGGCCTCGGGCTCGCCGACGGCGTCGGACCCGCCCCAGACCCGGACCCTGACCGCCCGGGGCCCCGGGGCCGGTCGGGACAGCGTGCGCACGAACACCTCGCGGACGTGGTTGGCGGCCTGCTGGGGCGGCCCGTCGTACTCCAGGGGGTTCGGCATGGGCTCGCCGCCCTGCCGGGCCCAGTGGCCGTCGTCGTTCTGGGTCTCCAGGACCCATCGGTAGTGCCGCATCCTGACCTCCTCCGGCCCGGGGCCGATCCTCGGTGCTGTCCGGTCTGTGCAGTCCGGTCAGTGCAGTTCGGTCGTGGGCTCGGAACCGATGCCGGTGTCCAGGAGGATCTGCCGCGCCGAGTCGGTGCCGCCGGCCCGGACCGCGCGGGCCATCGAGGCCAGGGCCGCTTCCCGGCCCGCCTGCGGCGGAACCACGAGCAGACTGAAGTGATCGCGGTCGCCCCGCGTGACGATCACCGTGTCGTCGCCGACCGGATACCGGTCGATGCGCACCGACCGGCCGTCGACGACGATCCGGGCCGGCACCTCGTCCCAGGCGTCCGCGTCCAGGCCCACGCTCACCACGGGGCCGAGATGTTCGGTCAACGCGCCGACCAGGCCGGGCAGTTCGGCGCCGATGTTCCGTGACCGCGGCCACCAGGCGCCATCGAGTGCGCCCTCGCGGGACCGCGTGGTCTCCAGGCGCAGCAGGACCGTCCCCGGTTTCACCGCCTGCCGGAAGCGGTCCGGCAGAAGCCCTGAGTGCGGGGCACCGGCATCGTCCGACATGGCTCGCCGCCTCTCCGCGGGCGCGGATCGGGCCCGCTGAACGGGGCCGACTCTTCGGTTCCGGCAACTGGGCCGCCCCGCCCTCCCACGGTACTCCGACCGCACCGGGGCCGAACGGGCGCCGGCGGACGCCCGCGCGGGAGGGCGCGGTCCTGCTCGACGACCCGGCGGCGGTCCTGCGCCACCGGGAGCCGCGATGCATAACACTGTGTGTCGTGTCGAATACGAAGAATGACGACGGTGGCGCCGGGGCGGGCGGCGCACCCAGTCCCGACGCCACGCTGCCGGTCCTCGACCGGCAACAGGTCGGGGTACTGCGCCGGGTGGGCCGGGAATGGGGCCGGGCGGCCGGGGATCCGCAGGCGTGGCGCCGGGCGCTGCCGGTGGACCCGGAGCTCGGCCGCTTTCCGGCCTCCTCCGAGATCCGGCCGGTGCGCTTCGGCCGCTTCGTGCGGGTGGCCACGGTCGGCGGGCAGCCGCCGGTCGAGGCGGGCGGAAAGGACACCCCGACCTCCCGACTCGGCCGGGCGGGCGCCGGGGTCAGGCACGTGCTGCTCGGGGCCCCGCTGCGCAGTACCGCGATCGCGCACGAGCGGATGCGCAAGCTGGTGGCGCTGCCGGTGCTCTCCGCCGACGCGCTCTCGTCCGTCGCCTACGGGCCCGAGGCGATGCTGGCCGTCCTGGTCCTGGCGGGCACCGCCGGCCTGCGCTACTCGGTCCCCATCGCCGCGACGATCGCGTTCCTGATGCTGGCGGTCGGGGTGTCCTACCGTCAGACGATCCGCGCCTACCCGCACGGCGGCGGCTCGTACATCGTCGCCACCGCGAACCTCGGCCGCCTCCCCGGGCTGGCGGCGGCCGCCGGTCTGATGACGGACTACATCCTCACGGTCGCGGTCTCGATCGCCTCCGGCATGGAGGCCGTCACCTCGGCGATCCCCTCGCTGCGGGGCGACGCCGTGCCGATCGGCCTCGCCGTGATCGGCGTGCTGCTCGCCGGGAACCTGCGCGGCGTACGGCAGGCGGGCGTCCTGTTCGCCGCACCGACCTACGCCTTCGTCGTCGCCGTCCTCGCCCTCATCGCCTTCGGCCTGTACGACGCGGCCGGCCACGGCTTCCAGCCCACCGCGACTCCGCAGTCGACCGCGACCGAGGAGGTCGGCGTGCTCCTGGTCCTGCGCGCCTTCGCCTCCGGCTCGACGGCGATGACCGGCATCGAGGCGATCTCCAACGCCGTCCCGGCCTTCCAGCCCACCGAGTGGCGCAACGCCCGTACCACCCTGACCTGGATGGTCGGCCTGCTGATCGTGCTCTTCGCCGGCACGGTCGCGCTGGTCCACCTCGACGGCGTCGTCCCCGACGCCCAGGAGACAGTGCTGTCGCAACTCGCCCACCGCGCCTTCGGCCCGGGCTTCGGCTACGTCTTCACCCAGGCCGCCACGGCCGCGATCCTGCTCCTGGCGGCCAACACCGCCTACAACGACTTCCCCCGCGTCCTCTACCTCCTGGCACGCGACAACCAGGCGCCGCGGATCTTCCTGCGGCTGGGCGACCGGCTGGCCTTCAGCAACGGCATCGTCGTGCTCTCGGTCGCCGCGGCCGCGATCTACGCGGCGTTCGACGGCATGACGGCGCCGCTGATCCCGCTGTACGCGGTCGGCGTGTTCCTCGCCTTCACGCTGTCGCAGACCGGGATGGTCGTGCACTGGTGGCGCCTGCGCGACCGCCACTGGCGCAAGAGTCTGATCTTCAACGCCGTCGGCGCGCTGCTCTCGGCGATCGTGCTCGTCACCGCCGCGATCACGAAGTTCACCTCGGGCGCCTGGTTCGCCGCGCTCGTGGTGGGCCTGTTCATCCTGGTGGCCACCAGGATCCGGCACCACTACGAGCAGGTCGCCGCGGCGCTCGCCCTGCACCCGCACGCCGTCGAGGTCCCCGGCCGGGCCCTCACCCGGCCGCGCCCACGGGACGGCGCGCCCGCACCCTCCGCGGAGGCGAAAGCGGAGGGTGAGCGCGAGGCGGAGAGCGAGGCCGAGAGCGAGGAGACTCCCGAGGAGATCCACCCCCTGCTGATCGTGCCGATCGCCGCACTGGACCTGGCCGGCATGCGCGCCCTCGCCTACGCCGCCTCGCTCCGCCAGCCCGTCCTCGCCCTGCACATCAGCGCCAGCGAGGAGGAGGCCCGGCGCTTCCGCGCGTACTGGAACCTGTGGGGCGACCACCTGCCCCTGAAGATCCTCCTCTCCCCCTACCGCACGATCGTCGCGCCCCTGGTCAACTACATCGAGTCCCTGCACGACCAGCGCCCGGACCTCACCCTGACCGTCGTCCTCCCGGAGATCGTCGTGCGGCACCGGCGCCACCGCCTCCTGCACAACCGACTCGCACCCCGCCTGCGCAGGGCGCTCCGCCCACTGCCGAAGATCGTCGTCACCACCGTCCCCTTCCACGTCTGAGGCCTGTCCGGGTGTCCGCACCCGGACCGCTACGCGCCGGCGGGCCAGGAGGCGGCGCGGCTTCGGGCGACGTCCGCCCGCCGGCCGACCTCGCCCTCGCCGGTGGCGGGCACGAGCGCCGAGGGCAGGACGTCGGTACCGGGTTCCGGTCCGGTCGCGCCGCGGCCCGGCTCCGGGGCGAGCAGTTCGCTCGCGGTCCGGATGTCGGCGGGGTCGGCCGCCCGCGACATCAGCCGCTCGGCGGTGACGGCGTCCGTCTCCGGCGGTACGACCAGCAGGTTCAGCCGCAACGGGGCGTACGAGCAGACCACGATCAGGTGCTCGTCCTGCTCGATGGTGAACCAGCCCACGTGGACGGTGTGCCCGGCGACCGGGGCCCGGTGCGGGACGATCGGCCACTGCGCGGGGTTCACGGTGACCCGGGTGACCCGCCCCCACGGACCGTCCAATGCGGCGGCGAGGGAGGGGAGTTCGAGGAGAAGGTCACGCGAGCGGGGCCACCAGGCGCCGTCCAGCCGACCGGGCCGGGTGCCCTCGGGTACCCGGGAGAGCCGTGCTGCGGGTTCCGGGGCGGTGGGCGTCATCGCGCGATCGAGGGTCGTGGTCATGATCGAAGACCTGTCCCCGGACCCGGCCTCGGGCCGGATCCGGCATCGCCGTTCGCCGGAGACGACGCCAGTTGTCTTGCCCGGCATGCGAGGTGCCTTCGGTGATGTCCAGGCTACTCTCCGCCAGGCCCGGACCTCGTATGGTCTGCCAGGATGGGCGTCCTCGACCCCGGGCGCGGCGAAAGGGCGGCACAGCGGTGGAACTCGACCCGAAGAGGCTGCTGATCCTGCGCCGGATCGCCGACGCCGGCAGCGTGGCGGGCGCCTCGCGTGCGCTGGGCCACACCCCCTCCGCGGTGTCCCAGCAACTGGGCCGGCTGGAACGCGAGGTCGGCGTCCCCCTGGTGGACCGCACCGGCGGACGGGCCGAACTGACCGCCGCCGGCCGCCTGTTGGCGGGCTACGGCGACCGGATCGGCCAGGCGCTCCAGGACGCCGCCCGCGACCTGCGCGCACTCGGCGCCGCCGCCGCCGGCCCGGTCGCCATCGGCGTGCCGCCGCCCGCCATCACGTTCTTCGCCACCACCGCCGTCCACCTGCTCGCCCGCACCCACCCCGACCTGGCCCCCCGCCTGGTGGAGACCGGACGGCAGGAGGGCCTGCGCGCGCTGCGCCTGGGCGAACTGGACGTCCTGGTCATCGAGGACGACCGGCAGGAGCCCACCCCGCTGCCGCCCGGCGTCGAGGCGAGCGTCATGTTCGAGGACGCCTACCGCCTGGTCGTCCCCTCCGACTGGACCCCGCCCACCGACCCCGCCCAGCTGTCCGGCCGCCCCTGGATCGCCGCCCCGGCCGGCTCACCCCGGCAGCTGGCCTTCCGACGCCTGGCCGCCCGGCACGACATCGTGCCCCTGGTCGAGCACACCGCCCGCTACCGCTTCGCCGTCTACACCATGCTCGCCGCCCGTCTGGGCGCGGCGATCCTGCCCGCGAACGCCGCCGCCCTGATCGGCCCGGCCGCCGGCACCGTCACCACGCTGCCGGTGCCGGGCGCCTACCTGGTGCGCCTGCTGCGCCGCACCGGACCGTGGGGGGCGCCGCCGGCGGTGCGGGTGGCGGCCGAGGCGCTGCAGAGCGCACTGCTGGCGGCGAGCGAGCGGCTGGCGGCCCAGGGCCTGACCGAGAGTGAGCCGCGCGTGAACGGCCACCTGGTCGACCCCAGCGAGCCGAGCGCACCCGCCGGCCCGCACGCCGGCCCGCCCGTCGCAACGCCGTAAGCACTGCTGAACGCCGGGGGTGAGCGCCGCTTGCTGGTGCCCGGCCCGGCCCTCTGCCAGCGTGGCCGGGTGACCACCATCGCGGACGAGCGACCCCCCGCCCCTCCTCCTACCCCCTCCGGCGGGCTGCGCCGCCGGGCGCGCGCCGCCACGCGCCTGCTCCAACGGGCGGCCTGGGCCACCACGCTGGTCGGCGCGGTGACGACGGCCTGCACGTCGTGGGGATCCACGCCCTGGTACGCCGGCTGGATCGGCGCGGCCGGTGCGGCGGCACTCGCGGCGCTGGCCTCGCCGGTGCGGCTGGCCCTGGGCGAGAGCCCGCGCTCCGGCTCCGCCTCCGCCCTGTTCCACGCCGCCATGCTCGCCCTGATGGTCTGCGCCTTCGCCGGCTGCTTCGCCTTCTCCCTCAGCGGCTGGTTCCACGAGCACGACCGCGACCTGCACGCCACGCTGCGGGTGTCCGCCACCGTCACCGGCTGCCACAGCAGCGGTGACACCAGCACCGAGTGCACCTTCCTCTGGACGGCGGACGGGCACGAGTACCGCGCCGCCGAGGGCACGGACGTGCAGTGGCCCGACGGGCACCGGGTCGACGTACGGATCGATCCCGCCCACCCGCAACGGGATCCCGTCACCGACGGCGGCTACTGGCCACTGTGGATCGCGGTCGTCGTGGGCGGGCTCGGCATCCCGTTCAGCCTGTGCGTCTGGTGGGTCCTGGAGGAGGCCGCGAACTACTGACGCCGCGCCGAGGCGGGCCCGGCGGGTACGGGTGTCAACCAAAGGACCATCCCGATCTCCGCCTCCGAGCCGACCGGAACGCCCTCTTCCGCCTCCTAGGGTCGAAGACGAACCAGTCGAAAGCCCCGTCAGGAGTTCCCGTGTCCGTGAAGCCCGCCGACGTTCCCATCCGGGTCGCCGCTCTCACCTCGCTCGCCCTCTCGGGTGTCCTCGTCCTGATCGGTTGCGAACCCGGCGTCGAGAACCGCGACGGCGCGACGACGGGCGCCACGACGGGCGCCACCAGGCCGGCAGCGGGCCCGACCACGGATCCGGCGGCCCCGGCCGATCCGGTCCGAGGCGCAGACCTGCTCGGCGGCCACGACTGGTCGCACTTCGCCGGGGCCACCGCCGGGGCCGACGGGGTTCGCATCCGGCCGCTCGGCCGGATGATCGTCAAACAGGACGGCACCGGCGGACAGCCCAACCCGCCGGTCAACCTGCACGGCCCGCACCTGGAGGTGGGCGGCGACTTCGAACTCACCGCGGAACTGCGCGGCACCGCGCACGCCGCCGCCTACCTCCAGCTGTACGGCGAGCTGCCGGTCGTCTACGACGAGTGGCGCCAAGAGCGGCGCAGCGTCCGACTCGGCGTGGTCGACGGCCGGCTGGAGGTGGCCGTGTTCGACGGCGCCAAGGCCGCTCCGGCCGTGACCCGGACGTTCGGCTCCGGACTGCCGGACGACTTCACGCTCGTCCTGGCCCGGCACGGCGACGTCCTGTCCTTCCGCGCCGGTGACACGGCACTCGGCGAGCTGCCCGCCTCCGGCGCGTTCGCCTCCTCGCAGGTCTGGTTCGGCGCGGACGCGGCGCTCGGCGGCCAGGGCTGGCGGCTCGCCGCCCTCCGGGCGCGCCCGCTGGACGGCGGAGAGGTCACCGTCGTGGACACCGCCCGGCCCACGGACCGGCGCGCCGCCGCCCCCGACTCCCTGCGCGCCCTCGCCGCCGCCCGCCCCCGCCCGCTCGGCGTCGGCACGGCCGTCGCCTCGGCGCCGCTGGCCGCCGACCCCGCCTACCGGGAGCTGGTGGCCGGGCAGTTCTCCGTGCTGACTCCCGAGAACGACCTGAAGCCGCAGTTCGTCCAGCCGCAGCCCGGCGTCTTCGACTTCACCGGGGGCGACAGCCTGGTGGAGTTCGCCGACGCCAACGGCATGCGGGTGCACGCCCACACCCTGGTCTTCGGCGAGGCGCTCCCGCGCTGGATGCGGGAGACTCCCACCGAACGGCGCGAGGAGGTGATGACGAGCCATGTCACCGGTGTCGCCGGGCACTTCAAGGGCCGGGTGGCCGAGTGGGACGTGGTCAACGAGCCGATGTCCGTCCAGGACGAGGACTACGGCCCGGGCCGGAGCGGCCTGCGCCGGCACGTGTGGCAGCAGGCGATGGGCGAGCAGTACATCGACAAGGCGTTCCGGGCCGCTCGCACCGCCGACCCCGACGCCAAGCTGTACGTCAACGAGTTCGGCCTGGAGAGCGACGGCCCCCGCTGGGACGCCTTCCTCGCCCTGGTCAAGCGGCTCAAGCAGCGCGGCGTCCCGCTGGACGGGGTCGGCTTCCAGGCGCACGTCCACGAGACCGACGACCACGTCGATCCCGCCGTGCTGGCCGGCCACTTCCGGGCACTCGCCGAACTCGGGCTGTCCGTAAGGATCTCCGAGATCGACGTGCACGGTGAGGACCGCGAGGCGCAGGCCGGGCAGTTCGCCCTGGTCGCCAAGGTCTGCGCACAGACCCCCTCGTGCACCTCGTACGGCACCTGGGGCGTGACCGACCGGTACGGTTCGACCGCCGCTCACGACAGCTACCCGATCGCCCCGGGGGACGAGCTGATGTGGGACACCGGGCTGAAGCCGAAGCCCGCCGTCGCTGCGGTCCGGGGCGCACTCACGGCCGCCGGGTGATCATCTCCGCGTCACCGGGGTGTGGAAGCATGCCCCCATGCCTCGTCCGACCAGCCGGGAAACCGCTCAGCCGTCCGAATCGAACCTCGCAGCGATGCTGCTGAGCCTCTCCGTCCGCATGCCCCGACCGGTCACCGACCTCGCACCCGCCGCGCTCGCGCTCCTGGTGCTCGTCCCGCTCGCTGCCGACGACCCCGACGTCGGCCCGACCGCCTCGCCGACGGTCAACGCGGCGCTGCTGGCGACCGGGGCCCTCGCCCTCGCCGTCCGGCGGCGGTACCCGGCAGCGGTCGCGGCGATCGCCCTGCTCGGCGGCCAGCTCCCGCTCGCCGTCGCCCTCTACGGGCTGGCCGCCCGCCGGGGCGCCACCCGGGTGCCGGCCGTGTTCGCGGTGCTCGCCGGGGCCCGGCTGGCGTACCCGTTCGACCCGGGGGACCTCACCGAACTCTCGGCCCTCGCCACGGTGATCGAGGACCCGCTGGTCTTCGGCGCCGTCCCGCTCGCCCTCGGCCTCACCGCCCACCAGCGCGCCCGCGCCGTCACCGCGCTCGCCGAACGCAACCGGCTGCTGGAGGCGGCCCGCCGGCACGCCGAGGAACGCGCCGCCGCCGCCGAACGCGCCCGGCTCGCCCGGGAGATGCACGACGTCGTCTCCAACCGCGTCTCCCTCATCACCCTGCACGCCGGCGCCTGCGAGCACGCGGCCGCCGACGACCCGGCCACCGTCCGGGAGACCCTCGGCCTGATCCGCGCCCTCGGCCTCCAGGCCCTCACCGAACTGCGCGGCCTGCTCGGCGTCCTCACCCCGGCCTCCGACCAGGGCCCCTCACTGCACGGACTGCCCGCCCTGGTCGAGGAGTCCCGCCAGGCCGGACTCGCCGTCGACCTCACCCTCACCGGCCCCGCCGAAGGACTGCCCGCCCCCGGACCGGCCGTGCAGTACGCCACCTACCGGATCGTCCAGGAAGCCCTGACCAACGCCCACAAGCACGCCCCGGCCGCCGAGGTCGCCGTCACCGTCGAGGTCCACCCGGACGGGCTGCGCCTGGACATCGTCAACTCCCCCGCCACGGCAGCCGACCCGGACGGGCCCCGGCTGCCCTCCGGCGGCCACGGCCTGGACGGCATGCGCACCCGCGCCGACGACCTCGGCGGCACCCTGCACGCCGGCCCCACCACCGAGGGCGGCTTCGCCGTCCGGGCCCGCCTACCGCTGACCGCCGCGAAGACGACCGCCGAGGCCGCCGCGTGATCACCGTCCTGCTCGCCGACGACGAGACCATGGTCCGCACCGGGCTGAAACTGCTGCTGCGGGCCGAGGCCGACATCACCGTCGTCGCGGAGGCCGCCGACGGCGACCAGGCGCTGGCCGCCGTCGCCGACCACCGGCCCGACGTGCTGCTGCTCGACCTGCACATGCCCCGGCGCAACGGCCCGGCCGTGCTCCACGCGCTGGCGGACGCCGACTGCGCACCGAAGGTCCTGATCCTCACCACCTTCGACAGTGACGAGCACCTGTTCCCGGCCCTCCACGCCGGGGCGAGCGGGTACCTGCTCAAATCCGCGCCGCCGGACGAACTCCTGCGGGGCATCCGGGCCTGCGCGGCCGGCGAGACGGTGCTCTCCTCCCGGGTCGCCGGACGGGTGGTGGCCCGGATGCTCCAACAGGACAGCGCCCTTGCCGGACACACCCCCGCCTCCGCCGAATCGGCGCTGGCCGGCCTCACCCACCAGGAACGGGCCGTGCTCGACCTCCTCGCCGAGGGCCTGCCCAACGCGGCCGTCGCCGAACGGCTGGCGCTGTCCGTCTCCACCGTCAAGACCTACGCGAGCCGGATCAACACCAAGCTCGGTGTGGCCAGCAGACTCCAGGCGGCCCTGCTGCTCCAACGGCTGCGCACGGGCGGGCAGGGGGCCTGAGCACCGCTCAACGCCGGGGCGGCCGCGGGGACGGCGGGCCCGCGCGGGCAGGCCGGTGGGGTACCGGGGTGCGGCATCGCGGTCATACTTGATCGGAAGTCGATCGAAAGATATGGTCCGATCAACCAGCGGCGGTTCGGAGCAGTACGGGGGACAGGCGATGACCATCTCGGCCGAGGAACGTCGGGACCTGATCCTCAAGGCCGTCGGCGAGGCGAGCGGGCCCCTGCGGCTCGCCGACCTCGCGGCGCGGCTCGCCATTCCGGCGGTGACCGTGCGGCGGGACGTCGCCGCGCTGGCCGAGGCCGGCCGGGTGGGGCGCTCGCACGGGTTCGTCGTACGGCGCACACCGGAGAAGCCGACGGACTCCGAGGGCGGGACCCGCACCCTCGGGCTGCTGGTGCCCTCCGTCGGGTCGTACTTCGACGAGCTGATCAACGGCGCCCGGGCCGCCGCGACGGCGGCGGGCGCCCGACTCGTCCTCGGCATCGCCCCCTACGAGGCCCGCGACGACCGCACGCAGGCCGAACGGCTGCTGGAGTCCGGCCTCGACGGGCTGCTGCTCGCACCCAACCTCCTGCCGGGCCGGCCCGCGCAGGCCCACGACTGGCTGGACGACCTGCCGGTGCCCGCCATCCTGGTCGAACGCGGCGCGCCCGAGTACGGGGGCCCCGGCGCCGGCCTGGACTCCGTCGGCTCGGACCACCGGCAGGGCGTCCTCCTCGCGCTGCGCCACTTCGCCGACCTCGGCCACGACCGGGTCCTGCTCGCAGCCCGCGGCGACTCCTGGACGGCCCGGGAGGTCCGGGCCGGCTACCAGCACGGCACCCGACTGCTCGGACTGGCCGCCCTGCCCGTCCTGGACACCCTCGATGACGACGGCCGCCCCGCCGACTCCGACCGGCTCGCCGGGCTGATCGCCGACGCCGTGTCCGACGGCGTCCGCGCCGCCCTCATCCACAACGACCAGGACGCGATCCAGCTGCTCCCGCTGCTCCGCGCCCGCGGCCTCGCGGTACCCGACGACCTCGCGCTGATCGCCTACGACGACGTGTTCGCCGCCCTGGCGGCCCCGCCGCTGACCGCCGTCGCCCCGCCGACCCGCGCGGTCGGCGAGACCGCCGTCGGCCTCCTGCTGCGCCGCCTCACCGCCGGGCCCGACCTGCCGGTGCACCGGATCTCCCTGCTCCCGGCCCTGCGCATCCGCACCTCCTGCGGCGGCTGAACCCCCAGCCCCGGCCGGAGAGCCCGTCCAGCTGCCACCCTCGTAACCCGGCCCGCCCATGGGGCGGGCCGGGGAGCGCTACCGCCGCAGTCCCGCCAGCCAGGCGGCGGCCGCGCCGAGCAGCGGAGCCAGCGGGGCGGCCTCGGGGTACCACGGCACCTCGTACTCCCAGCAGACCCAGGCGTCGGCTGGCAGCAGGGCGAGGCAGGCGGCGATCGGCAGGGTGCCGGCGCCGAGCGGCAGTGGCGTGCGGTCGGCGGCCGAGGCGACGTCCTTGACCTGGACGTGGCCCAGCCGGCCGGCCAGCGCCCGGTGGGTGGCCTGCGGCGGCTCCCCGCCGAGGACGGTGTGCTGGAGGTCCCACAGGGCGCCGACGGCCGGGTGGTCGACGGGGGCGAGCAGCCGGGCGAGGTCGCGGCCGGTCGGGTGCGAGTCGTGCGTCTCGACCAGGACCCGGACGCCGAGCGCGGCCGCGCGGCCGGCGACGGCGGCCAGCCGCCGGGCGGCGCGTTCGTCAGCCCGTTCGTCGGCCGCCGCCGGGCCGGGCGCGGCGCCGCCGTGCGGGAAGACCCGGACGGCCGGGCAGCCCAGGTCGGCGGCGAGTTCCAGGTGTCCGCCGAGGTCGGCGAGCAGCGGGGCGTCCGCGCCCGGGGCGGCGATGCCGAGGTAGGAGGCCAGCGCGAGCGGAACCGTCCCGGTGGACGCCAGTGCGCGCACGGCGGCGCGCCGCTCGTCGGCGGTCAGTCCGGGGTGGACCGGCTGGCCCGGGGCGCAGCGCAGTTCCAGCCCGTGCCAGCCGTGGTCGGCGGCGAGGCGCGCGGCGGCGGCGAGCGGCAGGTCGGGCAGGCCGAGGGTGGAGAGGGCGAGTGGCACGGGTGCTCCTCAGGTCCGGGCGCCGGGCGGAAGCCGGCGGGCGAAGGCCGCTCCCGGCGACAGCTCCGCCTCGTGGACGGCGCCGTCGGGCCACCGCACCCGCAGCCGGTAGGCCCCGTCGGGGGCGGCCGCCACGTCCGCCGTCAGGCCGTCGAGCGGCGGGAGTTCGTCCGCGGCGGCGGTGAGACGGGCTGCGGTGAGGTGAGCGGCGGCAAGGCGGGCGGTGGTGAGGCGGGCGGCGCACACCAGCAGGTGGGCGGCCCCGCCGGTGGCGCCGGTCAGGACCGGCAGGGCGCCGGCCGCTCCGAAGGCCGTACCGTCCGGGACGGCGCTGGTGCGGGCGGCGGTGTAGCCGTACAGGGCGCACAGTTCACTGGTCAGCAGCCGGCCGTCCAGCGTGTGGGCGGTGGCAGTGGCGGCGGCGGCAGTACCGGTGCCGGGCCTGGCGGGCGGCAGGTGGTCTCCGGCGACGGCCCAGCCGCCCTCGCGCAGCGGGGTGCCGGGCGGGGCGCCGACGACCAGGTGGGCGCGGACCTCGTCGGCGCCGTGGGCGAGGGTCAGCGAGGTGACGGTGACACCGGGCAGGGGGTGTCCGGCGGCCCGGGGGCGGTGGGTGGAGGCCGCCCAGCCGTCGCCGGTGGCGAGCGGGGTGATGGGGCCGCGTTCGGTGGGTTCGCCGTCGACCAGTAGGGCGAGGTGGTTGTCGGCCGGGCCGGTGTGGACGGGGCCGGTGGCGGTGGAGTGGGCGAGCCGCGCGTAGTGCGGGTCGTCGGGGTGGACGCGGTCGGCGGGCTGGTCGTCGCTGCCGTGGTTGTGGAGGCGGACCAGGCCGTCGGCCGCGGTGGACTGGACCAGCCAGCCGGGGCCGGGCAGCGCCCGGACGGTGTCGCGGCGTTCGGCGGGCGCGGGCTCCTCGCGGTCGGTCCAGGCGGGGTGGTCGGCGGGCAGCAGCAGGCCGAGGAAGCCGGAGGCCGCCCAGTAGGGCGAGGCGGGGCCGGAGTAGGGCTGGACGAGCGGAGGGTGGGGGCCGTACCAGCCGAGGGTGAGCAGGCCGTCGGGGCCGGTGGCGCCGCGGTCGAGGAAGTGGCGCAGGGCGCCGGAGGCGAGTCGGCGGGTGGTGCCGGGGGTGAGCGGGGTGTGGCCGGTGAGGGTGCCGGCCCAGAGCGGGGCGGCGGCGGCGAACCGGTAGATCAGCGAGCGGCCCTGGTGCACCGGCGCGCCGTCGCCGCCGAACAGGTGGGCGTAGTCGGCGAGGTGGGCGGCGAGCCGGGGGCCGTACTCGGCGAGCAGGGCGCGGTCGTCGGCGAGATGGGCGTGCAGCACGGGGTAGAGGTGCAGGGCCCAGCCGTTGTAGTGGTCGAAGGCGCGGGGGCGGCCGTCGGTGTACCAGCCGTCGCCGAGGTAGAAGCGGTCGATGCGTTCGAGGCCGCGCCGGACGGCGGCGCGGGCGGCGTGCTCCTCGATGCCGGCCTCGGCGAGGAAGCCGCCGACGGCGAGCGGGAAGAGCCACCAGTTGTTGTCGTTGGGCGTGCGGTGGAGGGTCCCGGCGAGCCACCGTGCGGTTCTGGTCCGGACGTCGGCGGGGAGGCGGTCCCAGAGCCAGGGGCGGGTCAGCCGCAGGGCGAACGCGATGGCGGCGGCCTCGACCATGGCCTGGCCGCGGTCGGTGACGACGGGCCAGGACGCCGGGTCGTCGTCGGTGAGGTCGCGTGCGGTGGTGGGGTGGCGGGTGCCGGCGTCGAGTCCGGCGGCGTAGCGGTCGAGCAGGCCGTGCGGGTCGGCGCCGCCGGCGCCGGCGATGCGCAGGGCGGCGAGGAGGAAGGTGCGGGCGAAGCCTTCGAGGGCGTCGGAGCGGCGGCCGGACCAGCTCGGCCGGGGGCCGGGGAGGTCGATCAGCGCATGTCCGGGGCCGGCCCAGGGGAGGACGGCGTCGAGCAGCCCGTCGGCGGCGGCCTCCCAGTGGGCTCTGGTCCAGCCGGTGCGGGGGCTGAGGGCGTGGTCTTCCGGGGGCAGCAGCACGGCGGTGTCCTCCATGGCCCGGGGCTCGGGAGTCGTGCCCCGTGCGGGGAATCTAGAAAGCGGTTGATCGTTCGTCAAGGCTTTTGATCGCAACGGATCATTTGATCCAGATCTCTTGACTTCGATCGAGCGCCCGCCCAGGATGGCGACCACTTGCCCGCCCGGTCGCGGCCACCGGCAGCCCCACTGACCCCCCGGCCGCGCCCCCCTCTCCCGGAGTCGTGCATGCCCTCACTCCCGCTCCCGCTCCCCCACCCCCGGCGCAGACTCCTCCGCGCCGCCGCCGGCGGCCTGCTGTCCACCGTCCTCCTCGCCGCCTGCGCCGGCAGCGGCGGCGGGGCCCCGAAGGCCGACGACGGCAAGCCGGTCACGCTGACCTTCTGGGCCTGGTCCAAGGGCACGAAGGAGGTCGTCGCCGCCTTCAACGCCTCCCACCCCGACGTCAACGTGGTCTACGAAGAGATACCGTCCGGCACGGCCGGCGGGTACGCCAAGATCTCCAACGCGGTGAAGGCCGGCAACGCCCCCGACGTGTTCAACGTCGAGTACGCCCAACTGCCGGACTTCGTCAGCCAGGGCGCCGTCCAGGACATCTCCGGGCTCGTGCCCGGCGAGCTCAAGGCGAAGTACCTGCCGCAGACCATGGACCTGACCACCCTCGGCGGCCGCACCTGGGCGCTGCCGCTGGACGCCTCGCCGCAGGCCTTCTACTACCGCAAGGACCTCTTCGACCGGGCCGGCCTCACCCCGCCGAAGACCTGGGACGAATTCCGCACCGCCGCGCAGAAACTGAAGCAGGCCCAGCCGGACACCCGGATCGCCACCTTCTTCCCCGACGACCCGGCCACCTTCCAGGCGATGGCCTGGCAGGCCGGCGCCCACTGGTTCACCGGCCGCGACGACGCCTGGAGCGTCGACCTCAACGGCGCCGGGACCAAGCAGACCGCGGACTACTGGCAGCAGCTGATCGCCGAGGACCTGGTCCGCGTCCAGCCCTCGTTCAGCCAGCCGTGGACGGCCTCGCTGCAGAAGGGCGAGACCGCCGGCTACCTCGGCGCCTCCTGGGGCGGCGGGGTGCTGAAGGGCACCCTGCCCGACGCGGCCGGCACGTGGGCCGTCGCCCCGGTGCCCAGCTGGGACGGCGCCCCGGCCAGCGGCATGGTCGGCGGCACCACCTTCGCCGTCTCCAAGAACAGCAGGAAGGCCAAGGCGGCGGTCGAGTTCGCCACCTGGGCGACCACCACGCCGGAGGGCATCAAGGCCCGGATCGCCTCCGGCACCTCCTCCGCCTTCCCGGCCGCGCCCGCGCTCGTCCCGGTGGCCGAGGAGGCCTTCAAGGCCGACTTCTACGGCGGCCAGGACGTGTACGCGCTCTACACGGACGCCGCGAAGTCGATCAAGCCGAACTGGCAGTGGGGCCCGACGATGAACGCGACCAACAACGCGCTCAAGGACGCGTTCGGCAAACTCACCCAGGGCGGCACCGTCCAGGCGGCCCTCGACGCCGCGCAGCAGTCCACCCTGGCCGAGCTGAAGAACCGCGGCCTCAAGGTCAAGCAGTGACCGCCCAGCCGCCCCGCACCGGGCCCGGGCCCGCCGTCGCCGCCCGCGCCCGCCGGCGCGGGCGGTACGGGGCGCCGGCCGTCCTGCTCGCCCCGTTCGTGCTCCTGTTCACCGCCTGCACGCTCGTCCCGATCGGCTACGCCGTCCACCTCAGCCTGTACACCGAGCACCGCTCCGGGCTCGGCTTCGGCGGCGGCGAGACGGTCTTCACCGGCCTCGGCAACTACGCCCGGGCGCTCGGCGACCAGGCGTTCCGCTCGGGCTTCTGGACCACCGCGCAGTACTGCCTGCTCTACATCCCGCTGATGACGGGGCTGGCGCTGCTCCTCGCGCTGCTGCTGGACTCCGCGCTGGCCCGCGCCCGCCGGTTCTTCCAGCTGGCGCTGTTCCTGCCGCACGCGGTGCCCGGCATCATCGCCGCGCTGATCTGGGTCTACCTGTACACGCCCGGCATCAGCCCGGTCATCGACCTGCTGAACGCCGGCGGCGCCCACCCCGACCCGTTCGGCGCGCCACTGCCCGCCGTGGTCAACATCGCACTCTGGGAGTGGACCGGCTACAACATGGTCATCTTCTACGCCGCGCTCCAGGCCGTCCCGCGCGAAGTCCTCGAAGCGGCCGTCGTCGACGGCGCCGGACCGCTGCGGACCGCCGTCAGCGTCAAGATCCCGCTCATCCGCGCCTCGATCGTGCTGGTCGGCCTGTTCACCCTGATCGGCTCGCTCCAGCTCTTCACCGAACCGATGATCCTGCACGGCGCCTCCCCCGGCGTCGTCTCCACCTGGACACCCAGCATGTACGCCTACACCGCCGCCTTCGACCGGGGCGACTACGGCCTGGCCGCCGCCGCCTCGGTGCTGCTCGCGCTCGCCGCCGCCGCGCTGTCCTTCCTCGTCACCCGGGCCACCCGCCCGCGCCCGGACCGCCGGACGGAGGCCACCGGATGACCACGCTCGCCCCCGGACGCCGCCCCCGGCAGCGCTCCGCCGCCCGCAGCCACCCGCCCCGCCGGCCGTGGAGCCTCTCCAAGGCCGCCGTCAACGGCGCCCTCGTCCTCGCCACCGCCTACACCCTGCTGCCGCTGCTGTGGCTGGTGACCGCCGCCGCCAAGAACACCGGCGACCTGCTCGGCGGGCGCGCCCTCTCCCCCGCCACCTGGCACCTCGGCGAGAACCTGCACGCGCTGGCCACCACCGGGGACGGCATCTACTTCCGCTGGTACCTCAACTCCCTGCTGTACGCCGGGCTCGGCGCACTGGCCTGCGCCCTGGTCTGCGTCTGCGCCGGGTACGCGTTCCACGTCCACTCCTTCCCCGGCAAGGAGAAGCTGTTCGGCCTGGTGCTGCTCGGCGTGCTGGTGCCCACCACCACGCTGGCCCTGCCGATGTACCTGCTCGCCTCGGACCTCGGCGTGGTCAACACCTTCTGGGCGGTCTTCGTGCCCTCCCTGGTCAACCCCTTCGGCGTCTACCTCGCCCGGGTGTTCTGCGCGGGCTACGTCCCCGGGGAGGTGCTGGAGGCGGCCCGGATGGACGGCGCGGGCGAACTGCGCACCTTCTGGTCGATCGGCCTGCGGATGATGACGCCCGGCTTCGTCACGGTGTTCCTCTTCCAGTTCACCGCGATCTGGAACAACTTCTTCCTCCCCCTGGTGATGCTCTCGGACAACCGGCTCTTCCCGGTCAGCCTCGGCCTGTTCAGCTGGAACGCCCAGACCCACGCCTTCCCCGAGTACTACCCCCTCGTCGTCAGCGGCTCGCTGCTCGCCGTCCTCCCGCTGGTGGCGGCCTTCGTCGGCCTGCAACGCCACTGGCGGGCCGGCCTGACCGCAGGAAGCGTCAAATGACCACCACCACAGCCGACATCCGCTCCCCCGCCGCCCCGGCCCGCCGGCCCCGCGCCCTGCTCGCGATGGACCGCGCCCTGCCCGCCCGGCTGCTCGACCGGCACGCCGTCCAGCGGCTCACCGACCTCGCCGACCTCGACCCCGACCTGGTCGTGGACGACTTCGCCACCCCCGAGGCCGCCGCCGCGCTGGCCCGCACCGAGGTCATCATCAGCGGCTGGGGCTGCCCGCCGCTGGACGAGGCCGTACTGGCCGCCGCGCCCCGGCTGCGCGCCGTCATCCACGCCGCCGGCTCGGTCAAGCACCACGTCACCGACGCCTGCTGGCGGCGCGGCCTCCAGGTGACCTCGGCGGCCTGGGCCAACGCGCTGCCCGTCGCCGAGTACACCGTCGCCGCCGTGCTGCTCGCCAACAAGCGGCTGCTGGCGATCCGCGAGGACTACCGGCACCGGCGTGCCCCGCACGACTGGCAGGGTGCCTACGCCGCCGCCGGGAACTACCGGCGCACGGTCGGCGTCGTCGGCGCCTCCCGGATCGGGCGCCGGGTGCTCGAACTGCTCGGCCCGCACGACCTCGACCTGCTGCTGTACGACCCGTACGTGGAGGCCGCCGAGGCCGCCGCGCTCGGCGCCCGGGCCGTCGGCCTGGACGACCTGTGCGCCTCCTCCGACGTGGTCACCGTGCACGCCCCCGAACTGCCGGAGACCCACCACCTGGTGGACCGCCGCCGGCTCGCCCTGATGCGCGACGGCGCCACCCTGGTCAACACCTCCCGCGGCTCGCTGGTCGACCAGCAGGCGCTCACCGACGAACTCGTCGCCGGCCGCCTGGACGCCGTCCTCGACGTCACCGTCCCCGAGGTCCTGCCCGCCGACTCACCGCTGTACGAGCTGCCGAACGTCCTGCTCACCCCGCACGTGGCCGGCTCGCTCGGCGGCGAGCTGCACCGGATGGCCGCCGCCGCGGCCGACGAACTCGCCCGCTACGCGCGGGGCCTGCCGTTCGCCCACGCCGTCCACCCCGAAGGCATCCACCGCACGGCCTGACCGCGCCCCCGTCACCAGCTGCACGGCCTGACCGCGCCCCCGCCAGCACCAACACCAACACCACCAGCTGCAAGGAGAACACCCGTGGACCGCAAGGTGATCGGCGTCGTCCTGAACGGCGTCACCGGCCGCATGGGCCACCGCCAGCACCTCGTCCGCTCGATCCTCGCCATCCGCGAGCAGGGCGGCCTCGACCTCGACGACGGCCGGGTGCTCTGGCCCGAACCCATCCTGCTCGGCCGCAACGAGGCCAAGCTGCGCGCCCTGGCCGAACGCCACGGCCTGGAGCACTGGACCACCTCGCTCGACGAGGCGCTCGCCCACCCGCTCACCGAGGTGTACTTCGACGCCCAGGTGACCCCCGCCCGGGAGGCCGCCCTGCGCGCCGCGATCGCTGCCGGCAAGCACGTCTACACCGAGAAGCCGACCGCCGAATCCCTCGACGCCGCCCTGGAGCTGGCCCGCCTCGCCCGGGCGGCCGGCGTCCGCAACGGCGTCGTCCAGGACAAGCTGTTCCTGCCCGGGCTGCGCAAGCTCAAGCGGCTGATCGACGGCGGGTTCTTCGGCCGGATCCTGTCCGTGCGCGGCGAGTTCGGCTACTGGGTCTTCGAGGGCGACTGGCAGAGCGCCCAGCGCCCGTCCTGGAACTACCGCGCCGAGGACGGCGGCGGCGTGATCCTCGACATGTTCCCGCACTGGCGCTACGTGCTGGACAACCTCTTCGGGCCCGTCCGCACGGTGTACGCGCACGCCTCCACCCACATCCCCCGCCGCGTCGACGAACAGGGCCGGGCCTACCCCGCCACCGCCGACGACGCCGCGTACGGCGTCTTCGAGCTGGCCGGCGGCGTCGTCGCACAGATCAACTCCTCCTGGGCGGTGCGGGTCGACCGGGACGAACTGGTCGAGTTCCAGGTCGACGGCACCGAGGGCAGCGCCGTCGCCGGGCTGCGCGAGTGCCGCATCCAGCACCGCGCCACCACCCCCCGGCCGGTCTGGAACCCGGACCTCCCGGCCACCGACCCCTTCCGCGCCCAGTGGCAGCCGGTGCCCGCCAACGAGGAGTACGACAACGGCTTCAAGGTGCAGTGGGAGCTGTTCCTGCGCCACGTGGCGACCGGCTCCGCCTACCCGTGGGACCTCCTGGAAGGCGCCAAGGGCGTCCAGCTCGCCGAACTCGGCCTGCGCTCGGCGCGCGAGGGCCGCCGGCTCGACGTCCCCGAGCTGGTGCTCTGATGGCCGAACTCGACCTGCCCGGACACGGCCGGCTGCGGCTGCGCGAGCCAGCACCGCTCGACCTGCCCGCACACCCGCCCGCCGCCCGCACGGCCTTCGCGGCCGCCCACGTCGTCGCCGACCCGCTCGGCGCCAACGCCGCCGGCGCCCCGGCCGCCCTGGACTGGGACGCCACCCTCGCCTTCCGCCACCACCTCTGGTCGCTCGGCCTCGGCGTCGCCGACGCCATGGACACCGCCCAGCGCGGCATGGGCCTGGACTGGGCCGCCACCCGCGAACTCATCACCCGCTCCGGCGCGGCGGCCCGCGCCGTCGGCGGCCGGCTCGCCTGCGGCGTCGGCACCGACCAACTCACCGACCCGGCAAGCTCCTTGAGCGACATCACGGCCGCCGCCCTGAGCGAGGTCGCAGACGCCTACGAGGCGCAGCTCGCCGTGGTCGAGGCGGCCGGCGCGCAGCCCGTCCTGATGGCCAGCCGGGCCCTCAACTCCCGCGCCCGCGGCCCGGAGGACTTCCTCCGCGTCTACGACGGGCTGATCCGGCAGTCCGCCCGGCCGGTGATCCTGCACTGGCTCGGCGCCGCCTTCGACCCGGCACTGGCCGGCTACTGGGGCTCCGCCGACCTCGACGCGGCCACCGACACCGTCCTCACCCTCATCCGCGAACACCCCGGTCGGATCGACGGCATCAAGGTGTCGCTGCTGGACGCCGACCGGGAGGTCGCGCTGCGCCGCGCCCTGCCCGCCGGGGTGCGGCTCTACACCGGCGACGACTTCCACTACCCCGCACTGATCAAGGGCGACGAACTCGGCCACAGCGACGCCCTGCTCGGCGTCTTCGACCCGATCGCCGGCCACGCCGCGGCAGCCCTGCACGCCCTGGACGCCGGCGACACCGCCCGCTACGACGCGCTGCTCGGCCCGACGCTGCCGCTGGCCCGGCACCTCTTCGCGGCGCCGACCTTCCAGTACAAGACCGGCGTGGTCTTCCTCGCCTACCTGGCCGGCCACCAGGAGCACTTCACCATGGTGGCCGGCGCCCAGAGCGGCCGGTCCGTACCGCACCTCGTCGAACTGTTCCGGCTCGCCGACGCCGCCGGGGTGCTCCCCGACCCCGAGCTCGCGGCCGACCGGATGCGCCGCTACCTCGCCCTGGCCGGGTGGTCGGCATGACCGCACCTCACCCCGCCGAACGGGGTACCGCCGCCCCCGGGCTGGAACGGCTCTCGCTCAACCAGATCACCACCAAGCACTGGTCCCTGCCCGAGGCCGTCCGGGGCTGCGCGCAGGCGGGCATCCCGGCGATCGGCCTGTGGCGGGACAAGGTCGCCGAGACCGGAACGGCCCGCGCCGCCCGGCTGGTCCGCGACAGCGGCCTGACCGTCAGCAGCCTCTGCCGGGGCGGCTTCCTCACCGCCGCCGGGGCCGAGGGCCGCCGCGCCGCGCTCGACGACAACCGGCGGGCCGTCGAGGAGGCCGCCGAACTCGGCACCGACACCCTGGTGCTGGTCGTCGGAGGCCTGCCCGAGGGCAGCCGCGACCTGCCCGGCGCGCGCGCCCGGATCGCCGACCTGCTCGCCGAACTCGCTCCGTACGCCGGGCAGTTCGGCGTACGACTGGCCATCGAACCGCTGCATCCGATGTTCTGCGCCGACCGCGCCGTGGTCTCCACCCTCGGCCAGGCGCTCGACCTCGCCGCGCCGCACCCCGCCGCCCAGGTCGGCGTGGTCGTCGACAGCTACCACGTCTGGTGGGATCCGGCGCTGCCCGAGCAACTCACCCGGGCGGGCCGGGACGGCCGCATCGCCGCCTACCAGGTGTGCGACTGGACGCTGCCGCTGCCCGCCGACGTCCTGCTCGGGCGCGGCCACGTCGGCGACGGCCACATCGACTTCCGCTCCCTCACCGACCAGGTCACGGCGGCGGGCTACACCGGCTGGATCGAGGTGGAGATCTTCAACGAGCGGATCTGGGCCACCCCCGGCGCACAGACCCTCGCCACCGTGGCCGACCGCCACCGCACCCACGTGGTCGCCGCGCCACACCGGTAGCCGTTGGCCTACCCTGGCAGCCCGTGCCACACCCTCGAAAGCTGGTCACGCGATGATCGAAACGATCGAACTCGACTACGACGACTCCGGATTCCGCCGCAACGGGGCCCCGCACCGGATCGTCGCCGGCGCCCTGCACTACTTCCGCGTCCACCCCGAGCTCTGGGACGACCGGCTGCGCCGCCTGCGCGCCCTCGGCGTCAACACCGTGGACACCTACATCCCCTGGAACTTCCACGAACTGCCCACCGGCGAGATCGACTTCACCGGCTGGCGGGACGTGGCCCGGTTCGTCCGGCTGACCCAGCAGCACGGACTGGACGTCATCCTGCGGCCCGGCCCCTACATCTGCGCCGAATGGGAGTTCGGCGGCCTGCCCGCCCGCCTCCTCGCCGTCGACGGCCTGCGCCTGCGCTGCGCCGACCCCGCCTTCCTGGCCGCCGTGGACGGCTGGTTCGACGCCCTCGTGCCCGAGCTGCTGCCGCTGCTGGCGAGCCGCGGCGGCCCCGTCGTGGCCGTCCAGGTCGAGAACGAGTACGGCAGCTACGGCACCGACGCCGGCTACCTCGCCCACCTGCGCGACGGCCTCCTCGCGCGCGGCGTGGACTGCCTGCTGTTCACCGCCGACGGTGCCGAGGACTTCATGCAGCAGGGCGGCGCGATCCCCGGCCTGCTCGCCACCGCGACCTTCGGCTCCCGCGCCCCCGAGCGCTTCGAGGTGCTGCGCCGCCAGCAGCCCAAGGGGCCGCTGGCCGCCATGGAGTTCTGGATCGGCTGGTTCGACCGCGTCGGCGGGCCCCACCACGTCCGCGACCCGCAGGAGTCCGCCCGCTCCCTGGACGCGCTCCTCGCCACCGGCGCCTCCGTCAACCTCTACATGGCCCACGGCGGCACCAACTTCGGCCTCTGGTCCGGTGCCAACCACACCGGCACCAGCCCCGACACCCCGGGCTACGAGCCCACCACCACCAGCTACGACTACGACGCCCCCATCGGCGAGGCCGGCGAACTCACCGCCAAGTTCCACGCCCTGCGCGACGTCATCGGCCGGTACCTCCCCCTGCCCGACGGCGAACTCCCCGCCGAGCCGCCCCGCCTGGCCCCACGCTGCATCGACCGCAGGACCGGCCGGGCCCGCCTGTTCGACTCCCTGGACGCGCTGGCCACCCCGCACCACCGGCCCGTCCCGGAACCCATGGAGAACCTCGGCCAGTCCCTCGGCCTCATCCACTACCGCACCCGCGTCCCCGGCCCCCGCCCCACCCTGCCGCTGCGCATCGACGGCCTCGGCGACCGCGCCCAGGTCTTCGCCGACGGCCGCCCCCTCGGCACCCTCGACCGCAACGACCCCGGCGCCACCCTCCCGCTGGCCACCGCGCCGGCCGGCACCACCCTGGACATCCTGGTCGAGGCGCTCGGCCGCACCAACTACGGCCCCCAGCTCGACGACCGCAAGGGCATCCGGCGGGGCGTCTCGCACGAACGCCAGCGCCTCCACGACTGGGAGATCCGCCCGCTCCCCCTCACCGACCTGAGCGGCCTGGCCTTCGACCCGGCCACCGCCGCCACCGACGGCGACCCAGCCTTCCACCGCTTCGAGACCGACCTCGACACCCCCGCCGACGCCTTCCTCGCCCTCCCCGGCTGGGGCCGCGGCCTGCTCTGGCTCAACGGCTTCCTCCTCGGCCGCTACACCGACGAGGGCCCGCAGCGCACCCTCTACGCCCCCGCCCCGCTCTGGCACCCGGGCACCAACACCCTCGTCCTCCTCGAACTCACCCGCCACGGCGAAGCCCTCGACCTGCGCGACCGACCCGACCTCGGCCCCGTCACGGACGCCCCCAGCTCCGAGTTCTGAAACTCCGCCTCACCGACATCGTGACCGCCCTGCTCACCGGCTACGCCGTCGCCTCGACCCGGCCGGCCGGCCGGGGACTGAGCGTCCTGCGGTGGCCACCTACCGGCGCCGGCCCCAGCAGGTGATCAGCGGGGCGGTGGTCACGTCCAGTTCGGTGTCGCGGAGGTTGGCCAGGTGCCGGTCCAGGTCGGCGGCGGGGAGGTCGGGGCCGACCAGCTGGTCGCGGAGCTGACGGACCGTCGCCGCCTCCAGCTCCCGGCAGGCCGGGGAGGTGACGGGGAAGTACGCCTCGGCGGCGACGTCCGTCAGGCCCGCCTCGCGCAGCAGCCGGGGCAGGGTGCGGCCGAAGGCGAGGTCGGCGCCGCGCTCGGCGAGCCGGGCCCGGAACGCCCGGCGCACCCGGTTCGCCAGCTCCTGGTCCGGTCCGTGCGCGTCCGGGCAGGCGAGCGGTTGCAGGGCCGGGTCCGCGTCCTCGACCACCAGCCAGCCTCCGGGCCGTACCGCCGACGCCAGCCGCCGCAGCACCTCGGCCCGGTCGGGCAGGTGCACCAGCACCAGACGGACGTGCACCAGGTCGAACAGCCCGTCGGGCAGCGGGTCGCGGGTGACGTCGTGCCGCAGGACCTCGACGCGGTCGGCGGGCAGTCCGGTCAGCCAGCTGGTGTCGAGGTCGCTGGCCAGGACCCGGCCCGCCGGCCCGACCCGCTCGGCCAGTGCCAGCGGGATCCCCGGGCCGCCCGCACCCACCTCCCAGCAGTGGTGCCCGTCGGCCGGGCCCAGCCGGTCCAGGTGCTCCAGCGTCCACGGGTCGAACAGCTCGGCGATGCCCTCGAACCGTCGACCCGCCTCCCGCTGCCGGTTGTCCAGCAGGTAGCCGCGCTCGTCGCCCATGCTCCGCGCCTCTCGGATCGCCCTTGCCCGTCGCTCCGCCCGTCGCTCGACGCGGCCGACCGCGATGGTAGGCGATCGGTGCCGGGTGCGCGAAGGCGCCCCGGGCTGCGGGTGGGAACCGAGGGAAGTCGACCGATTAAACTGATCATCCGAAAGTGGATCAGTTTGCATCCTCCGCCGACCCGCCCGAGGTACCGCGATGAGTCAGTCCTGGAAGCCGCTCCCTGACGATCTTTCGGAACCCGCTCGACGTCTGGCCGAGGAACTGCGCGCGGTCAAGGACGCGCACCGGATCTCACTGGCCGAACTCGGGAGGAGGACCTACCTCAGCAAGGCCTCCTGGGAACGCTGGTTGAACGGGAAGCGCCTGATCACCCCGCAGGCCCTGGCCGGCCTGATCGCCACGGTCGAGTGCGACGCCGATCTGCTCACCTCCCTGCTGCGGAAGGCCGAGGCCGCGCGCGACGCGCACGAGGTGCTCTCCTCCGAGGCCGCGCACGACACGGACGAGGCGCTCTCCCCGGCGCCCGCGCCCGCAGCGCCGGCCGAAGCGCCCGACGCCGCCCCCGCCTCGCCGCAGCCCGCCCCGTGGCGGCGGCCGGCGGCCGGCGTGGGGGCCGCCGTGGCCGCCGTGCTCATCCTGTTCGCGGCCCTGTACCTGCGCGGCCCGCACGGCGGCAACGGCACGGCATCGGCGGCGACGCTCCCGCCGAAGACGGCGGCGGCGGCGACGGCGACGGCGACCGCCGGGTCGGCGCCGCTCTGCGAGGGCGTCGGCTGCGCGGGCAAGGACCCCCAGGACATGCGGTGCGACGTCGACCAGCGCACCCTGCTGACCGGCAACGTGGGCAAGGTGGTCCTCTACGTCCACTACAGCCCGCGCTGCCGGGCCGCCTGGTCAGGGATCACCGACGGCTCCCCCGGGGACAGCGCCACCATCACCACCAACCACGGCTGGCAGGAGACCGCCCTGATCCACTGGGGCTACGACAACTACTCCGTGATGGTCGACGCGAGCCCCGGCGACACCACCTTGCAGGTGTGCGGCCACCAGAAGGACGGCGACAACTGCACCGGCGTCGTCACCGACCCCGCCGCCCGCGCGAGCGCCCTCCCCAGCCCCCCGCCTCCGGCTGCCGCTCCCACGCCGACACCCACGCCCACGCCGACGCCGACGCCCACGCCCTGAGGAGCCGCCACCGTCGCGGCAAAACCCACTGGCGGCTCGGGCCCGCACGAACGAGCATGGCCCGCATGAGCGACCAACCCGAACGATGGACCCAGGCAACCGTCTACCCCGACATGTGGGCCGACCCGGACGACGACCCCCGCAACAGCGAGGGAGTCTGCCCGGACGGCGAACTCCCCACCCTGAACGACTTCCTGACGAACTACCGCCACACCCTGCTGATGAAGTGCGAAGGCCTGGACCCGGAGCAGCTGGCCCGCCGGTCCGTCCCGCCGTCGACGATGTCGCTGCTCGGTCTCGTCCGGCACCTCGCCGCAGTGGAACGGGACTGGCGAGGCTGGATCAGCGACGGTGATCCGCTGCCGAAGCTCTACGGCAAGCGGGACGCGGACTTCGACGGAGCCGTCACCGAGCAGGCCGAGGTCGACGCGGCGTTCGCCGACCTGGCCCGCGAACAGGCCGCCACCGACGCCGCCCTGGCCGCGCACCCGGACCTGGGCACGCGGCTGGGGAAGAGCGGCATCGCGGTGCGAGAGCTGCTGGTGCACAGGATCGACGAGTACGCCCGTCACTGCGGGCACGCCGACCTGTTGCGCGAGTGCCTCGACGGGCGGGTCGGCCAGTGAGGCCCGGGGTGCGCTGACCTCGGCGGCCGGCCCCGTCAGGCGGCGCCCCGCTGGAAGGCGGCGCTGCGCCGGAAGACCGCCGACAGGCTCGCTCCCCCGGTGCCCGCCACCGCGCAGCGCAGCACCAGCGGCCCGGAGTCCGAGAGCACCGTGATGCCGGTGCCGCCGCTCGCGAGCCGGTAGCCGTCCAGCGCCAGCGTCAGCTGGACGGTGGCCGCCTTCCGGGTGGGGTCGGCGACGGCGACGGAGAGGTCGCCGCCGTTCTCGCGGAGCAGGACGGAGCAGGGGGCGGAGACGGTCAGCGGGCCGACGGTGCCGGGGGCGAAGAAGTTGGCGAGGGTGAGTCCGAGTCCGGGCGCGCTGATCGCCTGGGCGTCGGCCGTGTTGGCGAGCACGGTGGCCGTCGGGGCCGCCGCGCGGGCCGCCGCCTGGTCCGGGCCGGCCCCGGGCATCAGCACGTAGTGGTACGTCCCGTCGACGGGGTCGGTGCCGTGGTCGAGGCCGATCGACAGGTAGGTCCGGGTGATCGGGTCGGGCGCCCCGCCCCGGTTGATGTCGGCCCACGCCCCGGTCCGCCGTTCGCGGGCGAGGTCGAGGGTGGCGCCGTCGGGGAACACCCAGGCGCCCGACCCGGCCAGCGCCGCCCAGCGGACGCCGTCGGCCCGCCGACTCCAGCCGGGGTCGGCGGGCTGGCGGACGCCGTCCAGCACGAACTCCCGGTCCTCGCGGGCCCCGAGGTTGCGGTGGTCGACGGTCGTGCGGACGGCGACGCCGTCGGTGCAGCCGATGCCCGCGCCGAGGCAGACGATCGAATCGTCCAGGCAGAACCAGGACTTGCGCCCGACCAGGGTGGAGCCGAGGCCCCGGACGTCCTGGCCGACCACCGACCGGTCGCCGTCGCTCGCCCCGCCCGCCCAGGCGGTCGCCGGGCGGGCCTGGCCCCAGTCGCCACCGGCGCCGTCGGCCAGCGGGCGCGTCGACACGGTGGTGCCGGGCAGCCGGTAGGGGTCGGCGGTGGGCCAGAAGGAATCGCTGTACTGCTCGTCGCCCTGCTCGCCGCCGTACCAGTAGAGCATTCCGCTGCCGCTGTGCCAGGCCCGCAGGTTCTCGCCGTTCCCGCACTCGTAGAAGGCGGTCCGGGACGAGGACAGGCTGAGCTGCGCGCTCCAGCCGGGCCGGCGGTGGACGGCCCGGTCCATGGTGAACACCCGGCTGCCCGTGCCCTCGTCCGCCGCCCGGGTGCCGGAGTCCGCCAGGAGGGCCTGTGCGCGGGCGAGTTCGGGGATGTCGGCAAGGGCGTTGGACAGGTGGGGGAGCACCTGGTCGCGCTGGAGGGAGCCCTTCACGGCGGCGCGCCAGGCCGCCGCCTGGGCCGCCGGCACCGACCCGGAGTCGGCCAGCCGCAGGACGTCCCCGAGCAGGGCGTGGCCGCGCACGTGGTCGTCCAGGCGGGCCCGCCGCGCGTCGCCGGCCTGCACGCCGCGGCTGACGGCGCGGCCCGAAACCCCGTCCATCACCAGGCCGTTGAACAGGAACGGCAGGAACCCCCGGTCCACGGCGGTGAAGACGTTGCGCAGCGCGGGGTCGGTGACGGCCCAGGGCGTACCGGCGAGCAGGCGCAGCAGCCGGCTCAGGCTGCCGAGCAGCACCTCGCCGTAGCTGCCGGTGTACGGCACCCAGGTGTGCTGGACGAAGCTGCCGTCGGCGTAGATCCCGTCGCCGGTGGTCACGTAGCGGAACACCGGTGACAGCCCCCGCTGCGCGGCGGCGACCGGGGCCGCCGAGCGGCCGATGACACCGCGCAGCGCGAGCACCCGGCACAGGTCCACCCGGTTGGCCCCGGTGCTGGTACCGGTGTACTTGTCGACCACCGAGGACGGGACGAAGTGGTCCACGGCCGCACCGCACGCGGCCGCCCGTTCGGCCGTCAGGAGGTCGCCGAGCAGCACGCACACGTCCAGCAGGGCCTGGGGGGCGCCGATCTGCCAGTCCCACCAGTTCCCGTACGACGTGGTGGTGGCGGTGTAGGCGCGCTGGAGCACCCAGTCCAGGCCGGTCGCGACGGCGGCGCCGAGGCCGGGGTCGGCCGTCGAGCCGGTGGCCGGCCGGGTGAGGGCCAGGGCCATGAGCCGCAGCCGCCCGACCGTCGACGTGACGGCGGCGGAGGCGGAGCCGACCGGCAGGTCGGGCCAGAGCGACCCGGCCTGCGGGCTCAACGCGGCCTGGTGGCGCCGTGCCTGGTCGCCCAGCGCGGTGAGCGCGCGGGCGAACGGCGGCGCGGCCGGGTCGTACCCGGTGCCGGTCAGCTGCTCGGACCAGGCCTCGCGCATCGCGTCGTAGTTGTCGGCGGCCCGGGCCTCGGTTGGCCCGCCGAGCCACCACGCGGCCGCCGCGGCGGTGGCGGCGGCGCTGGTCCTGAGCAGTCCGCGCCTGCTCAGGACCGGTATCGCAGCCGGGTCACCGGTCTTCGTCCACGAGCTGTCCATCGGGCCGTCCTTCCTCGCGAACTCCCTTGTCTGACGGGAGAGTAAGCGCTTTCTATCGCGAGGACAACGCTTCCGGCACGGCCCGCGACCGGAGAGCCTGCTACCGGAGGGCCGGCTACCCGACCGGCCCCGTCGACCCGCGGGGCACCAGCTCGGTGGCGAGGACGGCCCGCTGCGGCTCGGGGCCGGGGCGGTGCAGCGCGAGGCGCAGCGCCGTGCGGCCGAGGTCGAGGTGCGGGATGCGCACGGTGGTCAGGCCGGGCCTGAGGTCCTCGGCCCCGGGCAGGTCGTTGAAGCCGATCACCGAGACCTGTTCGGGCACGGAGATCCCGTGCTCCCGCAGGACCGTCAGCACGACGGCCGCCACGTCGTCGTCGTGCGCGAAGACCGCCGAGAAGTCCGGCGGGCCCTGGGCCAGGCGGCGGCGCAGCCAGGCCCGCGCGCCGTCCCGGGTGTGGCACCCCTCCACCGTCAATTCGGCCGGGTGGCGCAGGCCTTGGGCCGCCAGCGCGGCCTGGTACCCGGCGAGGCGCTCCCGGGTGGTGGTGGTCGCGGCCGGTCCGCCGAGGAAGAGGATCCGCCGGTGGCCCAGCGTCAGCAGGTGGTCGACGGCCGCCCGCGCGCCGCCCGCGTTGTCGTAGTGCACGGCCGTCAACGGCAGTTCCTCCCCCGGGGCGGGCCGGCCGCAGAGCACCAGCCGGGAGCCGGCCGCGTCCAGGATGCCCGCCAGCCGGGCGATCCGGGTGCGGTACCCCGGGCTGTCCTCCACCCCGCCCACCAGCACGACGGCCTCCACGTCGCGCGCCCGCATCTCCTCGACCAGCGTCAGTTCGCGGTCGGGGTCGTCGTCGGTCGCCGCCACCAGGCAGAGGCAGCCCTCGTCCACCGCCTGCCGCTCCACGCCGTGCGCGACCCGGTTGTGGAAGGGCGCCGCGAGGTTGCCCAGCAGGATCGCCACCGTCCGGGACCGCCGGCCGGCCAGCGCCCGCGCCTGCGCGTTCACGACGTAGTCGAGGTCCCGCACCGCGCGCAGCACCCGCTCCCGGGTGGCCCCGGCCACCGGGTAGTCGCCCGCCAGCACGCGCGACACCGTCGCCATCGACACGCCCGCCAGCGCCGCCACGTCGTTCACCGTGGGCCTGCCCCGCCGGGCTCTCCCCCCGTCGCTCACCGCTGTCCCCCCGGTCCCGACCGACTCCGCGCCCGGCCTTCGACGGCGGGCCGTGCCCCGAGGATACGGGCGGCTGCCGCCTCGCGTCCGCCAGGCTCAGGAACCGTCGTCAGGCGTCGGACGTCACTCCCCCTGCAGAACCGTTCGCGCAGGTCGCGGGCGGGTGGGAGCCGGAAGGGACGGGTGGGGAACGGTGACGCAGGTGACCGAGGTGACCGAGGTGGCGGACGGGGCCGTGGCCGACGTGGACGGAGCCGCGCCGCAGGGGCGGCGGGCGTTCGCGGTGGCCGGGTTCGCGTCGGAGCGGGGCGGGCGTTCGCGGGAGCGGGGGAAGGCGCTGCGCGGGCGCATCCCCCGGGAGCGGCACGCGGAGTTCTCGCCGGTGCCCGGGCGGCCGACGGCCGTCGAGGCGATCGAGGCGTCCAACGCGGGCCGGATCGCCGCGTTGGTGCCGATCCGGGTGGGGCGGATGGCCGCCACGCCGTTCGCGTTCCTGCGCGGTTCGGCCGGACTGATGGCCGCCGACCTGGCGGGCACCCCGGCCACCGGGGTCGGCGCCCAGCTGTGCGGGGACGCGCACGCCGCCAACTTCGGGCTGTACGGGGACGCCCGCGGGCAACTGGTGATGGACATCAACGACTTCGACGAGACCGTGCCCGGCCCGTGGGAGTGGGACCTCAAGCGGCTGGCCGCGAGCCTGGTGCTGGCCGGCCGCGAGACCGGGGCCGACGAGACCACCGCCCGGGAGGCCGCCCGGCACGCGGCCGGCTCCTACCGCCGCACGATGCGCACGCTCGCCAAGCTGCCCGCGCTGGACGCCTGGAACGCCGTCGCGGACGAGCAGTTGGTCTCCTTCACCGAGGCGCACGACCTGGCCGAGGTGCTGCGCAAGGTCGGCGCGAAGGCGCTGGGCAACACCAGCGCCAGATTCGCCGCCCGCAGCACCACCCGTACGGCGGACGGCGGTCGGCGGTTCACGGCCGCTCCGCCGGTGCTCACCGAGGTGACCGACGCGACCGCGCGGGCCGTCGCGCAGTCGCTCGGCCCGTACGTGGCGACGGTGCCCGCCGAGGTGCGCACCCTGCTGTCCCGCTACCGGGTCCAGGACGTGGCGTTCCGGGTGGTGGGCACCGGCAGCGTCGGCACCCGCTCGTACGTGGTGCTGCTCACCGACCACCGGGACCAGCCGCTGGTGCTCCAGGTGAAGGAGGCCCGCCCGTCCGTGCTGCTGCCGTACCTGGAGCGCGCGGGCCACCCGGCGGCCGGTCAGGACGGCCACGAGGGCCGCCGGGTGGTGCTCGGGCAGAAGCACATGCAGGTGGTCAGCGACACCCTGCTGGGCTGGACGACGGTGGACGGACTCCCCTACCAGGTCCGGCAGTTCCGCAACCGCAAGGGCAGCGTCGACCCGGCCGCGCTGCTGCCGGGCCAACTGGACGACTACGCCCGGATCACCGGCGCCCTGCTGGCCCGGGCGCACGCGCACACCGCCGACCCCGGCCTGCTGGCCGGCTACTGCGGCAGGAGCGAGGCGCTGGACGAGGCGGTCGCGGCCTTCGCCGTCGCGTACGCGGACCGGACCGAGGCCGACCACGCCGACCTGGTCACGGCGGTGCGCGCCGGCCGCCTGCCGGCCGAGTTCGGCGTCTGACCGGCGCGTCCGCCCCGAGGCGTCCGCGTCAGGACGTCCGCGTCAGGCGGACAGGAACGGCGCCACCGCGGCGACGAACTCGGCGGGCCGGGCACTGTGCACGAGGTGCCCGGCCTCGATGGTGACCATCCGGCAGTCCGGGATCAGCCGGGCGAGCTCGGCGAGCCGCTCCTGCGGGACGTGGCTCGCCGAGCCGCCCGCGACCACCAGGGTGCGGGCGGTGATCCCGGCCATCCCCGCCAGCCAGGCCGGGTCGGGGGTGTCGACCTGCGTCTTGACGGCCTTCACCACGGCCCAGTCGAAGTGCACCGGCTCGTCCGGCGCGTCCGGCACCGCGCCGGCCGGGCGCGGGTGCGGTGCCGGGATGTCCTCCAGGACCAGCCGGCCGATCCGCTCCGGCCGGGCCTGGGCGACCAGGTAGCCGACCACGCCGCCCATCGAGTGGCCGACCAGGTCGACCCGCGCCAGGCCGAGCGCGTCGAGGAAGGCGAGCACGTCGTCACGCATCTCCTCCAGGCCGTACCGGGCGGTGCGGCCGCTGTCGCCGTGGCCGCGCAGGTCGAGCGCGTACACGCGGTGCCCGGGGGCGAGGGCGGGCAGGACGACGTCCCAGTCCGTGGCGCGCTCCCCGAGGGCGTGCAGCAGCACCAGCGCCGGGCCGTCCGGCGGGCCGCTCTCGCGGTAGGCGAGCGCCACCTCGGGCAGGTCCACGATCCGGTTCTCGGTCATGCCCGCCACCGTAACTGCGGGCCTGCGCCGGACAGAACTCAGCGGACCGCTGTTCGCCCACGGCTCACCGCGACGGGCTCGCCGGCCGCCTCCCGGGCCGCCCGCCGGCCGGCGAACACCGAGGCCAGGACGGCGAGGGCGGCGACCGCCGCGCACACCACGCTGGTGGCCAGGTAGGCGGAGCGGTGGTCGCCGCCCCCGGCGGTCTGCCGCAGGTAGACGCCGGACAGCGCCGAGACCGCGACCGCCGCCGCGATCCGCTGCGCCATCTGCAGGATGGCCCCGCTCACCCCGGCCGCCTCGGCGGGCGCGTGGCGCAGCACGTACGCCTGGTTGGTGGCGCCCATCACGCCGATCGAGGCGCCGCCGAACAGTTGCAGCAGCGCCAGCAGCCAGGGCAGGACGGCGGCGGGCGCCCAGTGCGCGACCAGTCCGCTCGCCAGCATGACCAGGGCGGAGCCGGTCATGCCCGCGGTGACGGTGCGCCGCCCGAAGCGCTGCACCACCCGCCAGGCCAGCGCGGAGGCGACGCCCATGGCCACCGCCGAGGGCAGCGCAACGAGTGCGGCGCCCATCGGGGAGAGCCCGAGGCCGTCCTGGAGGAACATGGTGAGCACCAGTCCGGCGGCGAGCGAGGAGCCGAACTGGGCCATCGCGGTCACGGTGCCGAGCGCGTACGGCGCGGAGCGGGTGAGTGCCGGGTGGATCAGCGGGTGGCCGCCGGAGCGGGCGTAGCGGCGCTGCCACCAGGCGAGCGCGCCGAGCAGCAGGACGGCGACGGCGGCGAAGGCCAACCAGCCGGTCCAGCCGGGCGGTTGGACGAACGGCAGCATCAGGGCGAGGGTGAGCGCGGCGACCAGCAGCAGGCCGACCAGGTCGAGGTCGGCGTGCCGGGCACTCGGGCGCGGCCTGGGCAGGTGACGCACCGCCAGCGCGACGGTGGCAAGTCCGAACGGCACGTTGAGCAGGAAGGTCAGCCGCCAGCCGTGCTCGGGGCCGGCCGCCGCCAGGACCGCGCCGCCGATCGGCGGGCCGAGCGCGAAGGCCAGGCCGCCCGTGACGGCGTACATGCCGAGGGCGCGGGCCCGCAGCTGGCCGTCGAACACGTCCTGGAGGGTGCCGATCATCTGCGAGTTGACGAGCCCGGCGCCCACGCCCTGGAGCAGCCGGGCGGCGATCAGCACCTCGGGCGCGGTGGCGGTCGCCGAGACCAGGCTGACCAGGGTGAACAGGGCGAGGCCGGTGACGAAGAGCCACTTGCGGCCCCTGACGTCGCCCAGCCGCCCGCCGGGGATCAGCGCCAGGCCGAAGGCGAGCGAGTAGCCGGCGACGATCCACTGGAGGTGGGCGGGCTGGGCGTGCAGGCTCTCGCGCAGGGCCGGGATGGAGGTGTTGAGGACGGACTGGTCGAGCAGCGTGGTGAAGCCGCCGGCGACGCAGACCAGCAGGACGCGGCGCCCGGCGGCGTCGAAGCGCTCGCGGGGCGCGGCGGCTATCCGGGTCTTCGGTCGCCTCACGGTTCCACCACCACCAGGGCGTACCGGGCGTCGTCCGGGCCGGGGGCGCGGAATCGGCTGGTCCCGGAGACGTAGCGCAGGCAGTCGCCGGGGCCGAGCAGGTGCCGCTCGCCGTCGACGGTGAGCTCCAACACCCCCTCGAACACCCACAGGTGGTGTTCCAGGTCCGCCACGCAGGGGCGGTCATAGGCGATGTCGGCGCCGGCGGGCAGCCGGCCCTCGACGATCTCGGCGCGCAGCGAGCCGTGCGGCGGGGAGACGGAGCGGCGGACGAAGCCGGTGGTCTCGTCCCGCCAGATCCGCTGGTCCGCGGCCCGCACCAGCCGGGCCGGCGCCGACTCGACCTCGGCGAGCAGCCGGGACATGGTCCGCCCGTAGACGGCGCAGAGCCGCCCGAGCAGCGCGGCGGTCGGGCTGACTTCGGCCCGTTCGACGCGCGACAGCGTGGAGCGGCTGACGTCCGCCAGCCGGGCCAGTTCCTCCAGCGTCCAGCCCCGTTCCAGTCTCAATTCGGCGAGCCGGTTGGCGAGCCGCTCGTCGGCGGCCGTCTCGATTCCCATATTCGCGATGCTATCCCGGATATGAGATCACTCCCAGGGGCGCGGGACGCTGCGGGCGGGGCGTGGGGAAGGGCGGGCGGCGTGGACTCGGCCGGGACTGCGCGCTGCGTTCGACTGCGCGCCCCTGCGCTCCTCGCGCCCTCTCCCGTTCCTCCGGCTCCTCCGCCCCTTCGACTCCTCGGCTCCTCGGCTTCGGCTCCTCGGCTTCGGCTCCTCGGCTCCTCCGACCCCTCGGCCCGGGAGGGGCGGTGATCATATGATGTTCGGCGGATCAGGGCTGGTCAGCGGCCCACCGGCGAGGGGGAATCATGTTCGGCATCATCAGACCGTGCAAGCACCGGCTGTCCGAACGGCTTCAGGCATCGTGGCTGGCGCACCTGTGCGGGCTCTGCCTCGCGCTGCGCGACGACCACGGCCAACTCGCCCGCACCGCCACCAACTACGACGGCCTGATCATCTCGGTCCTGGTCGAGGCCCAGGCCGCCCGCGAGGACGCCTCCTGGCGGCGCACCGCCGGGCCCTGCCCGCTGCGCGGCATGCGCACCGCCTCCGTCGCCCGGGGTGAGGGCGCCCGGCTCGCCGCCGCCGTCTCGCTCGCCCTCGCCTCGGTCAAGATCCGCGACCACGTCGAGGACCGTGACGGCGTGTTCGGCCGCCGCCCGGTCGCCGTCGGGGCCCGCGCGGTCACCCGGCGGTGGGACCGGAAGAGTGCCGGCAGCGCCTCGGCGGTCGGCTTCGACACCGGCGTGCTGCTCGAAGCCGCCTCCCGGCAGGGCGAGTTGGAGCGGTCACTGCCGCCCGGCGGTTCCGTCCTGCTGGTCACCGAGCCCACCGAGACCGCCACCTCGGCCGCGTTCGCGCACACCGCCGTCCTCGCCGGGCGCCCCGGCAACGCCGCCCCGCTCGCCGAGGCCGGCCGGCTCTTCGGCCGGCTCGCCCACCTCCTCGACGCCGCCGAGGACCAGGCCGCCGACGCCGCCGGCGGCGCCTGGAACCCGCTGACCGCCACCGGCACCGACCGCGCCGAGGCCGAACGCCTGTGCCGCGACGCCGTCCACGGCATCCGGCTCGCGCTGCGCGAGGTCGAACTGACCGACCGGGCCCTGGTGCACCTGCTGCTCGCGCACGAGACCGAGCGGGCCGTCGAGCGGGTCTTCGGCCCGGCCGCCCACGCGGCCGCCTGCCGCACCCGAAACGCCGGACCCGTCGCCGACGGGTCCGCCCCCGACGGATCCGCGCACGCAACGACCGGCGGGCACCCGCACGCCGCCGCCGGGGAGCACCCGCACGACGCGCCGCCGCGCCAGGCGCCGCCCGGGCAGACCCCCGGTCAGGATCCCGGCCGGACCCCGCTCCCGCCATGGGTGCCCCAGGGCCCCGGCTTCACCCCGATCGGCAGCAAGCCGACGCGACCGCGCAACCTCCTGGCCGGCTGCGCGGTGTGGGCGCTGATGGCCTGCACCTGCCAGTTGCTCTGCTGCGACCACAACGACCCGTTCAGCCGGGAGCGCCGGGAGGGCTGGTGCCAGCGGCACGACTGCGACTGCGGCGACTGCTGCGACCCTTGCAACTGCTGCAACGGTTGCGATGGCTGCGACGGTTGCAGCTGTTGTGACGGCTGCGACTGCTGTGACTGCAGCTGCTGACGTGCCGTACCGTCAGCGGTCCGGATTCCACCGCGCCGCCGGCGACAGCGGCGACGCCGTCACCTGATCGACCGCCACCGGCCCGGAGCGCCCCCGCGGCGCCCCGGGCCGGTCCGCCGGCCCGTACGACTCACCGCGCCGCCAGAGCGGCAGCACCACCACCGGGCGCCGCTCCGGCCCGTCAGGCATCGGACCCGGCCGCCGCCCGGCGCCTCGCCCGGTCCGCCGTCCGGTCCGCCGCCAGCGAGTTCTCCAAGCGCGCCAGCAACTCCCGGAACCGCTCGGTGTCCTGCTCCGTCATCCGCCCCTCGGGCGCCGCCCCCGGCCACTCGGCCGTTATCTCGTTCATGAGTCCGACGTTACGCCCCGACGATCAACAGGCGATAAATGCGGAACGCACGCCTACGGGTGCGGCGGTGAACGGAGCCGGTCCTCTTGGCGCGCGCGGGGGTTGGTGGTTCACTTCTCATGTTAGGCAACTTTCCTAACATGGCACCAGTGCTCGACCGCCTCCCCCCGCGAGAGGACCAGCTCCCCATGGGCCGTAGCCGCACCAGGACACTGATCGCCGCGGCGGCACTCGCCGCCCTGCTCCCGCTCGCCTCCGCACCCGCCGAGGCCGCCGCACCCGCCGCGCACGGCGCCCGGGCCGCCTTCCGGCACCCCGGCGTGCTGGTCGGCGACCAGCAACTCGCCTTCCTCAAGGGCAAGCTGGCGGCCGGGGCCGAACCCTGGACGTCCGCCTTCGCCGACCTCCGGTCGAGCACGTACGCCTCGCTGGACTGGCGGCCCCGGCCGCGCGCGAACGTCGAGTGCGGGTCCCGCTCCCACCCCGACAACGGCTGTTCGGACGAGCGCAACGACGCGATGGCCGCCTACGCCCACGCCCTGCAGTGGGTGCTCACCCGCGACCAGCGGTACGCCGACAAGGCGATCGAGATCATGGACGCCTGGTCGGCCGTGATCCAGGAGCACACCAACAGCAACGCCCCGCTGCAGACCGGCTGGTCGGGCAACAACTGGTCCCGGGCCGCCGAGTTGATCCGCCACTCCGGGGCGGGCTGGCCGACCGCCTCGATCGACCGCTTCGCCACCATGCTGCGCACCGTCTACGTGCCGCTGCTGTCGCCCGGCAGCCCGCGCAAGAACGGCAACTGGGAGCTGATCGAGACCGACGCCCTGATGGGCGTCGCGGTCTTCCTCGACGACCGCGGCCTGTTCGACCAGGCGGCAGGAATGTGGCGCAAGCGCCTGCCCGCCTACGTCTACCTGTCCTCCGACGGCGCCCTGCCGGTGCCGCCGCCCAAAGCCGGGATCGAGGGCAAGACCGCGCTGGTGAAGTACTGGTCCGGCCAGTCGACCTTCGTGGACGGGCTGTCGCAGGAGACCTGCCGCGACTTCGGGCACACCGGCTGGGGTCTGGAGGCCGCCGCCCAGACCGCCGAGACCGCCCGGCTCCAGGGCCTCGACCTGTGGGGCGAGGGACGCGAACGGCTGGTCAAGGCCCTGGAGTTCCACACCGCGTACGAGAACGGCGCGAAAGTTCCGAACTGGCTCTGCGACGGCTCGCCGAAGACCGGTCTCGGCCCGGCCGTCCAGCTCGCGTACAACGAGTACCACCTGCGCGAGGGCGTGGCGATGCCGCAGACCGGGCGGTACGTGGCCGCGCGCAGCCCGTTCGGGGCCGACCACTTCATCGGCTGGGAGACCCTGACCCACACCAGCGCGCCCTGACGGCGCGGGCGGGAAGCGGCGGTTCCGGGAGTGCACCCGCCCGGGGCCGCCGTTTCGGCCGCGCCCTTCCCGGGAGCGTCCGTTCCGCGCGGCTCACCCCTCGGGGAACAGGCCCTCCAGGACGGTGGCCACCCCGTCCTCGTCGTTGCTGCCGATGACGTGGTCCACCGTGGCCAGCACCTCCGGGTGGGCGTTGGCGACACCGTACGAGGTGCCCGCCCAGGCCATCATCGGCAGGTCGTTGGGCATGTCGCCGAACGCGACCGCCTGCTCGCGGGTGATCCCGCGCCGCCGCGCCAGGTCGCCGAGCGCGGAGGCCTTGCTGACGCCCTTCGCGACGGCCTCGACCAGCCGCTCGCCGTTCGCGTGGTAGACCGTCACCAGCTCGCCGAGCACCGGGCGGGCCAGCGCCAGCAGCTCGTCCGCGGACAGCTCCGGGTGACGGCCGATCAGCTTAGGCGCCGGGCGACCGAACAGCCGTGCGTCGTCGAGGCGTTGCACGGTGGTGTCGGCGTCCCAGGCGCCCGCCTCGTAGTGCGCGTCCCCGGCCAGCTCCTGGGCGTACTCGACGGCCAGCCCGATCCCCGGCACGGCCTCGCGCAGCCGCCGGGCGCTCTCGCCGAGCACGTCGACCGGGATCGGGTTCTCGGCGATCACCGCGCGGGTGCGCATGTCGTAGCCGAATGCGCCGTTGGAGCAGATCGCCACGCCCCGGTGGCCGAAGGCGGCCGCGATCTCGCCCATCAGGCGCGGCGGGCGGCCGGTGACCAGGACGACGAGCCCGCCGGCCCGTTCGACCCGGGCGAGCGCGGCGACGGTGCGGGCCGAGACGGTGCGGTCGCCGCGCACGATCGTCCCGTCGAGGTCGGTGGCCACCAGGCGCGGCGGCCGTATCGGGGTGACGGTGGGTGGGGTGGTGCTCGGGAGGCTCATGGGTCGGTGCTCCGTGCTGGTCGGGGTTTCGGTGGGAGCGGCCGGGCGCGGAGGCGTGTGCGGTACGCGCGCGTACGGCGCGGGCGGTGCGCACGCGGCGTGTGCGTGCACGCGGGGCGCCCGATTCGGTGGTGCAGGGAGCTCGCGGGCCGGGCCCGGCGGTGGCCGGGCGGACGGTCGCCAGACGCTCGGACGGTATCACCGGCGCGGCCCGTTCGGCGGCTGACGGGTGCCCTACGATCGACCGAATGAGCACAGCAGGACGGACTACGGCCACGGACGGGGCGCCGCAGCCCGTCACCCTCGCCCCACTGTCAGGGCCTGGACAACAGCCGTGGAACCGGCAGCGGCTCCGGAGCAACAACGAGTGGCTCCTGCTGGAGCGGCTGCGCTGCCACGGCCCGCTCTCCCGGGCCCAACTCGCCCGCGACACCGGGCTGTCCAAGCCGACCGTCTCCACCGCACTGGCCACCCTCGAACTCGCCGGACTCGCCCGCGAGGCCGGCAGGTTCGCCCCCGAGCGCGGCCGCACCGCCGTCCTGTACGAGACCGACCCGGCCGCCGGGCACGTCCTCGGGCTCGACATCGGCCGGGCCCGGCTGCGGGTCGCCGTCGCCGACCTGTCCGGATGCGTCGTCGCCCGCCGCGACCTGCCCAACCGCGGCCGCTCGGCCAACGCCGTCGCCGACGCCGTCGTCGCGGCCGCCCGCGAGGCCCTCGCCGAGGCGGGCCTGCCCGGCACCGCCGTCGCCCACACCGTGGCCGGCACGCCCGGGGTCTGGGACGAGCGCAGACGCAGCGTCAGGCTCGCCGCCAGCCTGCCCGGCTGGGGCCGCCCCGGCCTGTTCGACCGAATAGCCGACGGCCTGGGCACCACCGTCACCGTCGCCAACGACGCCAACCTCGCCGCCGTCGGCGAGTACACCTACGGCGCGGGCGCGGGCAGCCGGCTCTTCGTCTACCTGCTGGTCGGCACCGGACTCGGCCTGGGCGTGGTCAAGGACGGCGAACTGCTGACGGGGGCGCACGGCGCGGCCGGGGAACTCGGGCTGCTGCGACTGCCGGGCTGCGCCTCCGCCACTGCCACTGCCACTGCGACCACCGGCACCGGCGCCGGCACCGGCACCGGCACCACCCTGGAGGAGACCGTCTCCGCCGACGCCGTGGTGCGCACCGCCCTCGACCTCGGGATGCGGCGGCCGCTCAGCGCCGAGAAGGTGTTCACCCGGGCCCGGCTCGGCGAGCCCGCCGCGGTCGAGGCCGTCCGGCAGGAGGTGGACCGCCTGGGCTACGTCCTCGCCGTCGTCGCCGCGCTGCTCGACCCGGACGTGGTCGTCCTCGGCGGCGGCATCGGGCGCAGCGCCGACCTGCTGCTGCGCCCGCTGGAGCAGGCCCTGTACGAGCGCTCCCCGCTGCGGCCCCGGCTGGAGCCGAGCCGGCTGGGCCAGGACGCCGTCCTGCTGGGCGCCGTCGCCACCGCCCTGGAGGCGGCCCGCCCCGAGGTCTTCGAGCGGCGCACGGCCCCCGTCCCGGGCTGACGGCCCCGCGGTCCGTCAGGCGCGGGCGGACAGTGCGGCGTCCAGCAGCACGCGGGCGGCCGCCTTGGCGTCGGCGGCGGCGCTCGGGTCGCCGTGCACGGCGGCGGTGGTCATCGCCCCCTCGGCGAGCAGCGCCAGCTGGGCGGCGGTGGCGGGCGGGGCGCCGGCGGCCTCGGCCAGGCAGGCGAGGTAGGCGTTGAACTCCTCCTTGTGCTGCCGGGCGGCCGCCGTGACCGCCGGTGAGACGGCGCCCAGCTCGCCGAAGGAGTTGACGAACGCGCAGCCCCTGAAGTCGGGTTCGGCGAACCAGCGGCCGAGCCAGTCGAAGACGGCGAGCAGCTGGTCGCGCGGCAGCGTGGCGGCGCCGGCCACGTAGGCGGCGAGGTTCGCCCGCCAGCGCCCGTCCCGGCGCCGCAGGTACGCCTCGACCAGGTCGCCCTTGGACGGGAACTGCTGGTAGAGCCGGCGCATCGTCAGGCCGGAGGCCGCCCGGACGGCGTCCATGCCGACCGCCTGGATGCCCTGACCGTAGAACAGCTCCTCGGCCGCGTCGAGGATCAGGCCCCGCGGGTCGTGCTGGTCCATCTGCCGTGCCCTTTGCGTGAGAACGATGGTTCTCCTAGGGTAGCCGCTACAGCGAGAACGATCGTTCTCACCGTCGGCTCCGCCATGCCCGAGGAGACCCCGTGACCGAACAGCGCCCTCCCCTGCCCCCGTTCACCCCGGAGACCGCCCGCCGAAAGGTCCGCGCCGCCGAAGACGCCTGGAACACCCGCGACCCCCACCGTGTCGCCCTCGCCTACACACCCGACAGCCGGTGGCGCAACCGCACCGAGTTCCTCACCGGACGCGAGCGGATCGCCGACTTCCTCACCCGCAAGTGGCACCGCGAACTCGACTACCGCCTCGTCAAGGAGCTGTGGGCGCACGACGGCGACCGCATCGCCGTCCGCTTCGCCTACGAGTGGCACGACGACTCCGGCCAGTGGTACCGCTCCTACGGCAACGAGAACTGGGAGTTCGACCGCGACGGCCTGATGGCGCACCGCCACGCCGCCATCAACGACCTGCCGATCACCGCCGCCGAACGCCTCTTCCACTGGCCGCTCGGCCGGCGCCCCGACGACCACCCCGGCCTCACCGCCCTCGGACTCTGACCCGGCGCCAGAATCCGGTCCCGGCACGGCACGGCAGGCCGGGGCGGCCGTTGTTCCACGACCGTGACACGGCTCGCACCGGCCGCTGAACTCCCCCTGGGATGCTCCTCCTCGAACGCGAACCGCACCCGAGGGGGGACCTGGAATGTCCGTGCGCAACAGATTCGGCACCACCGCCGCGCTCGCCGTGATGACCACCGTCGGCGCCGTCCTGCTCTCCGCCTGCGGCCCCGACAACGCCGGCTCGGACGCCGCCACCCCCGGCAGCGCGGCGCCCGGCGCCACCGCTCAGGGGGCTCCTGCCCCGGGCGGCTCCGCCCGCCCGAGCAACCCCGCACCGAGCAACCCCGCACCGGGCACCCCCGTGCCGAGCACCCCCGCGCCCGGCACCAAGGAGGTCAACGGCACCAGCGCGGCCAACCACCTGACCGTCAGCACCGGCACCCGGGCCGTCGCGATGAACGGCACCACCGTCGACTTCGGCACCGTCGTCCGCGACCTCGCCTGGTCCCCCGACGGCAAGCGGGCGGCCTTCATCAACGGCAACGGCGACCTCGTCGTCGCCGACCCCGACGGCGGCGCGAAGGTCACCCTCGCCACGGCCCCCGGCGGCGAGGCCTGGTCCCACCCCACCTGGCAGCACGCCGCGCAGGGCCCCAGCGACCTCCCCGAATCCGCCGAACGCTTCGACACCATCGTCTTCGCCGCCGCCAAGGGCGGCGTCCTGCGCCTGGAGAAGATCCCCACCAAGGCCGTCGGCGGCACCCCCGAGGTGCTCACCCCGCACACCTCCCTGGACGGCAACGCGAACATGCCGCAGCCGCCGCAGACCGGCAACACCTGGGCCGACGCCGGTGGCCGGCACGGCGAGATCGTCTACGCCAACACCCCCGCCGACGAGGTCTACCTCTACGACGACTACATCCGCCCCGCCACCCGCGACCTGGGCCAGGGCTCCCAGCCGGCCCTCTCCCCCGACGGCGAGCACGTCGTGTTCGTCCGCTCCGTCGACGGGCACGACCACCTGTTCACCCGCTCCAGCCGGATCGACCAGAAGGACGAGAAGGACCTCACCCCCGCCGCCGCCACCGACTACACCGAACCCGCGTGGTCCCCCGACGGCAGGACCATCGCGGCCCGCACCCCCGACGGCGTCAGCACCCTCCCCGCCGACGGCTCCGCCGCCCCGGCCCCGGTCTCCACCGTCAAGGGCCTTCCCGCCTACCGGCCGTGAGCCCCCGGAACAACGTGAGCAGCTGACGGCGGAGGGGGGGGGGAAGGCGGGGAGGGCCCCCCCCCGTCGGGAGCTCAGGGGGGGGGGAAGGGGGTTTGCCCTGTGGT
>NZ_JBHVWW010000026.1:78527-80629 GCF_042882025.1 Kitasatospora sp. NPDC058243
TGTCCCTGTTCTCACCTGGAAGGGTCCTCCCCCCCGACGGGCGTGAACCCCCGGAAAAAAGGGGGGAGCTGGGGGGGGGGGGGGCCCCCCCGCTTGCCCCCCCCCCTCCGCCGTCGGGCGCTCAGGAGATGCAGGAGATCGTCAGCCTGATGCTGGGGGGCGGGGGCGGCGAGTCGAGGTAGGGGGCGATCCAGACGATGATGCCCCTGCCTCCGTCACTGTCCCTCCACTGCCACCGCTGGTTCGCGCCGAGCCGGGTGCCGTCGCCGTTGGTGATGATCCAGTCGTTGTCCGGGTGCAGGCCCTCGGGGCAGATGGCGGTGACGCCGCTCGGGGAGCCGGTGGCGGACACGGTCTCGGGCAGGTTGTCGGCCTGGGCGGGGCCGGCGAGGGTGGCTGTCAGTGCCACCGCCGCCAGGCCTGCGCCGGCGAGTCGTCCGGGGCGCATGGATGTCCTCTCGTCGAGCGGCCCCTCGGATGGGGGCCGAGCGGTCACATCCGTTGCCACGGCGCCGCATCCGCACGCCCATCGCGCCGCACTCCACTCTTCCGCGCCGGGTGAGGGCGCGCCGGCGGCCTTGGGCGCAGGACAGCCGGGACGGGCGGACGTGGCCCATTGAACCCGGGCGGCCCGATCATCCGTCCTTCACAAGGGGCTTGGGGAATCGCCCGCACGGGTTCGGGCCGGCGCACCGCGGGCGTCAGGCCTTCGCAAGGGATGCGTATGGATCGAGACAAAGTGGCACTGATCGGCTGACCGGAATGCCATATTTTGTCCCGCCCATCACAGAACTCGCAAGGAGAGCACGTGCGTTCGACGAAGAAGCTGTCGGCCCTGGCCGCAGGGATGAGTGCCGTGGCCGTCCTGGGTCTGGCGGGGCCCGCGATGGCCGACGGCTCGTACGACCCGGCCCAGGAGAACTGCAACGCCGCCAACACGGTGACTCCCGGCTCGACCAGCCTGGTGTGGTGCATCCAGGCGGCGCAGCACACCTCGGAGGCCAAGAACCGGGCCCGCGGCGAGTTCGTCCAGGACACGCTCGACATGCTGATCAAGGCGACCGGCGGCAGCTACAACATCATGGTCTTCGACATCAAGGGCGACAACGCCTTCGGAGACCCCTGGTACGTCCACAACTACGAGCAGAGCTTCCAGAACGTCGCCTTCACGTACGACATCGACTACCACGACCAGACCTCGCGCGAGGACCAGACCTACCGGATCTGGATCTTCTCCGGCGGCGGCAGCTTCGCCAACGGCTTCGACGGCGGCTGGGGCAACTGGGGGTTCTACGGCCTCTTCAACCGGACCACCCGCGAGCACACCTGGACGTACCCGAGGGGCACGGGCAGCGCCGGCCAGCATTACAACCACACCGACGGCGTCGTGAACTTCTCCCCGATGCCGTTCCCCGGCGTACCGAGGGACCCGGGCACTCCCGCGCCGGGCGGGCTGCCGGCCACCCAGATCGTCCCCGCGATGCCGCAGGACCCCGGCACGCCGTACGACCCCGGGGTGCCCGCCACGCCGGCCAAGCCTCCCCACACCGGCAAGCCCGGCGATCCGGCCGAGCCCGGCACCAAGCCCGGCACCGGCACCCCCACCGGCTCCGGCCGGCCCGCGCTCAACACGCCCGTGCACCTGCGGACCGTCAACAACCTCGGCGCCGTCGCCACCGGCTCCGGCGAGGGCGCCTCGGTGGTCGCCGGGAAGCCGGGCGACGCGGGCGGCACCTGGACGTTCCGCGACGCGGGCGGCGGCCGCTACCGGATCACCAACGCGCTCGGGCGGGACCTCACCGAGAACACCGGCACCTACTTCGCCAACACCAAGGGGTGGAAGGGCTCTTCGGAGCAGAAGTGGGAGGTGAAGAACGTCTCGGGCGACCGGTACGTGATCCGGATCAGCGACCAGGACTGCCTGACCTACCACGAGGACGGCAAGGAGCTCGGGGTGTGGACCTGCGACGGCTCCGCCGAGCAGCAGTGGACCGTCACCCGCTGACCGTCGCGGGGGCCCGCCCCCCCACGCCCCCCGAAAAGCCTGGGCGGGGGGGGGGGGGGTCTTCTTTTCCGTGAAGGCCCCCGAAAACAAAACCACA
>NZ_JBHVWW010000026.1:80639-98410 GCF_042882025.1 Kitasatospora sp. NPDC058243
TGACCTACAAAGAGGACGAAAAGGAGCTGGGGGTGGGGACCGGCGAAGGCTCCGCAGAGAAGAAGTGGACTGCCACCAGCGGACTGTCGCGCCGTCCCGCCCGCCGGCCGCACAGGCAGCTGGCGGGCGGGACGGCGGGTGCCCTTCGGCCGGGCAGGGCCCCGCGGAACAGGCCCAGCGGAACAGGCCCAGCGGAACAGGCCTAGCGGAACAGGCGGTCGCCGCTGTTGGCCATGCGGTGGGTACCGCTGTGGCGATTCACCCAGTCACGGACGAGGTTGATGGCGTTGGCGCACTGCCAGCTGTTGTCGTACTCGCGCACGCCGGTGAAGGCGCCGTAGCCGGCGATGATGCCGTCCACACCCGCGTCGCCGAGCAGCTTGTCGACGTACCACGGGTCGTTGTAGGTGGCCGTCCAGGACAGCGTGGCCGCGAGCCGCCCGGCGGCGCGGTCCCCGGCGCCCTTCTTCAGCTCCGCGCACGTGTTGTAGGTGGCCTCCGTGCAGTTGCCGAAGCCCTTGGTGATGTCGGTGTCGCCGTAGTCCATCGCCCGGTGACCGGCCGGGAATCCGGAACCGGACCGGTTGAAGGCGCCCTGGACCTGGTCACGGGTGCCGGTGGACGTGATGCCCTCCAGCGGGCCGAGCTTGCCTTCCAGGCTCTGCCAGCCCCTGCCGCCGACGTCCGGGGTGTTGCCGCCGTGGTACTCGAAGAAGCCGTAGAGCACCTGGATCCCGGCGGCCGTCAACCGCTGCGCCTTGTCGCGCAGTCCGGCGACGCTGCACGTGCGGTTGGGCTGTTCCCCGCAGTAGTTCGGGTCCTTGATGTCCAGCCAGACCAGCGACAGCCGGCGTCCGGCGTTGGCGTTGGAGAGGATGCGGTCGATCATGCTGTCGAAGCTGGGGCCCAGGCGGTTCTCACCGGCCGAGGAACAGTCGTGGTAGGCGCGCCATTCGTTCGGGTTCCACCAGGCGCAGACGTCGATCTCGATGGCGTTGGCGCCGTGGCCGAGCGCGGCGTCCACGCCGTCCAGGGTGTCGACCCGGTGCGCGATGGCGTAGATCGCGTGTCGCGAATCGGCCGCCGCCGCAGGGGTCGTACCGAGCGCGGTGAGGCCGACGATCCCGCACAGTGCCGCCAGCAGCGCCAGCACCTTCCGCGCGCCGGTGCCGTGCCTGAGGTGAGTGGTCAAGAAACGTGCTCCTCGATGTCGGTGCCCTGATGCCGTCGCTGATGGACGGCCGCCCCCGATCCAGGACTGGTCATGTCCGCCTCAGTCTGCCACTGGTTCGTGCCCGGTACGGGGGGAACAGTGCAAATCCTCCGCTAAAGTCCGCCGCGCGAGGCCAACTCGGCCCGGAGCGCGGGCAGCTGCTCGTCGGCGGACTCGTGCGGCAGGAACTCGACCGGATCCAGGAAACGGAACAGCACCCGGCTCTCGGTGACGGCGTACTCGTAGTCGCCGAACCCGACCACCGCCCCCGTGCCGCCCCGCACCGCCCCGCGCACGGCGGCCGCCGTCAGCTCGTCCGCGCCGCCGTGCGCCGCCGCCCGGCGCCGGGCGTTCGGCCGGGCCAGGTACGGGCACACCATCGCCGCGTAGAGCATGCAGGCCCGGTGGCCGGGCCCCTCCATGGTCGACGCGAGGTTGCGGTACGGCCGCCCCTCGGCGAGCGCGGCCCCGATCGCCGCGCTCTCCGCCGCCCCGACCACGCGCCACACCGGGCCCCGGGCCATGAATCCCCCGCACACCGAACAGAGGCGCTCCAGCGCGCAGTTCGCGCTGCGCTCGTGGTCGGTCAACGCGAACTGCGGCTCGCCGCCACGCCAGGGCGTGATCGCCGGCACCGGATAGCCCCGGACGTCCCGGGGCCGCTCCCCCACCCGCTCCGGCATCGGCACGGCATCGAATCGCACGCCCCCATCCTTGCCGCCCCCCGCGCCGCTGTCGACCTCCGACGCGGCGGCCGCCCCGCGCGGCGGGCGCGGGGCGGCCGGTGGTCCGGGGGCGGCTCCTGGTGGAGGGCCGGGCGGCGGGCCTCAGTTCCAGATGCCGGTGATGTCAGCGGCGTTGGCCGCGTTGCCCGCGTGGGTGGTGGCGCCGGCGAGGTCCTCCAGGGTGCGCAGCACGTTGTAGTGGTTGTAGGTGGCGGCGGAGGTGCTGCCGGGGGTGACGTGGGCGCCGTAGAAGACGGTCGGGATGCGGTTGCCCGCGAGCCGGTTGTCCTCGTCGAAGGTGACCACGAGCAGGCTGTTGTGGCTCTTGGCCCAGGTGGCGTAGGCGCCGAGGTTGTTCTTGATCCAGGTGTCGCCGGTGCCGACCGAGCAGTCGTGCATGTCGCTGCAGAGGTTCGGTACGACGAAGGAGACGTTCGGCAGGGTGGTGTAGTCGGTCGGGAACTGGGCGAAGGTCCTGGCCGAGTTCAACGGGACGTTGCCGAAGCCGAACCAGGGGTTGTGCTTCTGCGCGTACTTGCCGCTGCTGCACGTGGTGCTGCCCTGGGCGGGCAGGGTCTCGTTGTAGCTGGCCCAGGTCCTGCCGGCGGCGGTGACCTCGGAGGCCAGGTTGGGGCCCTGGAGGGCGCCGACGGAGACGCAGCTGTCGTCGGTGACGCCCTGGGTGGAGCCGGAGAACAGGGCGTAGTAGTTCGGCTGGCTGGGGTGGGTGATGCCGAACGACTGGGTGAGGTTGGCGCCGCCGGTGGCCAGGGAGTTGAGGTACGGGGCGCTGCTGCTGCCGACGACCTGGTTGTAGGCGTGGTTCTCCATCACCACGACGACGATGTGGTCGGGCGCGGGCAGGGCGGCGGCCTGCGCGGTGGCGGCGGTGGCGGCCCAGAGGCCGGCGGAGGCCGCGAGCAGGGCGGCCACCGAGCCGAGGGCGGTGGCGGTGCGGCGGGAGCCGTGCTTGGTGGACGAAGTCATGACAATTCCTCGGGTAGGGAGCGGCCCTGGCGCGGACGCTCGATCAGGGCTGCGCGACGAACCGGTCCGGTACGGCGTCTAGTACGGCGTGCCGTTGGCGAAGTCGCGGGCGGCGGTGGACTCGACGGTGGTCAGCACGCCGGAGTCGGTGGTGATCAGGCCCAGCTCGCGGTTGTTGTTCAGCGAGTTGTCGGAGAAGTTCTCCGAACCGGCGAACACCTTGGCCGAGGGCGTGCCGTAGTCGGCGACGATCGCCTTGGCGTGGATGTACAGGCCCGTGGTCGAGGAGTAGGTGACCACCTGGCCGCCGGCCGTGACCACCTGGTCGAAGTAGCTGCTGTAGGACGAGGGGTTCATGCCCACCACCCGCACGGTGACGCCCCGGCCGGCGGCCGCGGCGACCGCGTCCACCAGGGCCTGGTCGCCGAACTCCAGCTGCTCCAGGTCCAGCGTGTGCTGCGCGCCGTTGATCAGGTCCAGCAGGCGGGCCTGCGAGTCGGTGGGCGACCAGACCAGGTTGTCGCCGTCGGAGGGGGTGATCGAGGTCTGGGCGTAGTCGGCGGCGAAGACCTGCTCGATCGCGGCGACGTCGTTGGCGTCGGTGTCGACGACGCCGTAGTCGCGGCTGCTGGAGTAGTAGGTGGAGTCCAGGTTCCCGGTCAGGATCAGGGACTTGGCGCCGTCCACGGTGACGGTCTTCTGGTGGGTGTAGACGAACGCGGAGGAGGAGTACGTCACCCCGACGCCGGCGGCCCGCAGGGCCGAGTAGGCGGCGCCGTTGACCGAGGTGTGCCGGCCGTCGAGGATCACCCGGACGGTGAGGCCGGCCCGTCGGCGGCCGATCAGGGCGTTGACGGCGGTGGTGTCGCGCAGCTCGTACATGGTCACGTCGACCGAGCGTGTGGCCGAGTTGATGAGGTCGTAGACGACGCCGTGGTCCTGGTCCGGGAACACGATCGGCGTGTACGTGGCGGCGGTGGCGGCGGTGGCGGCCTGGGCGGTGCCGGACAGCGGTATCAGGCCGGCGGCGGCGAGCAGCAGCGCGCCGGCCCGGCGCGCGGAGGTGGCCAGGGGCATGCGGAACTCCACGATCGGTGAGGGGGGAAGGCCTGGGCGAAGGTGCGGGAGCACGCGCGAGGCGCCCGAACAGCATCGGGTGGATCGGTCGACGCGGGTAGACGACAGCAGGTAAAACCTTGACCCCGGGTCGGGAAACGGATGGTGCGGCCGATCCGGTTCACTTTGCCAGCCACCGGCCCCGCCGGTGATAGTGGATCTTCGAGGACGTGGCCGGACGCCGCGTCAGCCGAGTGAGAGAACAGAGGATCATGGCGAAGATCAGCCTTCTGCGTCCGCTCGCGGTGGCGGCCGCGGGTGTCGTCCTGCTGGCGACCGGAGCCGCGCAGGCCGTGGCCGCCGACCAGGGCACCACCGGCGCGCCCACCCCGGACACGGCCGCGGTGCGCGCCGCCCTCCAGGCCACCACCGACGCGGGCGCCCCGGGCGCCTTCGCGGTGATCCGCGACCACGGCGACGCCGAGTCCACCCGGTCGCTGGCCGTCGGCAAGGCCGACCTGGACGGCACCCCGATGAACTCCTCGTGGAGGTTCCGGGTCGGCAGCAACAGCAAGATGTTCAACGCCGTTCTCGTGATGCAGCTGGCGGAGCAGGGCCTGATCGACCTCGACAAGCCGCTGCGCGACTACCTGCCGGCCGGCACCCTGCCGGACACCTGGACCATGACGGGCCGCCAGGTCATGGAGCACCGCGCCGGGATCTACGACCACACCAACGACCTGCTGGAGCAGGCCGGCGAGGAGACCACCAGCGCCTTCGAGGCGCGCATCCGCACCAACGTGTACGCGCCGCGCGACCTGGTGGCGATGTCCGTCAAGCACGGCCAGCAGTACACGCCCGGCAGCCGGTACTCCTACTCCAACACCGACTTCGTCCTGATGGGCCTCGCGGTCGAGCACCTCACCGGCCGCCCCTACGAGGACGTCCTGCGCGAGCGGATCATCGAGCCGCTGGGCCTGAGCAAGACCTCCTTCGTCGTGCCCGACCAGGAGATCCAGGGCGCCCACGTCACCGGCTACCTCACCAACGACAACCGCAGCAAGCCGCTGCTGGACTCCACCCAGCAGACCGGCTCCTGGGTGTGGACGGCCGGCGCGGTCATCTCCGACGCCGCCGACCTCGACCACTTCCTCACCGCGCTGATGGCGGGCAGCTCCGGCGGGCTGGTCTCGGACGACTCGCTGAAGCAGATGACGGCCGCCCTGGCCACCCCCACCGCCAAGATCAGCTACGGCCTCGGGCTGCGCCGCATCTCGCTGTCCTGCGGCGACGTGTACGGCCACGGCGGCATCGTCCAGGGCTTCCAGACCCAGTCGTTCGCCACCCCGGACGGCAAGCGCTCCGTCGTCGTGTTCGCCAACGCCTCCAACAACGGCTCCGTGACGCAGGGCCTGATGAACGCGCTGGAGCCGGCCTTCTGCGGCAAGAAGCCGGCCGTCGCGCCGCGGAACTCGTTCGCCCCGAGCGCCTTCACCGAGAACCACTCGCTGCCGGTGGTCGAGGACACCCGGATCTGACCGACCCGCACAGTCCGCCGCTCACGCGCCCGCACGGCCCACCCGCCGTGCGGGCGTGCGCGTCTCGGGCCCCGGGCGTTCCCTAGGGCGTGTTTCATAATTCCCGCCGGGCGCGCGACGCCGGGCATCCCGCCTGACCGCACCGGCGAAACGTCCAAGTACGGCCCAGTACGAGGACGCTTCGCCGGCACGCCCAGCCGGGCGCCCAACGCCGCGCGCTGATCCAACGCGAATTATGAAACACGCCCTAGTGCGGGCCTCACCCCGTCCGGCGCCGCCCCTGCCGGGGGCCGTCCGCGCTGAGGTCGGTGAGCGCCTCGGTGAGGAGTTCGCGGGCCTCCTCGGCGCGGCCCTGCTCGATCAGGGCGGTGCCGAGCTCGGTGAGGGTCTTGGTCATGCTGTCCGGCCGGCCGACCTCCTCGTAGTGGGTCAGGGCCTGCCGGTAGGCCTTCTCGGCGGCCGGCCAGCGCCCCAGCGCGGCGCGGTCCAGGCCGAGTTCGTGGGCCGTCATGGCTGCCGCCAGGTGCATCAGCGGCGAGGACCAGCGCTCCACCAGCTCCAGCGCGCCGGCCAGCGCGCGCCGGCGGGACTCCACCGCCTCCTCGGCCCGGCCCGAGTCGCGCAGGCAGTTGGCCGCGCCGCGCAGCGTGACCAGCCGGCCGATCCAGCCGGCGCGGCTGTTGACGGCGGCGAAGGCGTCCGCGGCCCGGTGGTAGGCGTCGATGGCCTCCCGGTGCCGGTGCAGGTGCCGCAGACCGGCCGCGAGGTAGGTCAGCGCCCAGCCCTCCTGCTCCCGGGCGCCGATCCGGCGGGCCAGTTCCAGCCCCTCGTTGGCCAGGTCGATGCCGCGCTGGTAGCGGTGCAGGCAGGTGACGTACGTCCACGCCAGGTAGTTGACGTGGACGGCCTCGGCCAGTTGGTCGCCGCAGGCGCGGGCCGCGTCGACCGACAGCTGGAAGACCTCGGCCCAGATGTCCCAGCTCAGCAGCCGGTCGGAGAACCAGTGCATGGCCTCGGCGGTGTCGATCACCTCCCGGTGCCGGCCGGCGGCGAAGGCCTGGTGGAGGGCGGCCAGCCACTCCGGGTGCTCCTCCTCCAGCCAGCGCGCCGCCTCGGTGAGCGGCACCGGGGGGCCGGTCCGGTCCGCGTCGGCGTCGGGGTCGGCGTCGGGGTCCGCCGCCGCGTGGTCCGGGTCGAACCGCAGGCCGTACTCGGCGGCCCGGTTCAGCAGCCAGTCACCGGCCCTGGCCCGGGCCTGCGCCACCGCCTCGGGGCCCTCGTCGGCGTCGAGCCGCTCGCCCGCGTAGAGCCGGACCAGGTCGTGCAGCCGGTAGCGCTCCGGGGTGGCGAGTTGCACCAGCCCGGCGTCGATCAGCTGCTCCAGGACGAGTTCGGTCCGGCCGGGCGGCAGGCCCGCGTAGGCGGCGGCGACGGCGGCGGTGAAGTCGTGCCCGGCGGTCAGTGCCGAGCGGCGCAGCACCAGCTGGGATTCGGCCGGCAGCCGCCGGTAGGACAGCGCGAAGGCCGGGCGGACGGCCAGGTCCCCGGTCTCCAGCAGGTCCAACCGGTGTTCCTCGGCGGCCAGTTGGCGCACCAGATGGCTGACCGGCTGCTGCGGGCGGGCCACCAGCCGCTGCCCGGCGATGCGCAGCGCGAGCGGCAGGTAGCCGCAGAGCCGGGCCAGTTCGGCGGTGGCGTCGGGCGCCGCGTCGATCCGCTCGCGGCCGGCGATCCGGGCCAGCAGGTCGGCGGCCTCGCCCGGGGCCAGGGCGTCCAGCCGCAGGCGGAGCACCGACTCCAGTCCGGGCAGGGCGTTGCGGCTGGTCACCAGGGTCACGGCGGGCCCGGAGCCGGGCAGCAGCGGGCGCACCTGGCTCTCGTCGGCGACGTTGTCCAGGACCAGGACGAGCCGGCGCTCGCGCACCAGGGCCCGGTAGAGGCCGGCCCGCTCCTCCGTCCCGGCGGGCACGGCGTTGTCGGCGACGCCCAGGGCGCGCAGCACCTGGCCGAGCGCGTCGCGGGCGGAGAGCGGGGTGGCGGCCATGCCGCCGAGGTCGAGCGAGAGCTGCCCGTCGGGGAAGAAGGGGGCCAGGGTGTGGGCGGCGTGCAGGGCGAAGGCGGTCTTGCCCAGACCGGGCTGACCGCTGATCAGCACCACCCGGGGGTGGGCGGGCCGGTCGTCCTCGGCCAGCTCGGCCAGCAGGGCGAGGGCGTCCTCGCGGGCGGTGAAGTCGGCGATGTCGCGGGGCAGCGCGAGGGCGCCGGGCACGAGCGGGGCGGCGGGCGCGGCGTCCCCGGTCTCGGCCGGTCCGACGGGGGCCGGGGCGGGGGCGGCCGGTCCACGGGTGGGGGCGGCGGCCGACACCGGCCTGGTCCCCCGGGGGCGGCCGCACTGGGCGGCCCGGTCCAGCGCGGCGGTTTGCGGGGCGTCCAGGCCCAGCGTCTCGGCCAGGGCCCGGACGGTACGCCGCTGCGGCCCCCGGGTGCGGCCGCGCTCCATGTCCCCGACGGCGCGCAGGCTGACGCCGGCCGCCGCGGCGAGCTCCTCCTGGGTCAGGCCCGCCGCCACCCGGTGCCCGGCCAGCAGGCGGCCGAAGTCGCCGACCCCCTCGGAGTCCGTGCCCGTTCCCGTGCCGCTCACAGCCGTCATGTCCCGCCCCTGCTAGCGCCGTTACTTCTGCCAGGCGTTGTGCCTGATCGACCGTCCCAGGCAGAAGTATTCCCGGGCAGAAGTATGCCTCGTACCCAGCTCTTTCCCAGCATCGAGCGCCCAGCTCAGGCGCCGGGCACCCCGGCGCGGGCCGCGGCGTCCCACCCGCTGGTGGGACGGCCGCGCGTGCTGGTTCTGCCCATAGTTCCGCCTGTGGTTGCGCCGATCGGACGGGACGAACAGGGCGAGCGGGACGGGCGGGACAGGGCTGCTGCTGCGGCGGGGCGGCGCACCGTCAGCGCTCCCCCGCCGCCAGGGCCCGGGCCTGCCGTCTGGCGACGGCGCCCTCGGTGGTACGGCCCAGTTCGCACAGCAGGTCCGCCAGCAGGCCGTGGGTGCGGGACTCCAGCCCGGTGTCGCCGACCGTGCGGCCCAGGGCGACGGCGAGTCGGGCCGTGGACAGGGCGGCGTCGCGGCGGCCGAGCGCCTGCAGGGCGCGGGCCCGGCTCTGGGTGGCGAGGACGGCCTCGGCGCCGGAACGGGTGGTGGCGACCCGGACGGCCTCGTCGGCGTGGACCAGGGCCGGGCCGGGGGCGCCGGCCAGGACCAGCGCGTCGGCGAGGTCGGTGAGCGCGCGGACGAGCAGGTCGCCGACGGCCGGGGTGCGGGCCGCGCTCACCAGGTCGGTCATCAGCGGCAGGGCCTGGTCGTAGCGCCCGGCCCGCAGCAGTGCACCGGCCACCCGGGCCCGGCAGTGGTGGCGCAGCAGTTGGTCGCCGGCCCGGTCGGCGGCGGCCACGGCCCGTTCCAGCTGCTGGACGGCGGTGCGGTGGGCGGCGCGGTCGACGTGCAGGACGGCGAGGTCGGTGGCCAGCCGGGCGACGGCCGCCTGGTCCGCGCAGCCGTGGGCGGCGCGCAGGCCGGCCTCGGTGACGGCGCGCCAGTGCGTCCGGTCGTGGCCGGTGGTCTCGTACAGCAGGCCTATCCGGTGGGCGAGCTGCCAGGATTCGGCGGTCCGGCCGAACTGCTCGGCGCAGACCACCACCGCGCGCAGGGCGCTCTCCTCGCGGCGGAACCAGGCGGCCGCGTCCGCCGGGGCCGCGCCGCCACCCTCGGGCGTCCAGGCCGCGGTGGTCCAGCCTCCGGTGGTCCAGGCCGCGGTGACCGCGAGGTAGTGGGCGATCAGCCGGTCGAGGGCGACGAACCGGTCGTCGCAGGTGAGTTCGGCGGCCTGCCCGGCCGCGTAGCGCCGGACCAGCTCGCGCCGGGCGTAGCGGCCGGGCGTGGTCTCCTCCAGCAGGTGGACGGCGTCGAGGCGGGTCAGCAGGGTGCGGGTGGTGGCGGGCGGCAGGTCGGCGAGCGCGGCGGCGGTGGCGGTGTCGATCACCGCGCCGGGGTGCAGGCCGAGCAGGGTGAACAGCCGGGCGGGGGCGGGCGGCAGGGTGCGGTAGGTGTGGTCCAGGGCGGTGGTGACGCCGATCGGGCCGCGGTCGGTGCCGGCCAGGGTGGCGAGGCCGGTCTGCTCGTCGGCGAGTTCCGCGGCCAGGTCGCCCAGGGTCCAGCCGGGGCGGGCGGCCAGCCGGGCGGCGGCCAGCCGCAGGGCGAGCGGCAGGTGGTCGCAGGCCGCGGCGAGGTCGGCGGCCGCCTGCGGTTCGGCGGCGACCCGGGCCGGGCCGAGGGTCCGGGCGAGCAGTTCGGCCGCGTCCTCGGCGCCGAGCACGCCCAGCGGGAGCGGGATGCCGCCGTCCCGGACCAGCAGGTCGCGCAGCCGGCTGCGGCTGGTGACGACGACGACGGGGGTGCCGGGGGTGCCGGCGTCCCCGTCCCCGGGGGTGCCGACGGCCCCGTCCCCGTCCCAGGCCGGCCCGTCCCCCGGCGGGGGCGGGTCGGGCAGCAGCGGGGCGAGCTGCTCGTACGAGCGCGCGTCGTCCAACACGATCAGCAGCCGGCGGCCGGCCAGCAGTTCCCGGTAGCGCTGCTCCCGCTCCTCCGGCGAGGCGGGCAGGGCTCCCGCCGGCTCGCCGAGGGCGAGCAGGAACCCGGCCAGCACGTCGGCGGGTTCGCGGGGCCCGGCCGGGTCGAAGCCGCCCAGCTCGGCGTGCAGGACTCCGTCGGGGAAGTGCTCGGCGGACCGCTGCAACCAGTGCTGGACCAGGCTGGTCTTGCCGACCCCGGCCGGCCCGGTGACCAGGATCGGGTGGCCGGAGCGGACGGCGGCGGCCAGGGCCTCGTCGAGCCGGGCGAATTCGGCCGACCGGCCGGTGAACCTGCGGTCCGGCGCACCGCGCCTCGGAAGCCGGGCGGGTCTGGGCGGCCCGTCCCGCTCGGGGCCGTCCGCCGACCGCTCACCGGCGTGGCGCAGCTCCGGGCCGGGCGGGCCGGAGAGCCGCGCCACCGCCCGGTCGTACCAGGCCGCCGCCTCGTCCCGGCGGCCGGCCTGGTCGAGGCAGCGGACCAGCCGGGCGGCCAGCGTCTGCCGGGTCGGGTGGGCGGCCGCCGCCTCGGCCAGCTCGGCGGCCAGCTCGCCGCCGCGGCCGGCCCCGAGCAGGCCCTCGGCGAGCCGGTCCAGGGCGCGCAGCCGCAGGTCGGTGACGTGCGGCAGGGTGCGCTCGCGCAGCAGGACGGACCCGCAGTCGACGAGGGCCGGGCCGCGGAACAGGTCCAGGGCGGCGCGCAGCAGGGGCACGGCCGGATCGTGCGGCTCGGGCTCGGTGCTCGCGGCGGGCGCGGCCGGGGCGGGCCGCAGCACGCCCGCCCGGTCGCAGAGCCCGCGGAAGTGCAGCAGGTCCACCCGGTCGGGGTCGCCGGCCAGCAGGTAGCCGGCGCCGCGGGTGCCCAGGGTGAGCCCGGGGCAGTCGAGCAGTTGGCGCAGGGCCGCGACGTGCCCCTGGAGCGCGGCGCGGGCGGTGGGGGGCGCGTCGCCGTCCCAGACCAGCTCGATCAGCTCGTCGGTGCCGACGGTCTGGTTGAGCCGGATGGCGAGGGTGCTCAGCAGGGCGCGGCGTTTGGGGGCCGAGGGTGTGACCGTCGTCCCGTCGTCCCGTCGTACGGCGACCGGCCCGAGCAGGTCGATGTGCATGCGGCCCTCTCCTCCCCTGTCGCCGATCGGATCCGCCGCCGACGACAACCTCCGGCGTCTTCCCGGCGTCGTCAGAGGATAGGCCTGGTCCGGTCACGTGCACGCGGCCGGATGGGGTCTGCTCGGGATTTGTGGATCTTGTCGGGTCGAACGCGGGCCCCGCGGGTTCCGCAGGGCCCGGGCTCGGCGTCCGTTGCGCCGGGCGCCGCCACCCGGTGGCGCCCGGGGAGCGGGCGATCTGGCGCGAACAGGACACTTCAGGGCACTACACTGCTCCACCCCGGGGCACGCCCGGGACATCAATGGGGCGGGGGGACGCCCTGCCCGTCGTGGGGTGAAGTGGGGGTACTGGTGCGGATTCGGCTCCTCGGCCCGGTGGAGCTGCGGGCCGGGGCGGACGGCTTCGCCTCGCTGCCGGGGGCGCAGCGCAGGGCGATCCTGGCGCTGCTCGCGTTGCGGCTGGGCCGGGTGGTCGGGGTGGACGGCTTCTGCGAGCTGCTGTGGGGAGAGCGGCCGCCGGCCAGCGCCCGGGCCGCCTTGCAGGGGCACGTGGCGGCGCTGCGCAAGGCGATCGCCGACACCCCGTTCGTGCTGCACACCCGCTCGTCCGGCTACCTGCTGGCCGGTCCGGCCGAGGAGGTGGACGCGCTGTGCTTCGAGGCGCTGACCGACCGGGCCGCCGAACAGGCCGGGCTCGGCTGCGCCACGGCGGACGCGCAGGCGATCGCGCTGCTGGAACAGGCGTTGCGGCTGTGGCGCGGCGAGGCCCTGGCCGACCTGCCCGACACCGCCGTGCGCGCGGCCGTGGTCGACCAGCTGGAGCAGGCCCGCACCGCCGCCGTGCTCAGCTGGGCCGGGCTGCGGCTGCGCCAGGGCAGCGGGGTGGCGGCGGTGCCGGCCCTGGAACAGCACGTGCGGACGGACGGGCTGCGCGAAGAGCTGGTGGCGCTGCTGATGCGCTGCCTGCACCAGGCCGGCCGGCCGGCGGACGCGCTGTCCGCCTACCACCAGGCCCGGGTGCGGCTGGACCGCGAGCTGGGGATCCGGCCCGGCCCGGCGCTCCAGGCGGCGCTCGCCGAGGTGCTGTCCGGGGGCCGGGCCGAGCAGCCGGCCCCGGCCCGCTCGGCGACTCCTCCGGCCGCGCCCCGGGTGCCCCGTCAACTCCCGCGCCGCCCGGTCGACTTCGTCGGCCGGGACGGCGAGAGCCACTGGCTGGACGGCGAGTGCGGCCCGGAGCGCGCCGGTGACGGCCTGGCCCTGGTGGTCGGACCGGCCGGGGCCGGCAAGAGCGCGCTGGTCACCGCCTGGGCACACCGCCGCGCCCCGCACTTCCCGGACGGGCAGCTGTTCGCCGACCTGCGGGGCCTCGACCCGGCCGGCCCGGCCGACCCGGAGGCCGCCCTCGGCGGCTTCCTGCGGGCCCTCGGGGTCTCCGAGGGCGCCGTCCCCGAGGACCGGGACGGCCGGGCCGCGCTGTACCGCGACCGGACCAGGGGGCGGCGCCTGCTGGTGGTCCTGGACGACGCCGCCGATGCCGACCAGGTCGCCGACCTGCTGCCGCAGGGGCCCGGCTGCGCCGCCGTGGTGACCAGCCGCGGCTCGCTGGAGGGGCTGGTGGCCGCCGACGGTGCGGCCCTGCTGCGGCTGCCCCCGCTGCCCCAGGACGACTCGCTGCGATTGCTGGAGCGCGCGCTCAGCCCCGACCGGCTGCGGGCCGAACCGGCCGCCGCCGCCGAACTGGCCGGGCTCTGCGACCACCTGCCGCTGGCGCTGCGGATCGCCGCGGCCCGGCTGGCCACCCGCCCGGACTGGACGATCGCCGAACTGGTCGCCGAACTCGCCGACGAGCAGACCAGGCTGCCCGTCCTGGACGCCGACGGCGCGACCGGCGTCACCACCGAACTCCTCCTGACGTACCGCCGCCTCTCCCCCGGCGCCGCCGAGCTGCTCACCCTCCTGGCCGCCCACCCGGGCCGGGAGGTGGACACCCTGACCAGTGCCGCCGTGCTCGGCACCGACCCGGCCACCGCCCGCCGGTCGCTCGGCGAACTCGCCGCCCACCACCTGCTCACCGGTGCGGCGCCCGGGCGCTACGGCCGCGCCGAGCTGGTCCGGCTGTTCAGCACCGGGCTGCTCGCCGAGCAGCCCGAGCCGCGCCGGCGCCTCGCCCGGGAGCGGCTGCTGGACTACTACCAGGCGGCGCTGCGGCAGGGCGGCGAGTTCATCGAGCCGGGCCAGGACGGTTTCGACACGCTCGTCCACCCGCCGCGGGCCCTGCCGCCGGCCGACGGCATCCGCGCCGCACTGGACTGGTTCCAGGCCGAGGAGCCCGCGATCCGCGCGCTGATCACTAGCACCGCCGACGACCCGGACCGGGTCTGGCGGCTGGCCCAGGCCGCCGGCCCGCTGTACTACGGCTCCAGCCGGTTCACCGACTGGCTGGGCTGTCTGCGCGCGGGCGTCCGGGCGGCCGAGCGGTGCGGCGACGAGCTGGCCGCCGCCCAGTTGCACGGCTCCCGGGCGAACGCGCTGCTCGGGCTGGAACGCCGTCAGGAGGCGGCCGAGGCGGCGCGCCGGGCGGTGGCCGCCGGCGAGTCCGCGACCGGGCCCGCGGGCCGCGCCGCGTACGCCCGCGCGCTCGCCACCCAGTCGCTGATCACCGCGATCCTGGGCAGCGCGACCGAGGCCGCCCGGCTGGCGTCCGGCTCGGCCGCGCTGGCCGTGGAGTCCGGCGACCCCCGGCCGCTGGCCGTCGCCCTGGTCCACCACAGCTGGGTGAGCATGCTGGCCGGGGACCGGCAGGGCGCGCTGCGGCAGGCCCGGGAGGCCAGGGAGCTGCTGCCCGCCCGCCCGGTCACCTCGATCCATCTCTGGTCGATGCTGACCGAGGCGCACACCCTGCCCCCGCAGGGGCGCAGCGAGACCGTCGACCTGGCCTGGCACCGGCTGCTGGCCGGCTGCGAGGAGGCGGGCCTGCTCTACCTCCAGGCCATCGCCGAACAGTCGCACGCCGCCTACCTGCTGAGCCGCGGCCGTGAACCGGAGGCCCTGGACCGGCTGCGCTCGGCGCTCGACCGCTTCCGCAGCCACGATCAACTGGCCGGGGTGCAGAGCGAGTTCACCACCAGCCTGGAGGAGTCGCTGAACTCGCGCTCGCCACGCCGGCACTGACCGGCCACCGGGCGTCCGCCCCCGGTCGCCGGGAGGCGGCCACCGGAGGCCGGTCAGCGGGAAGCCGGTCAGCGGTCAGCGCGAGACGGCGGCACCCGAGCGGTCGAGCGCGGCGGCCTGGCCGCGGCCGTCGGCCGGGCCGTAGCCGTGCTCCGCCGCGAGGACCGGGCGCAGCGCCCGGATCGCGTAGAAGTTGCGGGACTTGACCGTCCCCGGCGGCACCCCGAGCCGGGCCGCCGCCTCCACCACCGAGCGGTCCCGCAGGTGCAGTTCGACCAACACCTCGCGGTGGTGCTTCTGCACCCGGCGCAGGGCCAGCGCGATGTCCCGGGCGACGACCACCTGCTCGTACGGGTCCTCGGCGAGCGGACGGTCCTCCAGCGGCTCGCCGATCACCTCCTTGGCGCGGGCGGCGGCCATCCGGTAGTGGTCGATCGCGATCCGCCGGGCCACCGTGAACAGCCAGGGGCGGCTCTGCTCGGCACCGGCCGCCAGCGCCTCGGGGTGCTGCCAGGCGCGCAGCAGGGTCTCCTGGAGGATGTCCTCGGCCTTGCCCCGGTCGCCGCCGGTGGCACGCAGCAGCGCGCGCAGCAGGTAGCCGCCGTGCAGCCGGTGGATCTCGGCGAGCGTGTCCGGGTCGAGGGTCGGGCGGGCCGCCTTCGGCGTGCCGGGCGCGGGGGCGGATCCCGTGGTGGCCGACGGGTCCGTGCCGGCCGGCGGGCCGACGGGCGGCTGGGCGACGGACGTGGGCTGGGCGACGGGCTGCTTCGACACGCGCGGCCTCTCAGATCGGGCAAGGGCAGGGCGACACACCGACCGGACTTCCCCGGCGGCTACAAGCAGCAGACTGCCCGCAGCCGCCAAGGCCGCACCAACGATCCGCCAACGCCCCGGCCCCGCACGGCCGGGCCGCAGGCCAGGACGCCGTACGGCCACCTCCCGGCCATCTCGCGGCCACTCCACGCCCATCCCGTGGCCACCAGGCCGCCCCTCAGGCCTCGTTGAGCACGCGCACCAGCTCCTGGACCCCGTCCTCCCCCCGGTGCTCGATCAGCACCGCGACCCAGGTCGCCAGCTGCTCCCGCTCCACCGCCGACCAGGCCGGTGCCGAGGGGTGCTCGTCGACCACCAGCGCCGCCGCCAGCTCCCGCAGCCCCGGTGCGGGCTCCGGCCTCCACCGCTCGGTCGGCAGCGCCCGCAGGGCGAGCCGCCGGGCGGCGGCGGTCACCTCCTCCGCCGTGCCCTCGGGCACCACCAGCGCGGGTGGCCCGGGCCTGCTCGGCTCCTCCTGCCGTACCAGCGCCGCGACGACCTCGCGCACGTCCGGCCCGTCCGGATCCATCGTTGTCCCTCCCCCATCCCGTCCCACGGGAGTCACGCCGGCTGCTCCTGCATGGCACTCGTTCCGCATCGAGTGCCATCCGAAGACGGTATCTACTGACAGCCGGTCCAGCAGAGGGTTTTCCGGTACGGCCGGGCAGCTGCCGCTCAGCTGCCGCCCGCACACCGGTTCGGCCGACGACGAGGCCCGAACGAGAGGACCTAGCCGACCGGCCGGTGCTCGGGGGTGCAGGCCGGGCGGCCGATGCGGTGGGGGGTGGTGCCCATCAGGTCCTCCAAGCGCGGGGGGAGGCACAGTGCGCGCCCCGACCCGCTCAACGGGCCGTCCGCCGGGGGCGGTTCACCCTGCCCCGGCCATGGCGCCGGGTGAACCGGAACCGGCCCGTCGTCCGTAGACATCGCCCGGCTCCACCGGGCCGTGCTGGGCCGCGCACGGCCGGGAGCCCATTCCCGAGGGGGGTGGGACGCGAGTGGGCCGCAGCGTCCCGCGCTCCCGTTGAACGGTGCTCCCGGCCCGGGCCGTTGAACCGATCGGACGGCCCCGTACCCGGCCGGCGCGGGGGGCGCCGGAATCCGGTGCACCAGACAGGGCCGACACGGCGAGCAGGAGGCGAACACATGGCGGCCGACCACACGCACACCGGGCGGGTGCACCGTCTGACGCAGGGCCCGGACTGGGACCTCGCCCCCGACTACGGCCCCGTCCTCCCGGCGGCCGGCGCCCTGGCCGTCGCAACGGCGACCATCCCGAGCGCCGTCCCCAGTGCCGCGCCGCCCGCCATCCCCAGTTCCGGGCCGAGCGCCGCGCCGAGCGCCGGACACCTCGCCGGGCCGGACTGGCAGCAGCCACTGGATGTGCTCGGGACGGTCCTGGTGCCCCCGCAGGCGCGGCCGGCCCCGGTCGCGCTGCCCCCGGAGCCGTTCGCCCTGCTGCCGCAGCTCCCCCAGGCCGCGCTTCCGGCCATACCGGCCATGCCTGCCCCACTGGCCCCACAAGCCCCGCACTCCGCGCCGCCGCAGGCCCCCGCCGCACGGCGGGGCCGCCGCACCCTGGGCCTGCCCGCCGGCCTGGGCCTCGGCCGGGGAGAGCGGGAACGGGAACGGCTGACGGCGGCCATCCGCACCCCGCTCCACCGCTCCTTCCGGATCGCGGTGATCGGCCTCAAGGGCGGTGTCGGCAAGACCTCGACGACCCTGGCGCTCGGCTCCGTCCTCGCCGAGATCCGCGCCGACAAGGTGGTCGCCGTCGACGCCAACCCGGACACCGGCACCCTCAGCAAGCGGGTCCACCGGGAGACCGGGGCCACCGTCCACGACATGCTCGCCGCCGAGGCCACCATCACCGGCTACATGGACGTCCGCCGCTTCACCTCGCTCACCCCCAGCGGGCTGGAGGTCCTGGCCAACGACTCGGACCCGGCGATCGCCAACAGCTTCAGCGGCGAGCACTACCGGCGGCTCGTCGACCTGCTCGCCCGGCAGTACCCGATCATCCTCGCCGACTGCGGCACCGGCCTGCTGCACAGCTCCATGCGCGCCGTCCTCGACCTCGCCGACCAGCTGGTCATCACCGCCACCACCAGCATCGACGGCGCGAGCAGCGCCGACGCCACCCTGGAGTGGCTGTACACCAACGGCTACGGCTCGCTGGCGCAGCGCAGCGTGACCCTGATCTCCAGCGTCCGCAGCAGCGGCCGGACGATCCGGGTGGAGGAACTCGTCGCCCACTTCGAGAACCGCTGCCGCGGCGTCGTGGTCCTCCCCTTCGACGAACACCTGGCTCTGGGCGGGGAGTTCGACCCGGCCAAGCTGCGCCCCAAGACCCGCCGCGCCTACCTCGACCTCACCGCCCTGGTCGCCGAGGGCATGCACTTCGCCCCGCCCGCCGCCGGCCCCCACGCCGCCGCCGCCCTCCACTAGTGTCCTGAGTCTGGAATTTCATTCATAAATATAGACTTGGCCTATGGCGCGGACGGGTCGACCAAAGGTCGAGTTGGTGTTGTCGGACGAC
>NZ_JBHVWW010000027.1:0-98313 GCF_042882025.1 Kitasatospora sp. NPDC058243
TCCAGCGGGCCCTCCGGGCGCTTCGTTCTTTCGTGTTTCCAGCTTACCAGATGTTTTCCGCTCCGTTTCCGGCGCTTCGTTCATCCAACTCGCTGATGTCTTCTGCGGCTTGACGCCCCGTCCGACGTTTCAAACTCTAGCCGATCCCCGCTCCGAAAAGCGAATCGGCCGCAATCCAATAAAACGAACACGCCGAATAAGAACCAAGCCGCGACAAGACGCGAACCAGCCCGAACCAGGAAATGGTGTTTCAAAAGGATTGGCTACCCCGGGACCGTCCGCGCGGAGATGCGTGTCCGGTGCTCCCAGCCAGGCAGCTCGAAGAACTCTACGCGTGATCGCGACCGGATGCAAACGGGGTGCAAAGGGTCGGCCGGACCCCGGGGAGAAGGGTCCGGCCGGCACGACCGCGGGGCGGGAGATCAGCTGTTGGTGGGGAAACCGAGGTTGATGCCGCCGTGCGAGGGGTCCAGCCAGCGCTGGGTCACGGCCTTGCCGCGGGTGAAGAACTGCACGCCGTCCGGACCGTACGCGTGGGCGTCGCCGAACAGGGAGGCCTTCCAGCCGCCGAAGGAGTAGTAGGCGACCGGGACCGGGATCGGCACGTTGATGCCGACCATGCCGACCTCCACCTCGAACTGGAAGCGCCGGGCCGCGCCGCCGTCGTTGGTGAAGAGGGCGGTGCCGTTGCCGTACGGGTTGGCGTTGATCAGCGCCAGGCCCTCGTCGTAGGAGGCGACGCGCACGACGGAGAGGATCGGGCCGAAGATCTCGTCGTTGTAGACGGACATGCCCGGCTTCACGTGGTCGAACAGGGTGGGGCCGAGCCAGAAGCCGTCCGAGGTCGGGGCGCCGTTCTCGTCCTCGGCGGTGACCGGGTGCTTGCGGCCGTCCACGGCGAGCTCGGCGCCGTCGGCGACACCGGACTCGACGTAGGAGGTGACCTTGTCGCGGTGCTGGCCGGTGACCAGCGGGCCCATCTCGGAGTCGCCGTTGCAGCCGGGGCCGACCTTCAGGGTGGCGATCCGCTGCTTGATCTTGTCGACCAGGTCGTCGCCGATCGGGTCGACCGCGACCAGGACGGACACGGCCATGCAGCGCTCGCCGGCCGCGCCGAAGCCCGCGTTGACGGCGGCGTCGGCGGCCAGGTCGAGGTCGGCGTCGGGCAGGACCAGCATGTGGTTCTTGGCGCCGCCCAGGGCCTGCACGCGCTTGCCGTAGCGCGTACCGGTCTCGTAGACGTAGCGGGCGATCGGGGTGGAGCCGACGAAGCTGACGGACTTGACGTCCGGGTGCTCCAGCAGGCGGTCCACGGCGGCCTTGTCGCCGTGCACGACGTTGAAGACGCCGTCCGGCAGGCCTGCCTCCTTCCACAATCCGGCGAGGAAGTTGGCGGCGGACGGGTCCTTCTCCGAGGGCTTCAGGACGACGGTGTTGCCGGCCGCGATGGCGAGCGGGAAGAACCACATCGGCACCATGGCCGGGAAGTTGAACGGCGAGATGATCGCGACCGGGCCGAGCGGCTGGCGGATCGAGTAGACGTCGACGCCGGTGGAGGCCTGCTCGGTGAAGCCGCCCTTGACGAGCTGCGGGATGCCGCAGGCGTACTCGACGACCTCCAGGCCGCGGGCGATCTCGCCGAGCGCATCGGAGTGGACCTTGCCGTGCTCGGACACGATGATCGCGGCCAGCTCGTCGCGGCGGGCGTTCAGCAGCTCGCGGAAGGCGAACAGCACGGTGGTGCGCTTGGCGACCGAGGCGGTGCGCCAATCGGCGAAGGCCGAGGCGGCGGCGGCCACGGCCTGGTCGACCTCGGCGATCCCGGCGAAGTCGACCTGGCCGGCGACCTGGCCGGTGGCCGGGTCGAAGATGTCACCGCGGCGGGGCGCCGCGCCGGCGGTGGCGACGGGCTCGCCGCCGATCCAGTGAGTGATGTGCTTGCTCAAGTCCGTCTGCCTCCGAAGTCCCGGGCGGCGTCCTGCCGCCGGTCCTGTCTGGCGCCGCCCGCGAGTGGGCCGGGCGACGGGATTCACGGGGCTACCGCGTTCGTCTCCAGTCTGGTGCCCGCCGCGCCAGGCCTCAACGAACAGGCTGACGGGGATCGCGGATTCAGCCTTACAGGTCGTCCGGTTGCTCGGCCGAATGGGTGAGGGGGCACGAACGAACGTGTGAAGCCGGACCCGCAAAGACGACCCCGCAAGACGAACGCGCCAGGACGAACGCGGCAGGAGGAACGCGCGAGGACGAAGCGCCGCCACCCCGCGTTCAGGACTCCTCGTCCTCCAGGTACGGGTCGTGCAGACCGTCGGCCGCCTCCTGGGTCTCCAGCAGGTCCAGCCGCAGGTCCTGGGCCCAGGCGAGCGCCCACCGCTTCAGCCCGCCGACCGCGCGTGCCGCGACACCCCGGGCCCGGAACCGGCCGTCCGCCGCCTCGGCCAGCGTCTCCAGCCGGTCGGCGAGCGCCGCGGGCTGGAAGTCCGCGTCCAATTCGCCTGCCAGCGCGATGAGTTCGCCCTCCCGGTAGCAGTCGGTGAGGGCGTGCACGTCGACCAGGTCCCGCGGCATGCCACGGTCCACCAGCAGCGCGGTCGTGAGCGCGGCGGCGTCCTCCAGGGCGACGACCGGCAGCACAACTGGCAGGACGACCGGCAGGACCGCCGGCAGCGCCACCGCCGGCTCGCCGGGCGGGGGCGCGGCGAGGTCGAAGCGCACCGGCCGGTGGGCCAGCGGCTCCTTCCGCAGCTCCACCGAGTGCGACCGCCCGCCGAGCGCGAGCCGGACGGTGAGCTGCTCCAGCCGCGGCGTGCCCGGGCGTTCGGCGACCCCGCCGCCGGCCGCGCGGTAGGCCTCGCCCAGCGCGGCGGCCACCTCCGGCAGGTCGGCCCCGCCGGTCACCAGGGTGAGTCCGTCCTGCGGGCAGGCCGCGACGCCGTGGGCGCGCAGCGCGTGCCCACCGGCCAGAGCGAGCCCGTACCGGTCGCAGACGGGGGCCGCCAGTGCGGCGAGGCGCAGCTGGGTGTGGCCCGGTCGAAGGGGCGCGTCGACGGCGTCCGGGGCGGTGGTCACGTTTCCAGTCTGACGCGACCGCCCGCCCCGCGCGCCACCGCCGGCCTGGGGCCGGAGCCCGGGGCGGGCGATCACCAGCCGCTGAGCCCGGCCGCGGCCTCGTGCAGGGCGAGCTCCAGCAGCACCGGGTCGTTGAGCCGTCCGGAGCCGTCGGGCGGGACGAGCCAGCGCACCCCGCGGCTGCGGCGCTCGGGGTGCGGGACGACGATCCAGGTGCCCTCCCCCGCGCTGCGCACGCCCGTCCCGATCCAGCGGGCGGCGGTGCCGACGGGGACCAGGAAGCTGACGTGTTCGTCCCCGAAGTCGGTGAGGACGGGGCCGCAGGAGCCGGGGTCCAGGATCTCCAGGGCCGGGCGTCCGAGCCGTCCGGGGACGGAGAGGACGTCCCAGCGGCGGCCGGCCGGTAGCAGCATCAGCCCCAGCCCGGTGCGCTCCCATTGCTCCCGGAAGGCCTCCGGGTCCGCTGCCACCTGGGCGAGCCAGTGCAGTCCGGTGCTCTCCATGTCTGTCCCCGCTTCTTGCCGCTGGTTCCGGTCGGATCGTCCTGGTCGGGACGCGACGGGGAGACCGAGACCCGCCGTCACCAAGGAGAGGCGGACGGCGGGTCTCTCTTACACGGATAACGCGGATAGCACGGATAACACGGATAGCAGGGATGGCGAGGTCAGCTCACGGACAGCGAGGTCAACTGTCGAAGCCGAGCCCCATGCGGTCGAGCGTGCGCAGCCAGAGGTTGCGGTGGCCGCCGTTGCGGTCCGCGCGCTCCAGCGAGCGGGTGGTGATCTCGATCCCGGCCCAGCGCACCGGCTCGGGCGGGAACGGCAGCGGCTTGCTGCGCACCATGTCCAGCGAGGTGCGCTCGGTGCGCTCGCCGGACAGCAGGTCGAGCATCACCTCGGCGCCGAAGCGCGTCGCGCCGACGCCGAGCCCGGTGTACCCGGCCGCGTACGCGACCTTGCCCCGGTAGGCGGTGTCGAAGAACGCCGAGAACCGGCTGCAGGTGTCGATGGCGCCGCCCCAGGCGTGGGTGAACCGCAGGCCCTCCAGCTGCGGGAAGCAGCGGAAGAAGTGGTTCGCCAGCGTGCGGAAGGTCTCCGGCCGCTGGTCGTACTCGTGCCGGACGCGGCCGCCGTAGTGGTAGACGGCGTCGTAGCCGCCCCACAGGATCCGGTTGTCGGCGGAGAGCCGGAAGTAGTGGAACTTGTTGGCGCTGTCGCCGAGTCCCTGCCGGCCGCGCCAGCCGATCGCGGCGAGCTGCTCGTCGCTGAGCGGCTCGGTCATCAGCGCGTAGTCGTACACCGGCACGATGTACGGCCGGACCCTCTTGACCAGCGACGGGAACACGTTGGTGCCGAGTGCGACGCGCCGGGCGAAGACCCGTCCGTACGGGGTGCGGACGGCCATGCCGCTGCCGTACTCCCGCAGGTCGGTGGCCCGGGTGTGCTCGAAGATCCGCACGCCCTGGCCGAGGCAGGCGTCCCGCAGGCCCCAGGCGAGCTTGGCGGGGTGGACCATCGCCACGCCCTCCTTGTCCCAGAGGCCGCCGAGGAAGGTCGGCGAGTCGACCTCGGCGCGCAGCTCGTCGGCGTCCAGGACGGTGATGTCGAAGCCGTACCGGGCGACGGCCTCGGCGATCTCGTGGAGTTCCTCGACCTGGTGCGGCTGGGTGGCGACGTCGATCTCGCCGGTGCGCTCCCACTCGGCGTCGATGCCGTAGCGCTTGAGGGTGGCCTCGATGCCGTCCAGGTTGGCGGCACCGAGGCGTTCCAGCTGGGCGAGTTCGGCGGGCCAGCGTTGCAAGCCGTTGCCGAAGCCGTGGGTGAGGCTGGCCGCGCAGAATCCGCCGTTGCGCCCGGACGCGGCCCACCCGACCTCGTTGCCCTCGACCAGCACGACGTCCAGCGAGGGGTCGCGTTCCTTGGCGATGAGGGCGGTCCAGAGGCCGGAGTAGCCGCCGCCGACGACCAGCAGGTCGCAGGTGGTGTCGCCGACCAGGGCGGGCAGTGCCGCCGGCCGGCCCGGATCCTCCAGCCAGAAGGGGGTGGGCCTGGCGTCACTGAGTGCGCGGGCGGAGTCCATGCATTATCAGCCACTTTCTGTACTTAGGCGATGGTTTGTTCGGCCACCACACCCGACCGTACGTCAGGCGGTGGCCTTCCGGCGGTTGCCCAGCCACTGGCCGGCGACGGTCAGCGCGACGGCGGCGATGAACATCGCGGTGCCGATGACGTTCACCTGCACCGGGATGCCGCGCTGCGACGCGCCCCAGACGAACATCGGGAAGGTGACCGTGGTCGGGCCCGAGTTGAACTGGGTGATGATGAAGTCGTCGAAGGAGAGCGCGAAGCTGAGCAGCGCTCCCGCCGCGATGCCGGGGGCGGCCAACGGCAGGGTGACCCGCAGGAAGGTCTGGATGGGGGTCGCGTAGAGGTCCTGGGCGGCCTGTTCGAGCCTCGGGTCCATGCTCATCACGCGGGCCTTGACGGCCGTCACCACGAAGCTGAGGCAGAACATGATGTGCGCGATGAGGATGGTGGTGAAGCCGAACGGGATGCGCATGTTGAGGAACAGCGTCCCGAGCGAGGCGGCCATGACCACCTCGGGCATGGCCATCGGCAGGAAGATCATCGCGGTGGTGGCCGAGCGGCCGCGGAAGCGGTAGCGGGCCAGTGCGAAGGCGACCATGGTGCCGAGCACGGTGGCGCCGATGGTGGCGAGCACCGCGATCTGCAGGCTGAGCGAGAGCGACTGGCACATGTCGGCCACGCCGCAGGGGTTGGTCCAGGCGTCGGTGGAGAACTCGTTCCACTCGTAGTTGAACTTGCCGACCGGTTTGTTGAACGAGAAGGCGAGCACGACCAGGTTGGGCAGCACCAGGTAGGCGAGGGCCAGCACGCCGGCCAGCACCACCAGGTGGGCGCGTATCCACTTGGTAATCCGGGACATCAGACCAGTTCCTCCGTCCCGGCCTTGCGCATGTAGACCGTCACCATGCCCAGGATCAGGGCCATCAGGATGAAGCTCAGTGCGGCAGCCGTGGGGTAGTCGAGCACGTTCAGGAACTGCTTCTGGATGCCGTTGCCGACCATCTGCTCGCTCGGCGAGCCCAGCAGCTGGGCGTTGATGTAGTCGCCGGAGGCCGGGATGAAGGTGAGCAGGGTGCCGGCGACCACGCCGGGCAGCGAGATCGGGAAGGTGACCTTGCGGAAGGTGGTGAACGGCCGGGCGTACAGGTCGCCGGCCGCCTCGTGCAGGCGGGGGTCGATCCGCTCCAGCGAGGTGTACAGCGGCAGGATCATGAACGGCAGGAAGTTGTAGGTGAGACCGCAGACCACGGCGAGCGGCGTGGCGAGCACCCGGTCGCCGGAGGTGAGGCCGAGCGCGTTGGTGACGTCCAGGACGTGCAGGGTGTTGAGCACCCCGACCACCGGCCCGCCGTCGGACAGGATGGTCTTCCAGGCCAGCGTGCGGATCAGGAAGCTGGTGAAGAACGGCGCGATGACCAGGATCAGGATGACGTTGCGCCAGCGCTTGCTCGCCTTGAAGGCGATCGTGTACGCGAGCGGGTAGCCGACGGCCAGGCAGAGCACGGTGGCGATGCCGGCGTAGGAGAACGAGCGGACGAAGTGCCACTTGTACTCGACCAGGGCGTCCCAGTAGGTCGCGAGGTGCCAGGTGACCTTGAAGCCCGCTTCGAGCGAGCCGGTCTGCAGCGAGGTGGACGCCTGGTAGACCATCGGGACGGCGAAGAAGACGACGAGCCAGGCGATGCCGGGCAGCAGCAACCAGTACGCGGTGAGCTTGCGCTTCGGCTTCCGCGCCGGTTCCGTGAGCGGTATGACCTGTGACGGAGCGGCCGGGGTGGTGGTGGTCATGCGGCCTCCTCCGCGGTGCCCGCGTCGATCGCCTGCGCGGCGTCCAGGGCGAAGGAGTGCGCCGGGTTCCAGTGCAGCAGGACGGGCGCGCCGGGGACGATCCGGGCGTCGCGCTCCATGTTCTGCTCGAAGACGGTGACCTCCTGGCCGCCGTCGGTGCGCACCACGTACTGGGTGGAGACGCCGATGAAGCTGGAGTCGAGGACGGTGCCGGCCAGCCGGTTGCGGCCGTCGGCGACCTCGGCGGAGGCGTGCGCGATGGTGATCTTCTCCGGGCGCACGCCCAGGTGGACCTGCCTGGCCTCGGTGGCGCAGCGCGCCTTGGGCACGGCGAGGCGGACGCCGGCCGCGGTGAGCAGCAGGTCGCCGCCGTCGGTGCCGGTGACCTCGGCGGGCAGCAGGTTGGACTGGCCGAGGAAGTTGGCCACGAAGGTGGTGGCGGGGTTCTCGTACAGCTCGGCGGGGGCGCCCAGTTGCTCGACCCGGCCGCCGTTCATCACCGCGATGGTGTCGGCCATCGTCATGGCCTCCTCCTGGTCGTGGGTGACGTGCACGAAGGTGATGCCGACCTCGGTCTGGATCCGCTTGAGCTCCAGCTGCATCTGGCGGCGGAGCTTGAGGTCGAGTGCGCCGAGCGGCTCGTCGAGGAGCAGCACCTGCGGGTGGTTGATCAGGGCGCGGGCGACGGCGACGCGCTGCTGCTGGCCGCCGGAGAGCTGGTGCGGCTTGCGCCGGGCGTACTGGCCGAGTTCGACCAGCTCCAGCATCTCCTCGACCTGCTTCTTGACGTCCTTGCGGCCGCGGCGGCGCAGGCCGAAGGCGACGTTCTCGAAGATGTCGAGGTGCGGGAAGAGCGCGTAGCTCTGGAAGACGGTGTTCACCGGCCGCTTGTACGGGGGCAGGGCGGTGACGTCCTGGCCGCCGATCAGGACGGTGCCGCTGGTGGGCTCCTCCAGGCCGGCGATCATGCGCAGGGTGGTGGTCTTGCCGCAGCCGGAGGCGCCGAGCAGGGCGAAGAAGGAGCCCTGCGGGACGGTGAGGTCGAGCGGGTGGACGGCGGTGAAGGCGCCGTAGGTCTTGCCGATGCCGGTGAGGCGGACGTCGCCGCCGGCGGCCGCGTCGCGCTGCTGGTCTGTCATGGGTGTCTTCCTGGGTTCTCTGCCGGGAGTGGGCCGCGCGTGGGGGGGGTCAGGCGCCGATGAGCTTGGAGAACTTCTGCTCGAAGTCGCTCTCCTCGGTCTCGGTGAGGGTGCGGAACACGTGCGACTTGGCCGCCATCTCGGGGGTGGGTACGACCAGCGGGTTGGCCGCGCTGTCCGGGGCGAGGGCGGCGAGTTCGTCCTTCATCCCGGTGACGGCGGAGACGAAGCCGATGCCCGCGACCAGCTGCGCCGCGATCTTCGGCTGATAGTAGAAGTCGATCAGCTTTTCCGCGTTCGCCTTGTGCTGCGCCCGGGCCGGGATCAGCATGTTGTCCGTCGAGGAGACGTAGCCCTTCTCCGGGATGACGAACTCGATGTCCGGGTTGTCGGCGCGCAGTTGGATCAGGTCACCGCCCCAGGCGACGCAGGCCGCGATGTCACCGGAGGACAGCTCCTGGCCGTAGTCGTTGCCGGTGAAGCGGCGGATCTGCTTGCTGTCGACGCCCTTCTGCAGCCGGGCGACGGCGGCGTCGTAGTCGTCGGCGGTGAACTTCGCCGGGTCCTTGCCCAGGTCCAGCAGGGTGATCCCGATGCTGTCGCGCATCTCGGAGAGGAAGGTGACCCGGCCCTTGAGGTCGGGGTCGTCCAGCAGTTGGGAGACGCTGGTGACCTCCTTCCCCTTGGTCGCCTTCTTGTTGTAGGCGATGACGACCTGGATGCCGGCCCACGGGTAGGAGTACAGCCGGCCCGGGTCCCAGTCGGGGGCGCGGAAGCGGGAGTCGATGGTGGTGATCGCGGTGGTGACGTTCGCCGGGTTGAGCTTCTGCGCCCAGCCGAGCCGGATCATCCGGGCGGCCATCCAGTCGGTGAGGACCATCAGGTCGCGGCCGGTGTCCTGGCCGGCCGCGAGCTGCGGCTTGACCTTGCCGAAGAACTCGACGTTGTCGTTGACGTCCTCGTTGTACCTGACCTTGACGCCGGTGGCCGCGGTGAAGGCGTCCAGGGTGCCGTGCTTCTCCTTGTCCTTCTCGTCGGTGTCGATGTACAGCGGCCAGTTGGAGAAGTTGACCACCTTCTCGGTGTCCGAGAGGTCCTTGGCGGCGTTGGCGGTCGAGTCGCCGCCGACGGTCCTGGCCGCCGGGATCCCGCAGGCGGCCAGCGTGCCCGCACCGGCGGTCAGCGCGGCGGCCCGCAGCAGGGTGCGGCGGCCGATCGCGGCCCGGCCGCTGGTCTGGCTGCGTTCCCAGGCCTTGCGGACCGGTTCGGGCAGACCGTCGGTGAACTCGTTGAACGCCATGGAACGGGCCTCCTGGGGGTAAGAGGTCGAATCGGGGCGCCCTGGGGGCGGCGCCCCTGGGCAGGGGTTATCTGTCTCCGAAGACGGTGCGGTGCCAGTCCTTGCGGGCCACCGCGGTGGTGTCGAACATGACGTGCTTGACCTGGGTGTACTCGTCCAGCGAGTACTGGGACATGTCCTTGCCGTAGCCGGACGCCTTGTAGCCGCCGTGCGGCATCTCGCTGATGATCGGGATGTGGTCGTTGACCCAGACGCACCCGGCCGCGATCTCCCGGGTGGCGCGCAGCGAGCGGTGCACGTTGCCCGTCCAGGCGGAGGCGGCCAGGCCGTAGGGGGTGTCGTTGGCCAGCCGCAGGCCCTCGTCGTCGGTGTCGAAGGGCAGCACGACGAGCACCGGGCCGAAGATCTCGCCCTGGACCACCTCGCTGTCCTGGGCGGCGCCGGTGATCAGGGTGGGCGCGTAGTACGCGCCGCGGGTGAGGTCGGTGCCGTCGTGGCCCTGCTCCGGCGCGCGGCCGCCGGTGACCACGGTGGCGTAGGAGCGGGCGCGTTCGACGAAGCCGGCCACCCGGTCCCGGTGGGTGTACGAGACCAGCGGGCCGAGGTCGGTGTGCGGGTTGAGCGGGTCGCCGATCCGGATCGCGGCGTACAGCTCGGCCACGCCGGCCACGAACGCGTCGTACAGCGGGCGCTGGACGTACGCGCGGGTGGCGGCGGTGCAGTCCTGGCCGCCGTTGATCAGCGAGGCGGCGACCGCGCCGTGCACGGCGGCGTCGAGGTCGGCGTCGTCGAAGACCACGAACGGGGCCTTGCCGCCGAGCTCCAGGTGGGTGCGCTTGACGCTCGCGGTGGCGAGTTCGGCGACCCTGCGGCCGACCGGGGTGGAGCCGGTGAAGGACACCATGGCGACGTCCGGGTGCGCGACCAGGTGCTCGCCGGCGGTGCGTCCGGCGCCGGTGACCACGTTGACCACGCCGTCGGGGATGCCCGCCTCGGTGCAGGCCCGGGCGAACATCAGCGAGGTGAGCGGGGTCAGCTCGGACGGCTTGAGCACGATGGTGTTGCCCGCCGCGATCGCCGGCAGGACCTTCCAGGCGGCCATCTGCAGCGGGTAGTTCCACGGCGAGATCGAGCCGACCACGCCGATCGCCTCGCGGCGCACGTAGGAGGTGTGGTCGCCGGAGTACTCGCCGGCCGCCTTGCCCTCCAGGTTGCGGGCGGCGCCGGCGAAGAACGCCACGTTGTCGATGGTGCCGGGGACGTCGAACTCGGTGGCCAGCTTGACCGGCTTGCCGGTCTGCGCGGTCTCCACCCGGGCGAGGTCTGCGCTCGCCGAGGTCAGGACGGCGGCCAGTGCGGTCAGCGCCTCGGAGCGGGCGCCGGGGGTGGCGCGGGACCAGCCGGGCAGGGCCGCCTTCGCGGCGGCCACGGCCGCGTCGACCTCGCCGGTGGTGGCCAGGGCGACCTGCTCGACCACGCTGCCGTCCGCGGGGTTGACGACCTGGAAGGGCTCGCCGCTCCCCCGGGTCCGACGGCCCGCGATGTACTGCGCGCCCGCGCCGAAGTCGGTCAGGTCCATCTGGTTCCTCCAAGTGCCGGTGGGTCGACTGCCACGGCGATTCTCACGGTTGTGCGGTGGGGGAATCCGACCGGCTGATCACCGGGGTTGCGCGATCCTGGCAGTCCGGCGGACTCCGGACAAGGGATTCCGCTGTTGCATTCCGGCAACGCGATGGATTCCGGCGTGAGGTCTGTTTTTCGCCACAGCCGACCCGCTGACCATGCCCGTTGCCGCCCCGGCGTGACAAGGGTCACTCCGACAACCTCGGCGGGTAGGGCCTTACAGGGTGCAAGGGTTCACCGAGGGCGACAGGTCGTCGCCGCGATGGATGATTTACCTGACACTCTGGTCCCTCAAGGCCCTGGAGGCCCGCGATGCTCCCCACCGTCGCCCGCGTGCTCGACCTGGAGGTGATGCGGCGCGGCCTGCCCCAGGTCGTCGCCGGCGCCGACCACCTGGAGCGGCCGGTCCGCTGGGTCCACGTGAGCGAACTGCCCGACGTCGCCGGGATGCTCCAGGGCGGCGAACTGGTGCTCACCACCGGCATCGCGCTGCCCGACGACCGCGAGGGCCTGGCCCGCTACGTCCGCGAGCTGGACGAGGTGGGGGTCGCCGGACTGGTCGTCGAGTACGGCCGGCGCTACTTCGACTCGCTGCCCCGCGCCCTGGTGCACGCCGCCGAACAACGCGGCCTGCCGCTGATCACGCTCCGCCGCGAGCTGCGCTTCGTCGCCGTCACCGAGGCCGTGCACGCGCTGGTGGTCAACGCCCAGCTGGAGCAGCTGCGCGTCTCCGAGGCCGTCCACCAGGTGTTCAACGAGCTGGTGGTGGAGGGCGCCGAGCCGCCCGAGGTGATCCGCCAGGTGGCCCGGATGGCGGGCGCGCCGGTCGTCCTGGAGAACCTCGCGCACCAGGTGCTCGCCCACGACACCGCCGGCCGCCCGGAGGTCGAACTGCTGGAGGACTGGGAGCGCCGCTCCCGCGGGGTCCGCCCGCCCGGCCGCACCGGGCACGACCCGCGCAGCGGCTGGCTGGTGACCACGGTCGGCGCCCGCGGCCAGGACTGGGGCCGACTCGTGCTGGTGCAGGATCCGGGCCCGCTGCCCGAGAACGAGGCCCACCCGCACACCATGCTGCTGGAACGCGGCGCCTCCGCCCTGGCGCTCAACCGGCTGGTGGTGCGCGACCGGGAGAGCCTGGAGCGGCAGACCCACCGCACCCTGCTGTCCGGCATCCTCACCCACGCGCTGACCGTCTCCGAGGTGGCCCTGCGCGCCCAGGCGCTCGGCGTCCCGCTGGAGGGCCGCCGGCTGGTCGGAGTGGTGCTGCGGCAGCGGCGCGGCCCGATCCCGGCCGCCCTGGAGGCGCAGGCCCGGCTGCGCGACTTCACCGAGCTCGCCGCGGGAGCCGTCCGGGCCTGCCGACTCTCCGCCCTGGTCGGCGCGCTGGACGACGAGGGCGTCGGCGTGCTGATCACGCTCGGCACCCAGCAGGACGAGCACGCCGCCCTGGACGCCTTCTCGGCCACGCTGCGCCGGATGTCGGCCGAGGCCGGCCGGGACGACGCCGCCGCCGCACCCGCCCCGGTGGTCGCGGTCGGCTCCTCGGTCGGCTCCGTCCGGGACGCCCGGCGCACCCTGCTGGAGGCCACCCAGGTCGCCGACGCGGCCCTGCACGACGCGCCCGGCGGCCGGGCCGCCTCGTACTACCGGCTGCCGGACGTCCGGCTGCGCGGCCTGCTCCACCTGCTGCGCGACGACGCCCGGCTGCAGACCTACGTGGAGCGGGAGCTGGGCCCGCTGCTGGCCCACGACGCCGAGCACAACGGCCAGTTGGTGCAGATGCTGCGGATCTACCTGGAGCAGGGCCGGAACAAGTCGGCGGCGGCCGACGCCGCGCACCTGTCCCGGCCGTCCTTCTACGACCGCCTGCACAAGGTCGAGCGGATCCTCGGCGTCGACCTCGACCAGGTGGAGTCCTGCCTCTCCCTGCACGTGGCGCTGCTCGCCCTGGACGCCGTCCGCCGCTGACCGCTGACCGCTGACCGCTGACCGCTGACCGCCGGTGGCCTACACGCCGGTGATGCGCCCCCAGACCTTGTGCAGTTCGGGCCGCTCCGCCGAGGTGACGTCGCGCATGGTGTGCAGCCGGGCGCGCATCTCGTCGGTCGGGAAGAGCAGCGGGTTCTCCGCCAGTTCGGCCTTGTCCTTGTCGCCGCTGGCCGCCAGCACCTCGCGGGCGGCCGGCACCGGGCAGATGTACTGGACGAACGCGGCGAGTTCGGCGGCCACCTCGGGCTGGTAGTAGTGGTCGATCAGCAGCTCGGCGTTGCGCTTGTGCCGGGCCCGGTTGGGGATCATCAGGCTCTCCGCCCACAGCTCGCCGCCCTCCTGCGGCACCACGAACTCGATGTCCGGGTTCTGGGCGGTCAGTTGGACGGCGTCGCCGGAGTAGGCCTGGCAGGCGACGGCGGCACCGGAGGCGAGGTCGCTGGTGTAGTCGTTGCCGGTGAAGCGGCGGATGTGGCCGGTGTCGACCATCTTCTGCACGGTGTCCATCGCCCGGTGCGCGTCGTCCTCGCCGAACCGGGAGACGTCCGCACCCTGGGCGAGCATCAGCAGCCCGAGCGCCTCGTCCAGCCCGGCGAACAGGGTGACCCGGCCCTTGAGATCGGGCGCCCAGAGGTCCGCGGTCGACTTCAGTTCCCGACCGAGCGCCTTGCGGTTGTACGCGATGCCGGTGATCCCGGACTGCCAGGGCACGCTGCGCCGGCGCCCGGGGTCGAAGGCCGGGTCGGCGAGCTGCGGGTCCAGGTTGGCGGTGACGTTGGGCAGGTTGGCCCGGTCCATGGCCTGCACCCAGCCGAGCGAGACGTACCGGCCGGCCATCCAATCGCTGACCACCATGAGGTCCCGGCCGGGGTCGGCGCCCTGGGTGAGCACCGGGCTGATCTTTCCGAAGAACTCGTCGTTGTCGTTGATGTCCTCGGTGTAGGTGACCGCGATGCCGGTCCGCTCGGTGAAGGCGTCCAGGGTCGGCCGGTGGCCCTGGTCGTCGGTGTCGATGTACTGGGTCCAGTTGGAGAAGGCGAGCCGCTGCTCGCGGTCCGAGCGGTCCTGGACCGAGCGGCGGTCCTCGGCGACGTACGCGGACGGGATGCCGCAGCCGGCCAGCGTGCCGGCGCCGAGCAGCGCGGCCCCGCCGAGCACCGAACGCCGGCGGATCGTACGGGAGTTGTGGGGGCGGGTCGGGGTGGTGCTGGGCATGGGGAAGGCCTCCGGAGCGTGGGACGGCCCCGGGCGTGCGCGACACCCGGGGCCGTCCGGTCGGTACGTCAGACGGTGTGCGCGTCGGCGAGCGACAGCACCTCGTCGAGCACCGCGAGACCGGTCTTGGCCTCCTCCTCGGTGACGGTGCACGGCGGGACGACGTGGAGGCGGTTCATGTTGACGAACGGCCAGAGCCCGCGCTGCTTGCAGGCGGCGGCCAGCTCGGCCATCGGCGCGTTGGCGGGGCCGGCCGCGTTGTACGGGACCAGCGGCTCGCGGGTCCCGCGGTCCTTCACCAGGTCGAGCGCCCAGAACACGCCGAGGCCGCGGACCTCGCCGATCGAGGGGTGCCGCTCGGCCAGCTCCCGCAGGCCGGGGCCGAGCACGGTCTCGCCGATGTGCTTGGCGTTCTCGACGATGCCCTCCTCCGCCATGGCGGTGATGGTGGCGACGGCCGAGGCGCAGGCCAGCGGGTGGCCGGAGTAGGTGAGCCCGCCCGGGAACGCCCGCTCGGCGAAGGTGGCGGCGATCTCGGCGCTGATCGCCACGCCGCCCAGCGGGACGTAGCCCGAGTTGACGCCCTTGGCGAAGGTCAGCAGGTCCGGGGTGACGCCCCAGTGGTCGGCGGCGAACCACTCGCCGGTGCGGCCGAAGCCGGCCATCACCTCGTCGAGGATGAACACGATGCCGAAGCGGTCGCAGATCTCCCGCACCCCGGCCAGGTAGCCCGCCGGCGGGATCAGGATGCCCGCGGTGCCGACCACGGTCTCCAGGATGATCGCCGCGATCGTCCCGGGGCCCTCGAAGGCGATCACCTGCTCCAGGTGCTCCAGCGCGCGCTCGCACTCCTGCGCCTCGTTCTCGGCGTGGAAGTTGGAGCGGTAGGCGTACGGGCCCCAGAAGTGCACCACGCCGGAGACGCCGGTCTCGTTGGCCCAGCGCCGCGGGTCGCCGGTGAGGGCGATCGCGTTGGCGGTGGCGCCGTGGTACGAGCGGTAGGCGGACATGACCTTCTGCCGGCCGGTGTGCAGCCGGGCCAGCCGGACGGCGTTCTCGACCGCCTCGGCGCCGCCGTTGGTGAAGAAGATCTTGTCGAGGTCACCGGGGGTGCGCTCGGCGATCAGCCGGGCGGCCTCACTGCGCGCCTCGACCGCGAAGCCGGGGGCGATGGTGCAGAGCTTCGCCGCCTGCTCCTGGATCGCGGCGACCACCTTCGGGTGCTGGTGACCGATGTTGGTGTTGACCAGCTGCGAGGAGAAGTCGAGGTAGCGGTTGCCGTCGTAGTCCCAGAAGTACGAGCCCTCGGCGCCGGCCACCGCGAGGGGGTCGATCAGCGCCTGGGCGGACCACGAGTGGAAGACGTGCGCGCGGTCGGCGGCCTTGACCGCCTGGCCGGCGGCTGAGTCAGCGGTGGGGATGCTCATGCCGGTAAGGCTAGGGAGTCGCGGCCCCGAAGTGCAGTTTCATCTTGTCAGCCGGTCACGCGAACGGCCGACAGGATGCAAAGACACCGGGCCCGGGTCGAAAGGACCCGGGCCCATTGTCCGTTCACACGATGGACGTGCGATCAGATCGCGGTCATACAGCGCCCGACCGCCACGACCCGCTAGATCGCGGTCATGACGTGCTTCACCCGGGTGTAGTCCTCGAAGCCGTACGCGGAGAGGTCCTTGCCGTAGCCGGACTTCTTGAAGCCACCGTGCGGCATCTCGGCGACCAGCGGGATGTGGGTGTTGATCCAGACGCAGCCGAAGTCCAGCCGGCGCGACATCCGCATGGCGCGGGCGTGGTCCTTGGTCCACACCGAGGAGGCCAGCGCGAAGTCGACGCCGTTGGCGTAGTCGACGGCCTGGTCCTCGTCGGTGAACTTCTGCACGGTGATGACCGGGCCGAAGACCTCGTTCTGGATGATCTCGTCGTCCTGCCGCAGGCCGGAGACGACGGTCGGGGCGTAGAAGTAGCCCTTCTCGCCGACCTGGTGGCCACCGGCCTCGATCTTGGCGTGGGTGGGCAGCCGCTCGATGAAGCCGGCCACCTGCTTCAGCTGGTTGGCGTTGTTCAGCGGGCCGTACAGCACGTCCTCGTCGTCCACGCCGCCGGTCTTGGTCTCGGCCGCGGCCTTGGCCAGCGCCTCGACGAAGGCGTCGTGGATCGACTCGTGCACCAGCACGCGGGTGGCGGCGGTGCAGTCCTGGCCGGCGTTGAAGTAGCCCGCGACCGAGATGCCCTCGACGGCCTCGGCGATGTCGGCGTCCTCGAAGACCACGACCGGGGCCTTGCCGCCCAGCTCCAGGTGGACGCGCTTGACGTCCTTGGAGGCGGACTCGGCGACCTGGATGCCGGCCCGGACCGAACCGGTGATGGAGGCCATCGCCGGGGTCTTGTGCTCGACCATCAGCCGGCCGGACTCGCGGTCGCCGCAGATCACGTTGAAGACGCCGGCCGGCAGCTCCAGGTCCTTGAGGACGCCGCCGATGATCTCGGCGAGCAGGACGGTGGAGGCCGGGGTGGTGTCCGAGGGCTTCAGGACGACGGTGTTGCCCGCGGCGATGGCCGGGGCGAACTTCCAGACGGCCATCATCATCGGGTAGTTCCACGGCGCGACCTGGGCACAGACGCCGACCGGCTCGCGGCGGACGATCGAGGTCATCCCGTCCATGTACTCCCCGGCGGCCTTGCCCTCCAGCATGCGGGCGGCGCCGGCGAAGAAGCGGATCTGGTCCACCATCGGACCGATCTCCTCCGAGAGGGTCAGCCCGCGCGGCTTGCCCGTGTTGCGGACCTCCGCCTCGACGAGCTCGTCGGCCCGGGCCTCGACCGCGTCGGCGATCTTGAGCAGCAGCTTCTGGCGGGTGCTCGGGGTGGCGTCGCGCCAGACCGGGAAGGCGGCGGCGGCCGAGGCCATCGCGGCGTCCACATCGGAGGCACCGGACAGCGGGGACGTCGCGTAGGCCTCACCGGTGGTGGGGTCGACGATGTCGAGCGTGCGGCCGTCCGCCGCGTCGACGAACTCACCGTTGATGTAGTTGCGCAGCGTGCGAAGGTCGCTCACGGGGTCTCTCCTCGGTCTGGGCCTGCGGCGTTGCAGATTCCGGCGCCATGGTACGTCGGCGGGTCCGGCGCACGAAGGGTGTCGGGTGGCCGGGCCCTGGACGGCGCGGTCCACTGGTTTGGGGGAACGCGCGCTGCGCTGCGGGGCTGCGCGCGTACCGTGCCAGGGTAGCCGCATGACTGCCGGTATCGACAGGTGCAGTGCATGTAGGCGATGAAATCCGTACGCGGATTCCAAGATCGCGACGAAATCAGCAGATTCCTCGCTTGCGAACAGGGGAACGATCAGGCACAGTGGCGGCGTGGCCAACCGCGACCGGAACGCGAGCGTTCCCCTCGATGCCGCCTCCAAGGCGATCATCGAGCAGCTCCAGGAGGACGGACGCCGCCCGTACGCCGCCATCGGCAAGGCCGTCGGCCTGTCCGAGGCGGCCGTGCGCCAGCGCGTCCAGAAGCTGCTCGACCAGGGCGTGATGCAGATCGTCGCCGTCACGGACCCGCTCACCGTCGGCTTCACCCGCCAGGCGATGGTCGGCATCCGGGTCGAGGGCGACATCGAGCCCGTCGCCGACGCGCTGGCCGCCCTCGACGAGGTCGACTACGTCGTCTGCACCGCAGGCTCGTTCGACCTCCTGGCCGAACTGGTCTGCGAGGACGACGAGCACCTGCTCGAACTGATCAACAAGCGCATCCGCGCGCTTCCCGGCGTGCGGAGCACCGAGAGCTTCGTCTACCTGAAGCTCCGGAAACAGACCTACACCTGGGGCACCCGATGACAGCCGACCCGGCGCAGAAGGACCTTTCCAAGACCGCCTACGACCACCTGTGGATGCACTTCACCCGCATGTCGTCGTACGAGAACTCCCCCGTGCCGACGATCGTCAAGGGCGAAGGCACCTACGTCTGGGACGACAAGGGACGCAAGTACCTCGACGGCCTCGCCGGCCTGTTCGTCGTCCAGGCCGGCCACGGCCGCGAGGAGCTGGCCGAGGCCGCCGCCAAGCAGGCCAAGGAGCTCGCCTTCTTCCCGGTGTGGAGCTACGCCCACCCGAAGGCCGTCGAGCTGGCCGAGCGCCTGGCCAACTACGCCCCGGGCGACCTGAACAAGGTCTTCTTCTCCACCGGTGGCGGCGAGGCCGTCGAGACCGCCTGGAAGCTCGCCAAGCAGTACTTCAAGCTGACCGGCAAGCCGACCAAGTACAAGGTCATCTCGCGCGCCGTCGCCTACCACGGCACCCCGCAGGGCGCCCTGTCGATCACCGGCCTGCCGGGCCTGAAGGCCCCGTTCGAGCCGCTGGTACCGGGCACCCACAAGGCCCCGAACACCAACATCTACCGCGCCCCCGCCTTCCTCGAAGGCCCGGACGGCACGGTCGACCCCGAGGCCTACGGCCGCTGGTGCGCCGACGAGATCGAGGTGGCCATCCTCAACGAGGGCGCCGAGACCGTCGCCGCCGTCTTCGTCGAGCCGGTGCAGAACGCCGGTGGCTGCTTCCCGCCGCCGCCCGGGTACTTCCAGCGCCTGCGCGAGATCTGCGACCGCCACGACGTGCTGCTGGTCTCGGACGAGGTCATCTGCGCATTCGGCCGCCTGGGCACCATGTTCGGCGCCGACAAGTTCGGCTACCAGCCCGACATGATCACCTGCGCCAAGGGCATGACCTCGGGCTACTCCCCGATCGGCGCCACGATCATCTCGGACCGCCTCGCCGAGCCGTTCTACAAGGGCGACAACACCTTCCTGCACGGCTACACCTTCGGCGGCCACCCGGTCTCCTCCGCGGTGGCGCTGGCCAACCTCGACATCTTCGAGCGCGAGGGCCTGAACCAGCACGTCCTCGACAACGAGGCCGCGTTCCTGGGCACCCTGAACAAGCTGCGCGACCTGCCGATCGTCGGCGACGTCCGCGGCAACGGGTACTTCTACGGCATCGAGCTCGTGAAGGACAAGGTCACCAAGGAGTCGTTCAACGACGACGAGGTCGAGCGCGTCCTCTACGGCTTCCTGTCGAAGGCCCTCTTCGACAACGGCCTGTACTGCCGCGCCGACGACCGTGGCGACCCGGTCATCCAGCTGGCCCCGCCGCTGATCTCCAACCAGTCGACCTTCGACGAGATCGAGCAGATCCTGCGGACCAGCCTCACCGACGCGTGGGCGAAGATCTGACCCCCTGATCCTCCTTCCCCACCCTCCGCCGAAGGGCGGTCCCACTCCCCCCGGGACCGCCCTTCGGCGTTTTTCCGGCGCTGCCGGCCGATCAAACATGCCTGATTGCGGGTGATTTGCCCGCGATGGACCAGAGCGCCGCAACCGCACCAGGCCCCAGTCGTTCTAATCTGACGACTGTCATATCCCTGCGGCCACCCAGGATGGAACCTCATGTCAGCGGCACCGCCTGACAACGACGTGCTGTGGGCCCGGGGGATCGTCAAGTCCCATCACGGCACCCCCGCCCTGCGGGGCATCTCGATCGGCGTCCGCGAGGGCGAAGTGCTCGCCGTCACCGGCCCGCGCGGCTCCGGCAAGAGCACCCTCCTCGGCTGCCTCTCCGCCCTCCTCACCGTCGACGAGGGCGAGGTCTGGTTCAACAGCGCGCCCGTCCACACCCTCGGCCGGGCCGGGCGCGAACGGCTGCGCCGCGACCGCTTCGGCTTCGTCGGCTCCGAACCCCACCTGGTGCCCGAACTGACCGCCCGGGAGAACGTCGCCCTGCCGCTGCTGCTCGCCGGCGCCGGCAACAAGGCCGCCTACACCGCCGCCGACGAATGGCTGGAACGCCTCGACGTCGGCGAGGTCGCCCGGCAGCGCCCCGACCGGCTGCTCCAGAGCCAGCGCCAGCGGATCGCCGTCGCCCGCGCCCTCGCCCCGCTGCCGCCCGTCGTCTTCGCCGACGACCCCACCGCCCCGCTCCACCGCGAGGCCGCCGACCAGGTCCTGCGGATACTGACCAGCGCGGCCCGGTCGCACCAGCTCACCCTCGTCCTGGCCACTCACGACCCCGAGCTCGTCCGGTTCGCGGACCGCGCCGTCGCCCTCGTCGACGGACGGCTCACCGCCCCCGCCGCCCCCGTCCCGCGCGGGCACGCCGTCCCGGGCGCGGCCGGCGCGTCCGCCGTCTCGGGCACCCGCCGCTGACGACGCCGAGCCGCTGAAAGAGTCGACGTGTTCTATCTCCGTCTGGCCCGGGGCTACCGGGTGCCCGACCTCGGCCGCTGGCTGCTCACCGTGCTGGCCGCCGCCGTGGTCTCCGCCTTCCTGCTGCGCTCCCTCGGCCGGGCGATGAGCGACCCGCTCGGCGGCGAGGACGCGCTGGTGCGACTGCTCTGGTGCCTGCCCCCGCTCGCCGCCGTCGCCTGGTTCGCGGCCGTCACCGCCCGCGCCGTACCCGCCCAGCGGCCCGAACGGATCACCGGCCTGCGCGCCGCCGGAGCCGGCTCCGGCCGGATCCGCACCCTGATCGCCGGTGAGGTCGTGCTCGCCTGCACCCTCGGCAGCGTGCTCACCCTGCTGGTCTTCCTGGTCCTGCGCAACGACATCGCCGGGCCCGCGCTCGCCCCCGACCTCGGCATGGGCGTACCGCTGCCGGCCGTCGCGCCGGTCGCCCTGCTCGCCCTGGTCCCGCTCACCGCCGGGATCGCCGCCGCCTGCGCCGTCCCGCCCACCGAGTACCTGCCCGGCGGCCGCACCCGCACCCGCGGCGGCACCGGCTTCGGCGCCCTGCGGGTCGCCCTGCCCGTCGGGCTCGCCGTGATCGGCCTCGCCCTCGAACTCATCGCCCTGCGGCCCGGCGCCGCCGCCGACGGCCGGCCGATCCACCTGCCCGCCGGGCTCGGCAGCACCAGCACCGCCGCACTCGGCGGCTGGGCCGCCAGCGCGGTCGGACTCGCCCTGCTCACCGGCCCGTTGCTGTCCTGGACCGGGCGGCTGCTCGCGCTCGGCCGGCCCACCCCGCTGCGGCTGCTGGCCGGCCGCGGACTCACCGCCCAGGCCCGCCGCCTCGGCCCGCCGCTGGCCGTGCTCACCCTCGCCCTCGCGCTGGTGCTCACCACCATCCGCTACTGGATCGGCACGCCCGACAGCGCCGACGCGCTGCCCGCCGTCGAGGCCTGCCTGGTGCTCGGCTGCGCGGCCGCCGCCGTGGTCACCCGGCTGGCCGAGGTCCGCACCGACCGCCGGGACGTCACCGACGTGCTGCTGCGCCTCGGCACCTCGCCCCGGCTGCTGTTCGGCGCGGTCGCGCTGCGCACCCTGGCGGTGGGCACCACGCTGCTGGTGACCGGCGGGGCGACCGCCGCACTGGCGGCCGCCGGCCTGCGCTGACCTGCGGCTTTCGCCGACCTGCCGGTTTGCGTTGACCTACCGGCCTGCGTTGACCTGCCGGTTTGCCTTGACCCGCCGGCTCAGCCCGCCGCGGCGAGCTGACCGCAGGCGCCGTCGATCTCCTGGCCCCGGGTGTCGCGGACGGTCGTCGGCACCCCGTGCGACTGGAGCCGGCGGACGAACTCGCGCTCGTCCTCGGGCCGGGAGGCGGTCCACTTGGAGCCCGGCGTCGGGTTCAGCGGGATCAGGTTGACGTGCACCCGGTGGTTCTTGATCAGCCGGCCGAGCAGGTCCGCCCGCCACGCCTGGTCGTTGATGTCCTTGATCAGCGCGTACTCGATGGAGATCCGCCGGCCGGACTTCTCCGCGTAGTTCCACGCGGCGTCCAGCACCTCGGCGACCTTCCAGCGGGTGTTCACCGGCACCAGCTCGTCGCGCAGCTCGTCGTCCGGGGCGTGCAGCGACAGCGCCAGGCGGCAGCTGAGGCCCTCGTCGGCCAGCCGGTTCATCGCCGGGACCAGGCCGACGGTCGACACCGTGACACCGCGCTGGGACAGGCCGAAACCGTCCGGTGCCGGGTCGGTCAGCCGGCGGATCGCGGCCAGCACCCGGTTGTAGTTGGCCAGCGGCTCGCCCATGCCCATGAAGACCACGTTCGACAGCCGCGCCTCGCCGCCGGGGATCTCGCCGGCCTTGAGCGCGCGCATCCCGGCGGCGATCTGCTCGACGATCTCGGCGGTGGACAGGTTGCGGGTCAGCCCGGCCTGGCCAGTCGCGCAGAAGGGGCAGTTCATGCCGCAGCCCGCCTGCGAGCTGATGCACATGGTGACCCGGTCCGGGTAGCGCATCAGCACCGACTCGACGAGCGTGCCGTCGAAGAGCTTCCAGAGCGTCTTGCGGGTGGTGTCGTCGTCGCAGGACACGTGCCGCACGACCGACATCAGCTCCGGCAGCAGGCTCCCGGTGAGCTTCTCCCGGCTGGCGGCGGGGATGTCCGTCCAGCCCTCCGGGTCGTTCGACATCCGGCCGAAGTAGTGGTTGGAGAGCTGCTTGGCGCGGAACGGCTGCTCGCCCAGCTCGGCGACGGCCTCCTTGCGCTCGGCGGGGCTCAGGTCGGCGAGGTGTCGCGGGGGCTTGGCGCCGCGCGGCGCGACAAAGGTGAGTTCTCCGGGCTTAGGCATGGTTCATCCAGTGTCGCAGACGCCGGGAGCAGGCCAGGACGTGCGAGGGCCCCGGACGCGCAGGCGTCCGGGGCCCTTCCACCACTCGCGGCCGGAGGACAGGTTCTGAGGCGTCCTACGGCCGGACGAGGCCCTAGCTGCCGACGAAGGCCGCCAGCAGCAGCCAGACCACCGGGGCGGTCGGCAGGAGCGAGTCCAGCCGGTCCATGATGCCGCCGTGGCCGGGCAGCAGCGTGCCCATGTCCTTGATGCCGAGGTCTCGCTTGATCATCGACTCGCCCAGGTCGCCCAGGGTCGCGGTGACCGCCGCGCAGCCGCCGAGGATCAGGCCCTGCCACCAGCTGCCGCCGTCGATGATCAGCTCCATCAGCACGGCGCCCGCCAGCATCGACAGGCCGATGCCGCCGGCCAGGCCCTCACGGGTCTTGCCGGGGCTGATCGTCGGGGCGAGCTTGGTCTTGCCGAACTTGTAGCCCACGGCGTAGGCGCCCGTGTCGCTGCAGATCGTGACGATCAGGAACAGCACGATCCGCTGGGGGCCGTCGTCGGCCGCCAGCATCAACGCCACGAAGGTGGCCAGGAACGGCACGTAGAAGGCGGTGAACACCCCGGCCGTTATGTCCCGCAGGTAGTCCTCCGGCGGCTCGGCCATCCGCCAGACCATCACCGCCAGCCCGGTCAGCGCGAGCGAGGCCGCGGCCCACTGCACCCCGGCCCAGTAGCCGGTGGCGATCATGGCGATGCCGCCTGCGACCAGCGGCACCAGCGGCGCCTTGATCTGCTTGCGCTCGGCGAGCCGGCTGGTCAGCTCCCAGATACCGACCGACACCGCGGCCATCACGACGAACAGGAACAGCGCCTTCACCACGAACAGCGAGGCGATGATCACCACACCGAGACCGACCCCCACGCCTATCGCGGCCTGGAGGTTACGGCCACCGCGCTGCTTGCGCGGCTGCGGCTGCGGGGCGGACTGGGCGGCCACGGGTGTCTCCTGCCCTGGATGGGACGACGGCACGAAGTGGGGCTGCCCGGCCGCCGGGTAGGTCGACGGCGGCGCGGGAGGCACCGGGGCCCCGGGGCGCGGCGGGGCGCCGCGGCCGGGGGTGGCGTCATCGGTTATCGCGCGCAGCACGACCGTCTCCGTCACGCCCGGCACCGCCGCCTCGGACCGGTCGTCCCGGAACAGCGGGCCGCTCAGCCGACCGGCCTCCCGGGACTGACCGGCGGCGGGGTCACCCGGCCGACCGGAGCCCGCCGGCGGGCCCTGGTCCGGCACGCCGGGGAACGGGCCGGGGCCCGCCGGTACGGGAGGCATGACCTGAGTCTCCTCCGCGTCGCCGCCCCAGTACACCGGAGGCTGCTGCGAGTGATCCGAACGGTGGCCGGGGCCACCCGGCGCGCCGCCCGGCGCACCCGGGTAGGCCGCCCGGCCGCCCGGGTGACCGGGGTAGCCCTGGGCCTGCGGCGGCGCCGGGTACTCGCCGTACCCCGGCGCCGGGTGCGCCTGCTGCAGAGGAGCCTGCGGCCGGGGCTGCGGCGCCGGGCGGTAGGGCTGGAACTGCTGGTCGGACGGGCCCCAGTAGCCAGGGGCGTCAGGGGCGTCGTTCATCAGACTTCGAGCAGCTCGGCTTCCTTGTGCTTCAGCAGCTCGTCGACGGCGGCCACGTACTTGGCCGTGGTGTCGTCGAGCTCCTTCTCGGCGCGGCGGCCGTCGTCCTCGCCGACCTCGCCGTCCTTGACCAGCTTGTCGATGGCGTCCTTGGCCTTGCGGCGCACCGCGCGGATCGAGACCTTCGCGTCCTCGCCCTTGCCCCGGGCCACCTTGATGAACTCCCGGCGGCGCTCCTCGGTCAGCTCGGGCAGCACCACCCGGATGAGGGAGCCGTCGTTGGACGGGTTGACGCCCAGGTCGGAGTCGCGGATCGCCTGCTCGATCGCCTTCAGCGCGGTCTTGTCGAACGGCGAGACGACCGCCATCCGGGGCTCCGGCACCGAGAACGAGGCCAGCTGGTTGATCGGCGTCACGGTGCCGTAGTACTCGGCGACGATCTTGGCGAACATCGCCGGGTGGGCACGGCCGGTGCGGATGGCGGCGAAGTCGTCCTTGGCGACGGCGACGGCCTTCTCCATCTTCTCCTCGGCTTCGAGGAGGGTCTCTTCGATCACTGTGATCTCCCTGTCCGGTTCATCTGCGATTGTCCCGACCGGTGTCGGCGTCGAGGCCGGTCACGGCGACGGCGCCGTCCCGTACGGCTGATTGCTGCTCAGGCCCGGACAGAATCCTGGCTGATGAGTGTGCCGATCTTCTCACTCTTCACCGCGCGCGCGATATTGCCCTCCGCCAGCAGCTCGAAGACCAGCATCGGGAGGTTGTTGTCCTTGCACAGCGTGATCGCGGTGAGGTCGGCGACCTTGAGGTCGCGCGCGATGACCTCGGAGTACTCCAGCGCGTCGAACTTCACCGCGTCCGGGTTGGTCCGGGGGTCCGAGTCGTAGACGCCGTCCACGCCGTTCTTGCCCATCAGCAGGACGTCGGCGTGGATCTCCAGGGCCCGCTGGACGGCGGTGGTGTCGGTCGAGAAGTACGGCATGCCCATACCGGCGCCGAAGATCACCACACGGCCCTTCTCCAGGTGCCGGACGGCCCGCAGCGGCAGGTACGGTTCGGCGACCTGGCCCATGGTGATCGCGGTCTGGACCCGGGTCTCGATGCCTTCCTTGACCAGGAAGTCCTGCAGCGCCAGGCAGTTCATCACGGTGCCGAGCATGCCCATGTAGTCGGAGCGCGCCCGGTCCATGCCGCGGACCTGCAGCTCGGCGCCCCGGAAGAAGTTGCCGCCGCCGATGACCACCGCGACCTCGGTACCGGCACGGACGACGGTGGCGATCTCCCGGGCGATCGCGTGCACGACGTCCGGGTCGACGCCGAGTCCGCCACCACCGGCAAAGGCTTCACCGGACAGCTTGAGCAGCACCCGGCGGCGCGAGCCGGCCTTGGGGTCCTGCGCGGTCTCCTGCGTCTCCTGCATGGACTTCTCCTTTTTGCACCTACTGGCTCACAGGCGCGGGTGTGCGGATGCCCGGCCTGCGCGTACGCGAGAGGAGGCCACTGCCGCGGGAACCGGTTCGGTGTCCTGCACGGCAATGGCCTCCTCGTCGTTCATGGTGCCGACGCGGCCCGCCCGTGGACGGTTGGCACTGGGTGAGCCCGTTCGGCGTTCCGCCCGCCCTGGTCAACGGGCGGGGGCGGTTCCCAGCGTAAGGGTGCCGGGGACCAGGTGGAACGTGGCTCAGGCGCCGACGCGGAAGCGGGCGAAGCGCTTGAGGGCGACGCCGTTCTCCTCGAGGACCTTGGCGACGGTCTTCTTGTTGTCCTTCGCGAAGGCCTGCTCCAGGACGGAGTTCTCCTTGACGAAGCCGGTGACGCGACCCTCGACGATCTTCGGCAGGGCAGCCTCGGGCTTGCCCTCCTCACGCGCGGTGGCCTCGGCGACGCGGCGCTCGTTCTCGAGGTCCTCGGCCGGGATCTCCTCGCGGGACAGGAACTTCGGCGCGAACGCGGCGATGTGCTGCGCGACGTCCTTCGCGACCTCGGCGTTCTCCTTGTCCAGCTCGACCAGGACGCCGACGGCCGGCGGCAGGTCGGGGCTGGTCTTGTGCAGGTAGACCGCGACGAAGCCGTCACCGTCGAACTGGGCGAAGCGACGGAAGACGATCTTCTCGCCCAGGGTCGCGTTGGCCTCGTCGACGAACTGCTGGACGGTCTTGCCGGCCTCGATCTCGGACGCCAGGGCGGCATCCAGGTCGGCCGGGGCGGTCTTGGCCACGTGAGCCGCGATCGCGTCGGCGACCTTGACGAAGTTGTCACCCTTGGCGACGAAGTCGGTCTCGCAGTTCAGCTCGACCAGAACGCCGGACTTCTTGTCCTCGGCGATCAGCGCGGCGACGGCGCCGTTGGAGGCGTCACGGCCCTCGCGCTTGGCAACGCCCTTCTGGCCCTTGATGCGCAGGAGCTCGACGGCCTTCTCGACGTTGCCCTCGGCCTCGTCCAGGGCCTTCTTGCAGTCCATCATGCCGGCGCCGGTGAGCTCACGGAGCTTCTTGACGTCCGCGGCGGTGAAGTTCGCCATGGTGTGAATCTCTTCTCGCGTCTCGCGTGTCTGCGTGGGGAGACGCCGGGACCGATGATTCGGTCCCGGCGCGGGAGAGAGGGGCACCTACCGGTGTCGTACCGGCGGGTGCCCCTCACCCTTGGTACGTCAGGCCTGCTCGGCCGGCGCCTCGGTGGCCTCAGCCTCAGCGGCGGGGGCCTCGACGGCCTCAGCCTCGGCGGCGGGGGCCTCGACGGCCTCAGCCTCGGCGGCGGCGGGGGCCTCCTCGGCCTTCTTCTCGCCCTCGATGAGGTCCTTCTCCCAGTCGGCCAGCGGCTGGTCGGCGCCCGGCTCGGCCTTGACGTCGCCCTTGGCGACACCGGCGCGGGACTTCAGACCCTCGGCCACGGCGTCGGCGATCACGCGGGTCAGCAGGGTGACGGAGCGGATCGCGTCGTCGTTGCCCGGGATCTTGTAGTCGACCTCGTCGGGGTCACAGTTGGTGTCGAGGATGGCGACGACCGGGATGTTGAGCTTCCGGGCCTCGCCGACCGCGATGTGCTCCTTCTTGGTGTCCACGATCCACACGGCGCTGGGAACGCGCTGCATGTCGCGGATACCGCCGAGGGTCTTCTCCAGCTTGTCGTGCTCGCGCTGGAGGACCAGGAGCTCCTTCTTGGTGAGGCCGGAACCGGCCACGTCCGAGAAGTCCAGCTCGCCGAGCTCCTTCAGGCGCTGCAGGCGCTTGTAGACGGTCGAGAAGTTGGTCAGCATGCCGCCGAGCCAGCGCTGGTTCACGTAGGGCATGCCCACGCGGGTGGCCTGCTCGGCGATGGCCTCCTGGGCCTGCTTCTTCGTGCCGACGAAGAGGACGCTGCCGCCGTGGGCAACGGTCTCCTTGATGAACTCGAAGGCGCGGTCGATGTAGTTCAGCGACTGCAGGAGGTCGATGATGTAGATGCCGTTGCGCTCCGTGATGATGAAGCGCTTCATCTTCGGGTTCCAACGGCGGGTCTGGTGACCGAAGTGGACGCCGCTCTCCAGCAGCTCCCGCATCGTGACGACGGCCATAGCCGTGCTCCTCAGGTGTTACGGCCCGGCGGTCGCGCAACGGACGGCGGGTTCGCGCGGTGGCGCTCCCCGCTCGCGCGGTGCGTCCGGCCGGGTCAGGCTCGGTTTGTCCGTGGCAGCCAGGTGACAGCCACGCCTGACGCCCCGAACGTGCCGAGCCGCTTGAACCCGCACGGTCCGGGGACCAGGCGGGCTCGGCGGACCGAGCGGCACTCGCACCTGGCGGGGGCAGCGGCCGGGCCGCGTCCGTCCACCGGTGGCGGGGCGTGCGAAGTCGACCCGGCGGACCGGGTCGCGTGTGAAGTGTACGGGAAGCGCCGCGGGGCGGGCGACTCCGCGACTGACGGAGGCCCTGGACGGGCGGGTCCGCGCTGGCGGGAGCTGGGCGGAGGCGGGGCCGAGGCGGGGCGGGGCGGGGCGGCCGGGCCTTGGGAGTGCTGCTGCTGCGGTGCTTGTACACCGGATGGCGGCATCCGTACACCCGCTGGAGGGACGGGATCAGGCCACGAGGGCGGTTTGTCCACAGGAGTCCGGAAGTGGGTGGCGCCGGGGCGGCGGCGCAGCAAGCCTCGGGGCATGACCGCTCGCGCCGAATGCCCGGCTCCGCCCGCCGTCGGTCCGGCCTGCTCGGGGCCGGACCGGTTGAGGCTTGACCGATTGGGGCTGGGTCGGTTGGGGCCGGGCTCGTTTGGTGTGCTGCGGGGGCTGGTCGCCGTACTGGCGGCGCTGGTGCTGCTGGTCTCGGGCGGTGCGGTGCGGGGCGCCACTCTCGGCGGGGGCGGCGGAGGTACTGGCGAGACCGGCCGGACCGGTTCGGGCGGTGCGCGGGCCTGGCCGGTGGGCGGGCCCGGCGGGGTGCTCGGGCGGTTCGAGCCACCGGCCACGCCATGGGCCGCCGGACACCGGGGAGTGGACCTCGCCGCCGCGCCCGGGGCGGAGGTGCGGGCGGCTGCCGCCGGGGTGGTCACGTTCTCCGGGCTGGTGGCGGGGCGCCCGGTGGTGACCGTCACCCACCCCGGCTCGGGGTCACCCCCCTTGCGGACCACCTACCTGCCGGTCGCCGGCACCGCCCCGGTCGGCACCGAGGTACCCGCCGGACAGGTGATCGGACGGCTCGCCCCCGACAGACGGCACTGCCCAGCACGGGACTGCCTGCACTGGGGGCTGCTGCGCGGCGGGCGCTACCTCGACCCGCTGGCCCTGTTCGGCGCGGGAGCGGCGCGGCTGCTGCCGCTGGGCGGCGCCGGGCGCACCTGATGAATTCAGATGAACCGAACGAACCAAGCGAACCGGGCCGGACGGCGGCTCAGGCCCGGTCGAGGCCGTGCAGGGCCATGGCCACGGCGGCGTCCGCGATCAGTTCGGGGCGCTCGGCCGCGCACCCGGCACGCTCCCCCGCGGCCACTTGCTCGGCCCGGCGCACGGCCGCCTCCACGACCCCTTGGAGCAACGCCGCAGCGAGCCGGGGCTGCGCGTGACCGAGATCCTCCAGGGCCCGGACGACCAGGCCGACCAGCTTGCCGTGCGCCGCCCGGATGCGCTCGCGCGCGGCCTCGTCGAGTTCGAGCGCGGAGATCGCCACCACCGCCCGGTGGCGCGGGTCTGCGGCCAACGCCAGCTGGCCACGGACATACGCCTCGATCCGGTCGGCCGCGCTGTCGCAGCTCTCCATCCCGGCCTCGATCTCGGCCGCCCAGAGCGGGAAGTCCACCTCGCAGAGCGCCTCGACCACGGCGGCCCGGGAGCGGAAGTACTCGTAGACCGAGGAGCGCGCCAGGGAGGTGCGCGCAGCGAGCGCGGGGAAGGTCAGCGCCTCCATGCCGCCCTCCGTGAGCAGGGTGCGGGCAGCGTCAAGGAGGGCTGCACGCTGCAGCTGGCGATGCTCGGCCACCGTGGCCGCTCGGATCTTCGGCACGCTCCCACTGTACGGAGCCCTACCTGCGGCCGGTACGGCGCCGCGCATTTGAGCGGGGAGCGAGAGCGCGCAGGCGCGCGGCGAGGCGTGCGAGCGGGCGCGCAACCCGGGGATCCGGCCCGGAGTAACGGCCCAGGGTTACGGCCGGGCCGGTGCGGCCGGGCAGGTGCGGCCCGAGGATGCGGCCGGGCAGGCGCGGACCTGCAACGTGGCCGGGGTCGCGACCCGGAGGTCGGCCGGGACGGGACGGTCCCGGACCGCGCTACCGGATGTCCGACAGCTTGGCGCGCAGCTGGAGGACGGACTTGGTGTGGATCTGGCTCACCCGGCTCTCCGTCACCCCCAGCACCTGGCCGATCTCGGCGAGGGTGAGGCCCTCGTAGTAGTAGAGCGTCACCACGGTCTTCTCCCGCTCGGGGAGGGTGTTGACCGCCTGGGCCAGCAGCCTGCGCAGCTCGCGGTCCTCGGCCACCTCGACCGGGTTGTCGGCACCGTGGTCCACCAGGGTGTCCATCAGGCTCAGCCGGTCGCCGCCCTCCCCCACCGGGTGCAGCAGTTCGTCCAGGGCCACCACGTTGGCCAGGGACAGCTGGCTGAAGATCGCGTGCAGATCCTCGATCGCGATGCCCATCTCGGCCGCGACCTCGGGCTCGTGCGGCGTACGGCGCAGCCGGGCCTCCAGCGTCGCGTACGTCCGCTCGACGGCCTTCGCCTTCTGCCGCACCGAGCGCGGGATCCAGTCCAGGGCACGCAGTTCGTCGATGATCGCGCCGCGGATCCGGCTGATCGCGTAGGTCTCGAACTTGATGGCGCGGTCGATGTCGAACTTCTCGATCGCATCGATCAGCCCGAAGACCCCCGAGGAGACGAAGTCGGCCTGCTCGACGTTGGAGGGCAGGCCGACCCCGACCCGCCCCGCCACGTATTTGACGAGCGGCGAGTAGTGCAGGATCAGCTGCTCGCGCAGCCGCTGGTCGCCGGTCTCCTTGTAGGAGCGCCAGAGCTCTTCGAGCGCGGTGCGCCCCTGGGCTCCGGGGCCCTGACCGCCCGACCCCTGCTCCGGGCCGGGCGGGGGGGTGCCGTCCGGCGGCAGGGCACCGGCAGCGATCGGGCGGGCTGCGCCGTCGCCGGTGGCGGCGCCGACCGCGTCGGCGGGCTGGCCCGGCACCGCCGTCGGCCGGCCGCCCTGGCGCGACAGGCCCCCCATTGTCCCCGTCGCCTTGGGCGGGAACTCAGTCACGGGGCGCCGCTCGGTCCGCGGCCCTCCCGAGGACCGGGCGCCACCGGTCACTCTGTGTCCGGGAATGTGTGTGGGCATGCGTTGGTCTGCGCCGTTCTGCCGAGTCATGTGCTGATAGGGAAGGCATGTGGAGCGTAGCGTGACCGACTCGCTGCAATGCGCTACCGCCACTCGGTCGTCCCCCGATCCGGTGGCGTTCACGTCACCGGATCCGGGCACGCGAACGGACGAACCGGATCAGCAGGTCAACCGGGCGATTCCGACACTCCCTCCCCGCGACCCCTCCCCACGACACGGATGTGCGCTTCGTCCCGACCGTCACCTCCTCCGCACCAGGCGCCAGTGCGCGCCGTGCCGCTCGACGTAACCGAGCGAGCCCAATTCGTAGAGCCGCTGCAGCACTTCGTCCGGCGGGAGTCCGGACTGCCGGGCCAACCGCTCGATCGGCGCGCCCTCCGCCGTCGCCGGGACGGCCTCCAGCACCCGGGCCACCGCCGGCTCCAGCAGATCCCGGGGCAGGACCGGGCCGCTGCGCTGCGGCGCCAGGTCGTCCCCGATCGCCCCGATCAGTTCGGCGATCTCGGCGGAGTCGGTGACCAGCGTGGCGCCGCCGCTGCGGATCAGGGCGTGCACCCCGGCCGAGAGTTCCGAGGTCACCGGGCCGGCGACGCCCATGGTGTGGCGGTTGAGGTCCCGCGCCCGTCTGGCCGTGCTCAGCGCGCCGCTGCGCATCGCCGCCTCGACCACCACCGTGCCCCGGGTGAGCGCCGCGATGACCCGGTTGCGGAGCACGAAGCGGAAGCGGTTCGGGTGTTCCCCGGGTGGGAGTTCACTGACCAGCAGCCCCTGGGCGCCGATCCGCCGGATCAGTTCGGCGTTCCCTTTCGGGTAGGCCACGTCGACCCCACAGGCGAGCACCGCGATCGTCATCCCGCCGACGGAGAGCGCCCCTCGGTGGGCGGCCGCGTCGATCCCGTAGGCGGCTCCGGACACCACGACCCAACCTCGCTCGGCCAGTTGGGCCGACAGCTCCCCCGCGACGTGGGCGCCGTAGGCCGTGCAGGCTCGGGAGCCGACCATCGCCACCGAGCGGAGCGCGAGCAGCCTCAGCGAACCCGTGCCGGTCGTCCAGAGCCCGATCGGGCGCCCGTCGCCCAGATCGTCCAGTTGGCTGGGCCATTCCGTGTCCCCCGGAATGATGAAGCGTCCACCGACGGCTCGTACCCGTTCAAGGTCCTCGGCCGGGTCCAGACCGGGGAGTCTCGCCTGGTAGCCGGCCAACCGGGGCCCGTCCAGCCCGGGGTGTGCGGGCACCGTCCCGTCACGGATCGCCCGGACGGCGTCGACTGCGGAGAGCTGACCGAGCCACCGGCCGACCACCGCGTCCCCGGGCTCGCTCAGCCGGCTGAGCACGGCGCGGGCGAGGCGCTCCGGATCGGGACCGGACTCGGACTCTGCCCGGCTGGGCGGCTGAAGGTGCGTCATCATCGGGTTCATGCCTCACCGCCCTCGTCCGCCGGATGCTGGTCGCGTTTCCCGGACCGCTTGACGGAGCCGGACCGGGTGGATCGGCCAAGGGCATCGGGGCGGTCCGGCGGACCAGGACTCTCCGGGTCAGGGCTCTCCGGGTCGGGACGATCGGGACGATCGGGCTTCTCGCACCGGCCCGACCGGCTCTGCCCTTCGGGCGGCTCGTCGACCGGGCCGACGCGCTGGGCCGGGATGCCACCGAGTCGGCCGTAGACCCGCTCGGCCAGCGGCAGCCCCTGCTCGACGCCGGTGCGCAGGACCAGTGCGGTGCGGACGTCCCGCTGGTCCGGCCGGTCACGACCGGCGAGGTCGGCAACCGTCCAGGCGACCCGGAGCACCCGGTCCAGGCCCCGGGCGGTCAGCAGCCCGCGCTCCAACTGGCGGGCGACATCGTTCAGTGCGCCGGGGGCGAGCTGCCAGCGGGTCCGCAGCTCGTGGCCCGGGACTTCCGCGTTGGTCCGCCACGGGGTGGTCGCCAGCCGGGCCGCTGCCCGTTCCCGCGCGGCCAGTACCCGGGCCGCGACGGTCTCGGTGTTCTCCGCCGTGATGTCCCGCTCCATGAGTTCGATCCTCGTCACCGGGGCGACCTGGACCTGGAGGTCGACCCGGTCCAGCAGCGGCCCGGAGAGCCGCCCCTGGTAGCGGCTGACCATCGCAGGGGTGCACTCGCACCCCTCACCCCGCCGTGAATGGCGGCCGCACGGGCAGGGGTTGGCGGCCAGGCAGAGCAGGAACCTGGCCGGGAGTCGGAGTGAGCCGGCCGAGCGGGCGATCACCACCTCGCCCGACTCCAGCGGCTGGCGCAGCGAGTCGAGCACCCGGACCGGAAACTCCGGCGCCTCGTCCAGGAACAGCACGCCCCGGTGGGCCAACGAGACCGCCCCCGGTCTCGGCAGGCCGCTGCCGCCGCCGACGATCGCCGGCATCGTCGTGGAGTGGTGCGGGGCGCAGTACGGCGCCGTGTCGATGAGCGGGCGCCCGACCGGGAGCAGCCCGGCCACCGAGTGCACGGCGGTGACCTCCAGAGCCTCCTTCTGGGTCAGTGGCGGGAGCAGCGAGGGCAGCCGCTCCGCCAGCATCGTCTTGCCCGCGCCCGGTGGGCCCTTGAGGTACAGGTGGTGACCGCCGGCAGCGGCGATCTCCAGGGCGCGCCGGGCCTCGTACTGTCCGGCCACATCAGCCAGATCGAGGCGCGCCGCCTTGTCGTCGACCAGCCCTCGGACGCCGGCGCTGGGCAGCATCAGGCCGGCCATCAGCGGATCCGGCCGGCCGGCGATCGGGTCGGGCGGCTCCTCCGGCGCGGACGCGCCGGTCAGGACGGCGACCAGCTGCCGCAGGCTGCGGACGCCGATCACGGTCACGCCCGGGACGAGCGAGGCCTCGGGCGCGGTCTGCTCCGCGACCACGACCCGCTGGTATCCCGCGTCGGCCGCGGCCAGCACCGACGGCAGCACCCCGCGGACCGGCCGCACCCGGCCGTCCAGCCCCAGTTCGCCGATGATCAGCAGCTCGGCGATGGAGGAGGGGTCGAGCCGTTCGGCCGCGGCCAGGACGGCGCAGGCCACCGCGAGGTCGAAGCCACTGCCGCTCTTGGGTACCGAGGCCGGGCTGAGCCCGACGGTCAGCTTGCGCTGCGGCCAGGCCTCACCGCTGTTGACCACGGCCGCGCGCACCCGGTCGCGGGCCTCGGACAGCGCCTTGTCGGGCAGGCCGACCAGGGTGAACGCGGCCACCCCGGGCTCCAGATCGGCCTGGACCTCGACGATCACTCCGTCGACGCCGACCAGCGCGACGGAACAGGTACGGGCGAAGGCCATCTCAGACCACCCCCCGCAGGTGGTCGACCAGGGCCGCACCCCGGGCCCGGTTGACCACGGCCACCAGGTCGATCCGCACGCCCCCGGGCGGAGCGGGCGGCCAGTGCGGGTCCGTGGGCCCGGGGTCGTACCCGGGACCGGCCAGCCGTGCGAAGTGGCCGGGCCAGCGCTCGGCCATCCAGCGCTCCGCCAGGCGTTGCAACCGGGCGGCCTTGGCCTGGCCGATGGCCTCGCTGGGTTGTTGGAAGCCCCGCTCGGAGCGGGTCTTCACCTCGCAGACCGCCACGGTGTCGCCGTCGAGGGCGACGATGTCCAACTCGCCCTCGACACAGCGCCAGTTGCGGTCCAGGATGCGGAGCCCGGCCTCCGTGAGACGGCGGGCGGCGACCCGCTCGCCGTAGCGGCCGAGCCCGTTGTTGGTACTGCGACCGCCGGTACTGCGACCCGGGCCCGGCCCGGTGCCGTCCTTCGTGCCGTCCCGCACGGCTCCGGCCGCTGTGGCCGCTGAGGCCTGGTCCAGTACGGCCGCACCCGGTACGGCCTGGTCCTGCGTGATCGTGTTCTGCACGGTGACCACCTCCGACGTGGAGGTTGCACCCGTCGCGCACGGCGAGGCCGGGAATTTCCGTTTCCCTGTGGATAACTCGGGCCTGTGGATAACTTTTGTCACCCGCAGGAGTGAGACGCCCCGATCGCGCGAAATTCCGCTGGACAACGCGGGTCCGAGCGGTCCAACGTCAGTTCCCGAAGCCGGACTCGTCCGAGGGCAGCTCCAGATCGCTCTTCGCGAGTTCCTCGATGTTCACGTCCTTGAAGGTCAGCACCCGGACCTTACGGACGAACCGGGCCGGCCGGTACATGTCCCAGACCCACGCATCCGCCATCGACACCTCGAAGAAGACCTCGCCCTGCACCGAGTGCACCTGCAACTCGTAGTCATTGGTGAGGTAGAACCGTCGCTCGGTCTCGATCACGTACTTGAACAGGCCGACGACGTCCCGGTACTCCCGGTAGAGCTTGAGCTCCATCTCGGTCTCGTACTTCTCGAGATCTTCGGCACTCATCCAGGCGTCCCCTCAACTTGTCACGTCCACCCATTGTGGACCACCGCACCCACGCTCAGAGCCGTACCGGGGCGACCGGCGGGCCCTCGGCCAGCAGTCGCTCCAAGAAGTCCGCCAATCCGACCGGGTAGACCGTCTCGGCGGTCCCCCTCAGCTCCTCGACCGTCCACCAGCGCGCCGCGAGCAGTTGGGCGTGTTCCTCCTCGCCCATCCCCGAGTGGTCGAGACCCGTCTCCGTGGTCCGGGCCAGATGGAACCACTGATCCTGCTCGTAACGCCGTCCCTGAAAGGAGAACGACACCGTGCCGTACGCCACCAAGGGCCCCAGGTCCACACCCCGCAGGCCGGTCTCCTCCGCGAGTTCCCGCGCGGCGGCCTCCCGCACGTCCTCCCCGGGCTCCAAGCCGCCGCCGGGCGTGAACCACCAAGCCTCCCCCGGCGTCGCCGGGTCGGAGCCCAGGAAGAGAAGGATGCGGTCCTGCCCGTCCAGCAGCAGGATCCGCGCCGCCCTGCGCCGTTGTGCCGTCATGGCAGCGCTCCACGCTCCTTCCGTTCGCGTCGGTGGCGCTACCGATCCTGCCACCCGGCGCCGCCGTCCGGGGCGATGTTCGGCAGAGCGGCCCGGGCCGCGACGACCGCGATCAGGAGCTGCGCCCCCGGCTGAGCCGGCGGGCCAGGCCCGCCACCCCGCCCACCGCCGAAGTCACGAGGATCAGCGCCGCGCCCGCAACGGTCGCGAAGGCGGCCGGTTGCAGCGGCCCGGGCGCACCGGCCTTCGGTCCGGGAAGCCCGTCGAAGGCCGCGGTCCGGCCGAGGTCGCCCGTCCTGCCGAACGGCATCAGGGTGGCCTCGACCCTGGCCTCCACCGCACCGGCCGGGACGGTCCCGCCGTCGACCTCCAGGTGGGTGCGGGAGTCGAGCGAGCCCAGCCGGTTGTCGCCGAGCAGGAACAGCCGCCCCGGCGGCACCGTGACGCTGAACGAGGAGCCTTGCGGGCCCTGCGCCGCGAGGTACGGCTCCTCCACCACCTGTCCGTCGACCGTCAGCCGGTGGTCGTTGCCGGTGGCCGCGACGGTGTCCCCGCCGACCGCGACCACGCGCTTGACCATGAGCTCGCCACCCCAGTCCTGGTCCCGGAAGACCACCACGTCCCCCCGGCCGACGGCCCCGCCGCCGATCTTCCGGGCGAGCACGGTGTCCCCGATCCGAAGCGTGGGGGACATCGAGGCGGTCGGGATGCTGTACGGCCGGTAGTCGATCGCGATCAAGGCGAAGCCGCCGATCATCAGCACCAGCCCGAGCGCGAGCGCGACGCCCTGCAGCACCGCTGCGGGCCGGCGGCCCGGACGGGCGGGCGAAGCCGGGTGGTCGGCCGTCTGCTCAACGACACCGCTCATCGAAACCGTCCACCTCTGGCCGACCGGAGAACACCACTGGCACGCCGGGGGCACCGGCATAAAAGCCGACGGGCCGTGGCACGTCCGAGCAGATTACTCGTCGGTACCACGGCCCGCGCAAGGGCTGGGGAGAACCCGGTGGAGCTCAGGAGTCCTTCCGGCCGTCCCTCCGCTCCCGCACCCGACGCACCAGCGGAAGCAGCGCGACCGCGCCCACCGCACCGGCCACGGGAGGCGCCAGAGGCGCGGCCGCCGCCAGGCCCTTCTGGTCGAAGGTGTTCGGCACCGAGAGCGTCGACCAGTGACCGACCGGCCAGGCCACGACGAAGGCCCGCCCGATCACGTTGCCCACCGGAACGGTGCCGCCACCCGGCTGGTCCATGTGGAAGCGGGAGTCCAGCGAGTCGGCGCGGTGGTCGCCCATCACCCAGATCCGGCCGTTGGGCACCTTCACCGGGTCGAACGGGTGGTCACCGCAGGGGGTGTTGCCCTGGTAGACGTACGGCTCGTTGAGCGCGACGCCGTTGACCTTCACCGGCCCGGTGCCCTGGCACTCGACGGTGTCCCCGCCGACCGCGATGACCCGCTTGATCAGGTCCTTCTCGTTGGCCGACGGCATCAGACCGACGAAGCTGAGCACGTCCTGGACGCCCCGGACGAAGGAGTTGCTGCTCTGCGGGGTCGGCTCGTCGTTCAGCCAGCCGCCCGGGTCGTGGAACACCACGACCTCACCGCGCTCGGGCTCCGCGCCGAACCAGGGGGTCAGCTTGTCCACCAGGACACGGTCACCGACCTGCAACGTGTTCTGCATCGACTCCGACGGAATGGAGAAGGCCTGAACGAAGAAGGTCTTGATCACTAGCGCCAGGACCAACGCGATGCCGACCAGGATCGGCAGTTCCTTCCAGAAGGAACGCTGCTTGCGCTGCTTGCCGGGGGCCTGCGACTCCGACTGGTCCGCCGACTCGGCGTCGGGCCGGTGGGACTCCGAAGAGCCCCCGGTGGGGCCCACCGTCCCGTCGCCATGCTCGTCGGCGGTCTGGGCCGCCGCGTCCTCGACCGAGGCCGAGGACGCACCGGACTCAGCGGACCGGGCCGCTCGACCGCCAGAGCCCTCGGGCTCGCCGGCACCTGAGCGGGCGCCGATCACCACATCCCCCACAACGTCTCCTCCCTGCTGTGCGGACGCCCGAGCGCCCGCGCTCACAGTGCCGCACAGCGGGCACCACGCTCACCACGACCATGGACGCTTCGGGACTGCCCATCACGGGCTCCCCTGACACCAGCACAGCCTCGACGCACGACCGGGACCTCCCGGCCGCACCTGCACTTCTCTATCACTCCAAGGCATCCGGCTCGCGGTCCCACGCGCGCGGCCCGGCCGCGAGACGCCCGGCCCGGCTCACTCGGGCGGCCGCCCTGACCGGCGAACGACGGCCGGAAAGATGCCCAACACACCCATAACGAGCGGAGGTTCCATCGGAACCGGCCCAACGCCCACGGATTCCGGCGCAGTTCCGCGCGCCTGCGGAGCCCGCGCCAACGAGGAGAGTGAACTCGGCACGTCAAGTTGATGGAGGCGGTCCAGCGGCCAGGCGTTCATGAAGGCCCGGCCGACCACACCGCTCAGCGGGATGGTCCCCTGCCCCGGGTTCCCCATGTGGAAGCGGGAGTCGGCGGACACGTCCCGGTGGTCGCCCATGACCCAGAGCCGACCCTGCGGCACCTGCACCTTGAAGGGCTGCCGGGACGGCGGGTTGGCGGGCGCGAGGTACGGCTCGTCCACCGGCGTGCCGTTGACGCTCAACCGCCCCTGCGCGTCGCAGCACTCCACGGTGTCCCCGCCGACGCCGATGACCCGTTTGATCAAGTCCTGCTCGCTGTCCGACGGCAGCAGCCCGACGAAGGTGAGGACCTGCTTGGCCGCCCCCAGCACCGGACCGTCGTCGGACGGCTTGTGGTCGCTCTCCAGCCAGCCGCCCGGATCCTTGAACACCACCACGTCGCCGCGCTGCGGCTCGCTGCCGAACCAGGGGGTCAGCTTGTCCACCAGCACCCGGTCCCCCACCTGGATGGTCTGCTCCATCGAGCCGGAGGGGATCACGAACACCTGGAGCAGGAAGGTCTTCATCACCAGCGCGACCAGCAGCGCCACCACGATGATCAGCGGGAACTCCCGCAGCAGCGACCGCTTGCGCCGCCGGGCCGCGCGTCGGGCGCTGCGGCGGCGATCGGCCCGGCCCCGGACGGGCAGCACCGCGGCCGGGCCCGCACCCCCGGGGGAGGCGCCTCCTGGCCCGGCACCGTCAGATCCGGCACTCACGGATCCGGCACTCGCCGATCCGGCATCCGCGGATCCGGCACCTGCCGATCCGGCGCCGACCGGTCCGCCGGCGTCCGGCTCCGGGCCCGGGCGGTCCGCCAGCCGGTCCCTGCCTCTGCTACCCCTGCTCCCCATGACCGCCCGTTCCCGCAGTCGCGGCGAAGGCCGCGGGCCGGTCCAGGCCGGTCAAGCGCGAGAACGGGTAGACCACCCAGTCCGCCCGGCCGATCACCCTGCTCTCGGGCACGAAGCCGCCGCCGGGCTCGCCGAGGTGGTCGCGCGAGTCGCGGGAGGCGCTGCGGTGGTCCCCCATCACCCAGAGCTTGCCGGTCGGCACCACCACGTCGAAAGCCACACTCGACGGCTGGTCCCCCGGGGCCAGGTAGGAGGACTCGTCGATCGGCACCCCGTTGACGGTGATCGGCCCGCCCGGGCCGGTGCTGGTCACCCGGTCCCCGCCGACGCCGATCACCCGTTTGACGTAGACCGTGTTCCCGGCCGGGGCCAGCCCGAGGTCCCGGCCGAGCGAGCTCAGCCCGTCCCGGAAGCCGGTCGGCCCGCCCGACTCCGGCAGGAAGGAGCCCGTCCCGTCGAAGACCACGACGTCGCCCCGCTGGGGGTGGCCGCCGAAGGCGTAGGCGAGCTGGTTCGCGATCAGCCGGTCGCCCGGACGCAGGGTCTCCTCCATCGAACCGGACGGCACCGAGAACGGGCGCGCGACGAAGGCGTTCACCAGCAGCAGGGCCAGCAGGCAGATCCCCACCAGCAGCAACAGGTCCCGCGAGCGCGAGTGGCCCGGCTCCTCATCCCCCGGTGCGCTCTCATCCCCCCGTGCGTTCTCACTCTCTGGCGCGCTCTCGTCCTCTGGCGCGTTCTCGTCCTCGGACGCGACCTCGCCCTCCGGCGCACCCCCGGCGTCCGCCCGCGGATCCCCACCGGGGCCAGATCCCTCCCCGCCGGGCCCCGGGACGACCCCGGAAACGACCGCGGACCGCGACAGCGAGTCCGCACCGGTGGGTGCGGGACTGCCGTCGCGGTCCGCGGGTGGTTCGTGCGTGCTCATCGGGGGCTGAGCTTACCGTGCGGTGGCCCGGCCCCTCGGAGCGATCCGATCCCCCGGCGAGGCCGGGGGACGGTGGATCAGCGGTCGCGCTTCTCCTTGATCTTCGCGGCCTTGCCGCGGAGGTCACGCAGGTAGTACAGCTTGGCGCGGCGAACCGCACCGCGGGTCACGACCTCGATCTTCTCGACGACCGGGGTGTGCACCGGGAAGGTGCGCTCCACGCCGACGTTGAAGCTGACCTTGCGAACGGTGAAGGTCTCACCGACGCCGGCGCCGTGGCGGCGGATGACGACGCCCTGGAAGACCTGGACACGGGAGCGGTTGCCCTCGATGACCCGGACGTGAACCTTCAGGGTGTCACCGGCGCGGAAGGCCGGAATGTCGCTACGCAGCGAGGCCGCGTCGACAGCAGCGAGCTTGTTGCTCATGTTGCTCTCCATCGCAGGCGCCACGGGCCGCCCACGGAAGTTCGTCACAATGGGGTTTGCTGCGGGCCGCATCGGCTGACGACGATCCCCCCGTGGCGAGGGCGCCGGTCCACGTGGCCCCTACGAAGGGGGCCCAGCGACAGACAACAGCGGCCTATTCTTCCACACCAACGGCCACGGACCGAAATCGGCCGAGCTCCTCGTCCCAGGCCAGGCCGAGGACGCTGAGCGCCTCCCGGTCCTTCTTGTCGAAGGCGCCGTAGCGCCAGCGCTCGACCAGGTCGGTGCGGTTCACCAGGGTCCGGGCGAAGGCCTGTTCCCGCCGCCAGCGGGCGATCCGGCCGTGGTTTCCGCTGAGCAGCACGTCCGGCACGGTCCGGCCGCGCCACTCGGCGGGCTTGGTGTAGACCGGGCCCTCCAGCAGGTCGGCCATCGCGCCGGGCGCGAAGGAGTCGTCCCGGTGGGACTCGGCGTTGCCGAGCACCCCGGGCAGCAGCCGGGCGATCGCCTCGACCATCACCAGCACGGCGACCTCGCCGCCGGCCAGCACGTAGTCGCCGATCGAGGCCTCGACCACCGGCATCCGGGTGGCCGCCTCCTCGATGACCCGCCGGTCGATGCCCTCGTACCGGGCGGGGGTGAACGCCAGCCAGGGGCGGCTCGCCAGCTCCTGGGCGAGTTCCTGCGTGAACGGCCGCCCGCTGGGGGTGGGCACGACGAGCGTCGGCAGCTGGCCCTCGGGCCCGCCGGCGACCACCGCGTCCAGCGCCTCGCCCCACGGCTCGGGCTTCATCACCATGCCGGGGCCGCCGCCGTACGGGCTGTCGTCCACCGTCCGGTGCACGTCGTGGGTCCACTCGCGCAGGTCGTGGACGTGCACGTCCAGCTGACCGCGGGAGCGGGCCTTGCCGACCAGCGAGATGTTCAGCGGTTCCAGGTACTCGGGGAAGATCGAGACGACGTCGATCCGCATCCCGTTCTGGACCTGCGCGACGCCCTCCTCCACCGTCACTTCGACCCCTCCGCGCCCTTGGCACCGGCCGCGCCCTCGGCGCCCTCGACACCCTCAGCGCTCTCGGTGTCCTCAGCCTCCTCGCCCTCGGCGGAAGCGCCACGGGCGACCTCGGCCTGTTCGGGTTCGATCAGGCCGACCGGCGGGGTGATCACGGCGCGCTGGTTCTCCAGGTCGATGGTCGGCACGATCTGGCGGACGAAGGGCACCAGCACCTCCGTCCCGTCGGCCTTCTCCACCGTGAGCAGGTCCTGGTACGGCAGGTGGACGACCTCGGTCAGCTCACCGACGAGGGTGCCGTCGAGCAGCACCACGTCCAGGCCGATCAGCTGGTGGTCGTAGTACTCCTCCGGGTCCTCGGGGCTCTCCTCCGGGTCGACCTCGGAGATGAGCAGCGTGCCCCGCAGCGCCTCCGCCGCGTTGCGGTCCTTGACGCCGGCGAAGCGCAGCAGCAACCGGCCGCTGTGCACCTTGCCGGACTCGATGGTCAGCGGTCCCACCGACGCGGGGTCGGTGAACAGGACGGCACCGGGGCCGAGCCGGAGCTCCGGCTCGTCGGTGCGGACCTCGACGCTGACGTCCCCCCTGATGCCGTGGGCGCGGCCGATCTTGCCGACGACGAGCTGCACGGTGATCGTTCTCCTGGAGTTCCTAGAGCGGGACGGAATGCGGAAAGCGCGAGAAACGCGAAAAGGCCGACCGGGACGACATGCGTCCCGGTCGGCCTCACAAGCCCTGACGGCTGAACGAGCAGCTGTGTCAGCGAATGTTGTCCACGTCGACCAGGTCGACCCGGACGTTGTGACCGCCGAGGGCGCCGACGACGGTGCGCAGTGCGCGCGCCGTACGGCCACCCCGGCCGATCACCTTGCCGAGGTCATCGGGGTGCACTCGCACCTCGATGGTGTTGCCCCGACGCAGGTTGCGCGAGCGCACCTGCACGTCGTCGGGGTGCTCGACGATGCCCTTCACCAAGTGGTCGAGGGCGTCCTCGATCACGCTCAGGCCTCGGCGGCGGCGTCGGCCTCAGCCTCGACCTTGTCCGACTTCTTGGCCTTCGGGGTGATGGCAACACCGGTGGTGGCGTCCTCGAAGCCGGCGACGGCCTTCGCGAACAGGTGCGAGAAGTCCTCGACCTTGGGCTCGGCGACCAGCAGCGGCGCCGGGGCCGGGAGGCCCTTGAACTTCTGCCAGTCGCCGGTCAGCTTGAGGATGGCGAGCACCGGCTCGGTCGGCTGGGCGCCGACGGACAGCCAGTACTGGGCGCGGTCGGTGTCGACCTCGATCTTCGAGGGGTTGTAGGTCGGCTGGTAGATGCCGATCTCCTCGATCGCGCGGCCGTCACGCTTGGTGCGCGAGTCGGCGACGACGATGCGGTAGTGCGGGGAGCGAATCTTGCCGAGACGCTTGAGCTTGATCTTGACTGCCACGGGAGTGGATTCTCCTGGTGTTGACGTGGGTGAGCGGCCGCGCCGTCGCGTGGGGTTGCGCCGTGGGCCGTTCAAGGGACACGCCAGCCGTAGGAGAGAGGGGTCCTGCTCGGCTGCCGAGTACTCAGCTGTCCATTCTGCCATACCGGCGCGAACCGCCTTCGCTCGGCCATCCGCGGGACGCATCCCGGCTGCTTCTCAGCCGTACCCCGGCGCCGCGCGCCCGGCCGTCCGCGGGCCGCGCGAGACCCTCCGGAGGCCGCCCCCCGACTGCCTCCGCAGGCCCGTTCACAAGGCGCGACCGGGAGCCCTCGCTCCCGGTCCGCCCACGAACTCACCGATGTACCGCTCGTTCCGGCCGGATCCGCTGCCCGCACAGCCGTCCGCCGGCCTTCCCCGTCTTCTGGTGTTCCGGCCTGACCGATCTCCCGGTCCAACCGATCTCCCGGCCTGACCGATCTCCGGGCCCAACCGATCTCCCGGTCCAACGGTCTTCCGGTTCAGCGATCTCCCGGTCCAGCAGTCCTCCGCCGCACCGGTCGCCCGGCAGGACGGTCTTCCGCCACCCCGGTCATCCGACGCGCCGGTCGTCCGATCCGACGACCGCCCGGCCCTCCGGTGTCCCGGTGGACCGATCGGTCACGAGATCTTGAACGGCTGCTGGCACGCGCCGCAGACGATGGACGCCTGGGCGAGCACCGACGGCACGACCCGGACGTTCCGTCCGCAGCCGCACACCGCCTTGACCCGGACGCCACCCCCGGAGGAACCGTGCCGGGCGGCCGGGCCGCGGAAGGCCCGCGTCGTACCGTCGCCGGCCACCGCCTCCTGGTGCGCGCCGAGGGCGCGGTCCAGTCGCTCGATGGTCTCCGCGTAGCGCTCCTGGGTCTCCTTGAGCATGGTCACCTGGGAGAAGCCGCTGCTCGCGTGCGGTTCGACCGGGTGCGCCAGGCCGAGCTCGGAGGCGAGCAGCAGGAAGCGCCGGTTGTGGTAGCGGCCGGCTCGCGAGGTGTCCCGGATGTCCCGGGCCGCGGCCAGACCGTGGGCAGCCTCGTGGAGGAGCCGCTCGAAACCGAGCCGGGTGCCACAGGCCGAGGAGGATTCGCCGATCAGGGCCTCGGGCGAGGCCAGGTCGGGGAGGTCCTGGTGGTGGGCCTGGATGTCACTCCAGGCGGCGGCCAGTTCGGCCGCGAGGACGAGGGGCTGTGTCGTGCTCACGCTAGACCAACGATGGAGTGCGAGCCGATGTTCCGCATGTTCTCGTTCTTCGGGAATTCCCAGGGAACTCCCAGGAATGCATGGTCGCGCGCGAATTGCGCGTTCCGGATCTGATGCAAGACCGACCCCCTGCCGGTTTCGGCCCGCCGCAGCTCGGCGGGCCTCGTGAATTCCGCCCGGGGGCGGGCTGTCGCCCCCTGGACGTACGGCCCGTGGGCCCGTCGAGTTGACAGGGCCACGGGCCGTACACCGTACCGCTATTGCGTTAATACCGGCAGTTGACCGGCCAGTAGGGATGTCCGCGGTCGGGGCGCCTCTCGGACAGTTACCGGATTCTTACTCATCCGCATTCCGGGCAAATGTCGCCGCCAACGGTCATTACCTGCTGGTAACAGGCGTCAGTACGCGCGGGCGACGATCGCGATATTGCCGTCCTGGTCGTCCGCCAGCGGCACCGAGCCGTCGGCCGCGACAATGCAGCGCACCGAAACGCCCTGCTCGGCGAGCTTGGCCTCGCCCTCCGGACCGAGGTCGGCCCAGGAGATCCGGCCCCAACCGGTCGCGGCGGCCTCGGCGGCCTCCTCGATGGTCTTGACGTCGACGGTACGGGCCTCGCGGCGCTCGCGGGACTGGCGCAGCAGCAGCGCCTGGTCCTCCTCCAGGATGCCCGGGACCAGCGCGGCCAGGGAGTCGATGGAGACGGGCTCCTTGCCGCCGGGGATCCGGCGGGCCAGCATCGCGGTGCCGTTCTCGAGGTCGCGCGGGCCGACCTCGATGCGCAGCGGCACGCCCTTGAGCTCCCAGTCCACCGCGCGGCGGCCGAACGGGGTGTCGGTGCGGTCGTCGACGACCACCCGGACACCGGCGGCCTCCAGCGTGGCGCCGATCTCGCGCACCTTGGCGATGACCGCGTCGTCGCCCTTGATGGCGAGCACGACGGCCTGGACGGCGGCCAGTCGCGGGGGCACCCGCAGGCCGTTGTCGTCGCCGTGGGACATGATCAGGCCGCCGACCATGCGGGTCGAGACGCCCCAGGAGGTCTGCCAGACGTACTCGCGCTCGGCGCCCTGGAGCTGGTAGGTCGTGTTGAACGCCTTGGCGAAGTTCTGGCCCAGCTCGTGGCTGGTGCCCATCTGCAGCGCCTTGCCGTCGCCCATCATGCCCTCCAGGGTGAGGGTGTTGATGGCGCCGGCGAACCGCTCCTTGGCGGTCTTGCGGCCGAGCACGACGTCGATGCCGAGCACGTTCGTCATGAAGTCGCCGTAGACCTGGGTGTGGATCATCGACGCGTACGCGCGGGCGTCCTCGTAGGTGGCGTGGGCGGTGTGGCCCTCCTGCCAGAGGAACTCGGTGGTGCGCAGGAAGACGCGCGGGCGCAGCTCCCAACGGACCACGTTGGCCCACTGGTTGATCAGCAGGGGCAGGTCGCGGTGGCTCTGCACCCACTTCGAGAAGTACTCGTTGATGATCGTCTCGGAGGTGGGCCGGACGACGACCGGCTCGTCGAGCTGCTTGCCGCCGCCGTGGGTGACCACCGCGAGCTCGGGGGCGAAGCCCTCGACGTGCTCGGCCTCCCTGGTCAGGTAGGACTGCGGGATGAACATCGGGAAGTAGGCGTTCTGCGCGCCGGCCTTCTTGATCCGCGCGTCCATCTCCTGCTGCATCCGCTCCCACAGGCCGTAGCCGTACGGTCGGATGACCATGGTGCCGCGCACCGGACCGTTGTCGGCCAGCTCGGCCTTGTTGATGAGGTCCTGGTACCAGCGCGGGAAGTCTTCCGCCTGAGGGGTGAGAACGGGTGCCTTAGCCATGGCCCGAATGGTACGGGGCGCGGCCCCCTGACTTCGAATCGATAACACGCCGGCGGCCGCCGGACGGACGACCACCGCACCCGCCGGACGGACGACCGCGCACCCGCCGGCAGCAGACGGCGGCACCCGCCGACCGCAGGGGGCGCACGACCGCGACACGCGCGCACCACCCTGCACCCCTCTGGACGCCGGGCCCGACCCGCTGTTCGCTGGAGTGGGGCGGGACTTTGGGGGAGCCGTAGCAGCACACCGAAGGACCGGATGGGAGGCCGCGATGGCTTCAGCTCGGACGACCGGCACGACCGTACGACCGACAGGCGCACGACCGCACCACCCGCAGCCCGGGGCGGCGCGGCCCGCGCGGGCGCGCGACTGGGCGGAGATCCAGGAGCGCATGCTGGTGCCGCTCTACGAGGCGGTCCACGACCGGCTGGAGGTCGGCCCGGCGACCAGCGTGCTGGGCCTGGGCTGCCGGTCCGGATTGGCGCTGCTGCTCGCCGCCGGGCGCGGTGCCCAGGTCACCGGCCAGGAGCCGCGGGACGAGCTGCGCGAGCTGGCCCACGGCCGCCGGCTGCGGGTGTGCGCGGGGGCCCGGCCGATCGCGGCCGTCCCCCGCTCGGCCCATTCGCTGGTGACGGTCTTCGAGCAGTTGCCCGGTTGCGCCGAGCCGGGTCCGGTGGTCGTCGAGGCCGCCCGGCTGACCCTCCCGGGCGGGCACGTGGTGCTGGCCGCCTGGGGCCCTCCGGAGCGCTGCCAGAGCGCCCCGGTGCTGGACGTGGCGCGGCGGCGGGCGGGCCGGACCACCGCGCGCGACCCGTTCGAGCTGAGCACGCCCGGCACGCTGGAGGACCTGCTCGCCCCGGCCGGCCTGCGCCCGGCCGGCAGCGGGCGGGTGAGCTGCCCGTTCGCCTACGCGGACCTGGACAGCGCGGTGCGCGGCCTGCTCTCCACCGGCCTGTTCGAGGCGGCCGAGGAGTTCTCCGGCGCGTCGCTGGTCGCCAAGGAGCTGGAGGAGGCGCTGCAGCCGTACCTGCGCGCGGACGGCTCGGTCCGGATGGAGAACGTCTTCCGCTACCTGGTCGCCGAACGGCCCCGGTAGCGGCGGCCGACCGGCCCCGACGGCGCGGGGAACGAGGCCCACGGCGACGCCCGGACGAGCCCCCGGCGGCACCGGGAACGAGACCCCCCGGCAGCAATCGGACGGCCCCGGGCGACAACAGATCCGACAGCGACGAAACCGGGGGCGCCCGCCCGCACGGCGAGCGCCCCCAGCCCGCCGGTTCACGCCTGGTCGAGCGACTTCCCGTCGGAGCCGGAGCCCTTCCGCGGCACCCCGGCCGCCCGGTACGCCTGCTCCTCGTCCAGCGTCTCCGCCTCCAGCAGCGCCGCCGCCAGCGCGTCCAGCCGGGCCCGCTCCTCGGTCAGCAGCCGTACCGCGTGCTCGTAGCACTCGGCGACGATCCGCCGGGCCTCCTCGTCCACCGCGTCGAGGGTGGTCGGCGCGGCGGAGAGCCCGTAGGCGCCCTGCGGGTCGGCGGGCACCGCGGTCAACCGGCCGACCCGCTCGCTCATCCCCCACCGGCCGGCCATCCCGCGGGCGATGTTGGTGACCTGCTCCAGGTCGCTCTCCGCTCCGGTGGTGATCACCCCGTAGACCACCTGCTCGGCCGCCATCCCGCCGAGCGCGCCGATGATCCGGCCGCGCAGGTAGGGCTCGGTGTACGAGTAGCGGTCGTTCTCCGGGGTGGACAGGGTGACGCCGAGCGCCCGGCCGCGCGGCACGATGGTGATCTTGCGGACGGGGTCGGCGCCGGGCTGCAGCATGCCCAGCAGCGCGTGCCCGCTCTCGTGGTAGGCCGTGCGCTCGCGCTCCTCCTGCGGCATCACCAGCGGCCGGACGGCGCCGAGCTGGACCTTCTCCAGGGCGTCCGAGAGGTCCCGCTCGTTCACCGCGTCCTGCTTGCGCTTGACGGCCAGCAGGGCGGCCTCGTTGACCAGGTTGGCGAGTTCGGCGCCGGTCATCCCGGGGGTGACCTTGGCCAGCCGGGTGAGGTCGGCGTCGCCGGCCAGCGGGACGGTCCGGGTGTGGATGCGCAGGATGGCGGCGCGGCCGTCCCGGTCCGGCGGGCTGACGGTGATCCGCCGGTCGAACCGGCCGGGGCGCAGCAGCGCCGGGTCGAGCACGTCCGCGCGGTTGGTCGCGGCGATCACGATGACGCCCTCGGAGCCGGTGAAGCCGTCCATCTCGGTGAGGATCTGGTTGAGCGTCTGCTCGCGCTCGTCGTGCCCGCCCATGCCGCCGCCCGCGCCGCGCTGGCGGCCGATGGTGTCGATCTCGTCGATGAAGATGATCGCCGGGGCGACCTTGCGGGCCTCGGCGAACAGTTCACGGACCCGGCTGGCGCCGACGCCGACGATCATCTCGATGAACTCGGAGGCGGAGGCGGAGAAGAACGGCACGTCCGCCTCGCCGGCGACGGCCCGGGCGAGCAGGGTCTTGCCCGTCCCGGGCGGGCCGCTCAGCAGCACGCCGCGCGGCATCTTGGCGCCGAGCCTGCGGTACTGCTGCGGGTTCTTCAGGAAGTCGACCACCTCGGTGAGTTCGGCCTCGACCTCGTCGATGCCGGCCACGTCGGCGAAGGTGGTGCGCTTGCCCTGGTCAGCGGTGACCGGCTTGGGCGGGGCCTTGCGGCCGAGCGCGCCGGCGCCCAGCCCGCCGGCCATCCGGCGGGCGAGCAGCACCCAGATCAGGATCAGCAGGACCATGGGGGCCAGCGAGATCAGCAGGTTGGCGAGGAAGCTGCGCTGCTGGACCACCGGGGAGGTGGCGGTGACCTCGACGCCCTGCTGCTGCAGCGTGGTCCACAGGTTGTCGTTGGCGAAGGACGGCCGCTGGGTGGCGAAGTCGGTGTAGTCGCCCTTGCCGCCGTCCGGCTTGGGCTGGGCGCTCTTGAGGGTGCCCTCGATCGCGTCGCCCTTGGAGTAGATCTTGGTGATGTTGCCCTTGTTCAGCTGGTTGTTGAACTCGGTGTAGGAGATCGTGGTGGCACCGGCGTTGCCGAAGAAGGACAGCAGCAGGTCGGAGATCAGGAACACCACGAGCGCGGTGAGGGCGAGTCCCATCCAGCCGCCGGGCATCCGGCGGCGGGGCGGCGGCGGGGGCGGGGCGCCCTCGGACCGCCAGGGCTGGTCGGGGGTCTGGCGCGGCGGCACGGGTTCGGTCACCCATCGGACGATACGGACGCGGGCTCGGGCGAGCCACCCGAAACGCCGCGCCGAGCACGCCCCTGACCAGCCGCGACGAGGCCCCGCCAGTGCCTGATCCCCGCCGCCCCGTCAGTGCCTGCGCCCGGACCCCCACCCGTGACTCAGAGGCCTCGGCGCCCCACCCGTGGCTACGCCTCGGCGCCCGGCCACTCCTCGGCGGTCAGCGCGAACCGCTCGTGGTCCCGCCAGTCGCCCTGGAGGAACAGCATCCGGGGGGTGAAGCCCTCGTGCCGGAAGCCCAGCCGCTTGGCCATCGCGACCGACCGCTCGTTGTCCGGCTGCACGTTGATCTCCAGCCGGTGCAGGCCCAGCCCGCCGGCCGACTGCGGGGCGAAGCAGCGGTCCAGGACCAGCCGCAGCCCCTCCGTCATCCGCCCGGTGCCGGCGAACGGCAGGTACGCGTCGTAGCCCAGCGCGCCGTTGCAGAACCGGCCCATCACGATGTTGGCGACGTTCACCTTGCCGACCAGCCCGCCGGTGTCCCGGTCGACGATCAGGAAGGTGCGCAGGCCCGGCCCCTGGCGGTCCAGCAGTTCGGCCAGGCCGTCCGGCTCGACCGGGTTCCACCGCCCGATGTGGTCGGCGGACCGTCGGACCGCCTCGGCGTACACGTCCTTGTCCTCGGCCCGCGGGGCCCTGATCGTCACTCGCACACCACCATCATCGGGCATGCGAGCGGCCCGCCGCCCGGAAGATCCCGGACGGCGGGCCGCTCGAACGACGGACCGGTCTACAGCAGGTCCTTGAACTCCTTGGGCAGCTCGAAGTCGGCCGGGCCCTTGCCCGCGCCGAGGCCGAACGCGCCGCCGCCGGCCGGGTCCTGGTCGCCGCCCGGGCCGAGCGCGCGGCGCTGGGCGGCCGCGGCCTCCTCCTGCGCCCGCTTGAGCGGGTTGCCGCTCTTGCGCTTGCCCTTGGCCTGCGGGGCCTTCTTGCCGGACTTCTTGGCGCCGCCGCCCATGCCCGGGATCCCCGGCATGCCGGGCACGCCCTTGCCGGAGGCCATCGCGGACATCATCTTGCGGGCGTCGAAGAACCGCTCGACCAGGTTCTTCACCTCGCCGACCTGGACACCCGAGCCCTTGGCGATGCGGGCCCGGCGGGAGCCGTTGATCAGCTCCGGCTCGGCGCGCTCGGCCGGGGTCATCGACTTGATGATCGCGCCGACCCGGTTGACGTCCTTGTCGTCGATGTTGTTGATCTGGTCGCGGATCTGGCCCATCCCGGGCAGCATCCCCAGCAGCTTGGAGATCGAGCCCATCTTCTGGACCTGCTCCAGCTGCGACAGGAAGTCGTCCAGGGTGAACGCCTTCGGACCGCCGCGCAGCTTGGCGGCGATCTTCTCGGCCTCCTCCTGCGAGAAGGTCTGCTCGGCCTTCTCGATCAGCGAGAGGACGTCACCCATGCCGAGGATGCGCGAGGCCATCCGGTCGGGGTGGAAGGCGTCGAAGTCGTCGACCTTCTCGCCGTTGGAGGCGAACATGATCTGCCGGCCGGTGACGTGCGCGACCGACAGGGCGGCACCACCGCGGGCGTCGCCGTCGAGCTTGGAGAGCACGACACCGGTGAAGTCGACGCCGTCGAGGAAGGCCTGCGCGGTGGTGACCGCGTCCTGGCCGATCATCGCGTCGACGACGAACAGGACCTCGTCCGGGTTGACCGCGGCGCGGATGTCCGCGGCCTGCTGCATCAGCTCGGCGTCGATGCCCAGGCGTCCGGCGGTGTCGACGACGACGACGTCGTACTGCTTCTGCTTGGCGTACTCGATCGAGTCCTTGGCCACCTGCACCGGGTCGCCGACGCCGTTGCCCGGCTGCGGGCCGTAGAAGGCCACACCGGCGCGCTCGGCGACCACCTGGAGCTGGTTGACGGCGTTGGGCCGCTGGAGGTCGCAGGCGACCAGCAGCGGGGTGTGCTTCTGGCTCTTCAGCCAGTGGCCGAGCTTGCCCGCGAGGGTGGTCTTACCGGCACCCTGCAGACCGGCGAGCATGATCACCGTCGGGCCGCTCTTGGCGAACCGGACCCGGCGGGTCTCGCCACCGAGGATCGCGATGAGCTCCTCGTTGACGATCTTGATGATCTGCTGCGCGGGGTTGAGCGCGCCCGAGACCTCGGCGCCGGCCGCCCGCTCCTTGACCTGCTTGATGAAGGCCCGCACGACCGGCAGCGCGACGTCCGCCTCCAGCAGCGCGATGCGGATCTCGCGGGCGGTGGCGTCGATGTCCGCCTCGCTCAGGCGGCCCTTGCCCCGGAGGTTCTTGAACGTCGCTGCGAGGCGATCGGAAAGAGTGTCGAACACGTCGTCGCGGGTCCTCTGCGGCATCGGTATCGGTACGGTCGTCGCCCACCAGGGTATCCGGCCGCCCCGGGTATGGTCTCCACCCGGGTTGCCACGGCCTCGGAACGGGCCTCGGAACGGACCTCGGCAGGCGTCGGCGGACCCCGGCGGACCGACCCCCGGCGAGCCCCGAACGGCCCCGGCGCGACTCAGCCCAGCACCGCCCGGACCGCCGCCGCCACCTCCCCCGCCCGCCCGGCGGCGAGCGGCCGGCCCGCCCCGTCGGTCAGGTAGAAGGAGTCGACGGCCTCCGCGCCCAGCGTCGAGACGTGCGCCGTCCGCACCCGCACGCCCGCCCCGTCCAGCGCCCGGCCGATCCGGTGCAGCAGCCCCGGGGCGTCGTGCGCGCGGACCTCCAGGACGGTCGCGGTCGCCGAGGCCACCGCGGGCGCCACCGCGACCACCGGCGGCGGGGTGGGGATGCCCCGGCGGCGCGGGGCGGCGGCGTCCCGCTCGGCCAGCCGGCGCGCGACGTCCAGCGAGCCGTCCAGCGCCCGGCGCAGGTCGGCCCGCAACCGGGCGGCCTCCGGCAGCTCGCCGAACTCGGCGGCCACCCGCCAGGACAGCAGCAGCACCGGGCCGGCGCCGATCGGGTCCAGCTCGCGCAGGCCGGCCGAGCGGACGGCCAGCCGGTGCAGCGCGAGCACCCCGGCGACGGTGCCGAGCAGTCCGGGCCGGTCCGGGACGGCCAGGGTCAGCTCGACGCCCATCGGCTCGGCGCCCGGGTCCGCCCCCTCGGACTGCGCCAGCAGCGACAGGGCGGGCCCGCCGGTCCGGGCGGCCTCCACCGCGAGCCGCTCCTGCGCGGCGGTCGGCGCGGCCTCCACGGGCGCGGCGTAGGCGCCGGCCAGCCGGGCGGCGACCCGGGCCGCCAGGCCGTCCACCAGCGAGGCCCGCCAGCCGCTCCACGCGGCCGGGCCGGTGGCCAGCGCGTCCGCCTCGGTGAGCACGTGCAGCAGCTCCAGTTGTGCCGCGGTGCCGACCACCTTGGTGATCGCCTCGACGGTGGCCGGGTCGTCCGGGTCCCGTCGGGTCGCGGTGTCGACCAGGGTCAGGTGGTGGCGGACCAGCACCGCCAGGGTCTCGGTGTCCTCGGGGCCGAAGCCCATCCGGGCGGCGACGTCACGGACGATGACCTCGCCGGCCTCGCTGTGGTCGCCGGGCCAGCCCTTGCCGATGTCGTGCAGCAGCGCGGCGACCAGCAGGAGGTCCGGCCGGGCCACCCGGCGGGTCATCGCCGCGGCCCGCACCGCCGTCTCCACCAGGTGCCGGTCGACCGTCCAGCGGTGCACGGCGTTGCGCTGCGGACGGCAGCGCACCCGCTCCCAGTCCGGCAGCAGCCGGGTGACCAGTCCCTCCGCCTCCAGCGCCTCCCACACCGGGACGGCCGCCTCGCCCGCGCCCAGCAGGGTGACCAGCTGCTCGCGCGCCTCGTCCGGCCAGGGCACCGGCAGCGGGCGGCACTCGGCGGCCAGCCGGCGCACCGTCGCGTACGAGACGGTGAGCCCGTTCTGCGCGGCGGCGGCCGCGGCGCGCAGCGGCAGCACCGGGTCGGCGGCCGGGCGGGCGCCCTGGGCGAGCACCGCCTCGCCGTCCTGCTCGACCACGCCCTCGGCGAGCGGCCGGCGCGCGACCGTGCCCCGGGCCACCGCGCCCGCGCCGCGCCCGGCGCCGGTGAACGGGAAGGCCGGCCGGGCGGCCCGGCGGCCCCGGCCGGACCGGGCGGCAAGCACCCGGTCCACCGCCCGCCAGGTGACGTCACTCGCGTAGGCGATGGTGCGGGCGGCCTCGTAGACCTGGCGCAGCAGGGTGTCGGCGTCCAGCACGCCGAGCCGTTCGGCGACCTGGTCCTGGTCCTGGAGGCCGAGCCGCTCGGTGGCCCGGCCGGTGGCCAGGTGCAGCGCGTCGCGGACGTCGGCGAGCCGCAGCGCGGCGGCGTCCAGGCCGTCCCGGGGGGCGTCGGCGAGCCAGGTCGCGGCGACGGCGTTGAGCGCGACGGCGTCGCGCAGGCCGCCGCGGGCCTCCTTGAGGTCGGGCTCCAGCAGGAACGACAGCTCGCCGTGCCGCTCGGCCCGCTCCCGCCCGAGGTCGCGCAGCTCCGGCAGTCGCGCGGGGGCGCTCGCGCGCCAGTCGGTGAGCACGGCGGAGCGCAGGGCGGCGGTGAGCGCCTGGTCCCCGGCGAGGTGGCGGGCGTCCAGCAGGCCGAGCTGGGCCTTGAGGTCGGCGGCGGCGACGGACCGGGCCTCGGCGACGGTGCGCACCGAGTGGTCGAGCGCGGCGCCCGCGTCCCAGACCGGGTACCAGATCCGCTCGGACAGGTCGGGGTCGAGCCGGCCGTCGTGCAGCAGCAGGACGTCGAGGTCGCTGCGCGGGGACAGCTCGCCGCGCCCGTAGCCGCCGACCGCGACCAGCGCGACGCCGGGCGGGCCGCCGGCGGCCGCGAGCAGACCTGCCAGCCAGTCGTCGGTGAGCCGGGCGAGAGCCGCGCGGCGGGGCCGCCCGGCCGGGCCGGGGCCGACGAGCAGCGCGGCCCGGGCGGCGCCGTAGTCGGGAGGGCTGGTCTCGGTGGTCATGGCGTGGTCCCGTCCGTCGTGCGGTTGAGCGGGCGGCGCCGGACGGCCTGCGGGCGGCCGCGGGGAGGTCCGCGGGCGGCCTGCGGGCGGCCCGGCGCCGATGCGCCGTCGGCGGACCCGCGACCCCTCGGGGGCGGCGGGCCCGCCTGCGGCGCGTCCTACGGTTCAGGGCCCTCGGCGAAGGTCTCTCGACGAAGGGCCCTCGGCGAAGGTCCCTCAGAGGGCGTCCGGCCCGCGCTCGCCGGTGCGGACCCGGACGGCGGTGTCGACCGGGACGCTCCAGACCTTGCCGTCGCCGATCTTGCCGGTCCGGGCGGCCTTCACCAGGACCTCGATCAGCTCGTCGGCGTCCTCGTCCTCGACCAGCACCTCGATCCTGACCTTGGGGACCAGGTCCACGGTGTACTCGGCGCCCCGGTAGACCTCGGTGTGGCCGCGCTGGCGGCCGTAGCCGCTGGCCTCGGTGACGGTCAGGCCGTGCACCCCGAAGGCCTGTAGGGCGGCCTTCACCTCGTCCAGGCGGTACGGCTTGATCACGGCGGTGATGAGCTTCATCGGGCGTCGACCTCGGTCTTCTCGGCGGGCTCGGCGGTGGTCTTGTCGGCGGCCTTCCCAGCGGCCTTGGCGGCGGTCTTCCCGGTGGCGGGCTTCTCCGCGGACCTCGCGGCCGCCGCGGCACCGACCAGGCCCGGCAGGGCCCGCGCCAGGCCCGCGCCCACCGCGCTGAAATCGTAGGCGGACTCGGCGTGTTCGGCCTGGTCGATACCGGCCACCTCGACCTCCTCGGCGACCCGGAAGCCGACCGTCCTGTCGATCGCCTTCGCCAGCAGCCAGGAGAGGACGAAGGAGTACGCCGCGACCACGGCCACGCCCATCGCCTGCTTGCCGAGCTGCGCCGGCCCGCCGCCGTAGAACAGGCCCTTGGCGGTCTGGCCGACCCCGCCGGTGGCGAACAGGCCGATCAGCAGCGAGCCGATCGCGCCGCCCACCGCGTGCACGCCGACCACGTCGAGCGAGTCGTCGAAGCCGAGGCGGTACTTGAGGCTGACCGCGGCGGCGCAGACCGCGCCGGCGATCAGGCCGATCGCCACCGCGCCCAGCGGGCTGACCGAGCCGCAGGCCGGGGTGATCGCGACCAGGCCGGCCACCGCGCCGGAGGCGGCGCCCAGCGTGGTGAACGCGCCGTGCCTGAGCTTCTCGTAGACCAGCCAGCCGACCAGCGCCGCACCGGTGGCGACCTGGGTGTTGACCATCGCCATCGCGGCGACGCCGTTGGCGGCCAGCGCCGAGCCCGCGTTGAAGCCGAACCAGCCGAACCACAGCAGCCCGGAGCCGAGCATCACCAGCGGCAGGCTGTGCGGGCGCATCGGGTCCTTCTTGAAGCCGACCCGCTTGCCCAGCACCAGGCAGAGCGCGAGGCCGGCCACGCCCGCGTTGATGTGCACGGCCGTGCCGCCGGCGAAGTCGATCACGCCGTTGCGGTCGCCCAGCCAGCCGCCGTGGCCGCCGTCGAAGAAGAACACCCAGTGCGCGACCGGGAAGTAGACGACGGTCACCCAGAGCGCGATGAACAGGCCCCAGGCGCCGAACTTGGCCCGGTCCGCGATCGCGCCGCTGATCAGCGCCGGGGTGATGATCGCGAACATCAGCTGGAAGGTGGCGAACGCGGTGACCGGGATGGTCCCGGTGAGGTCGTTCAGGCCGATGCCGCGCATCCCGAGGAAGTCCAGGTTGCCGATCAGACCGGCGAAGGAGTCGGGTCCGAAGCTGAGCGAGTACCCGTAGAGGACCCAGAGCACGCTGACGATGCCGAGCGAGAGGAAGCTCATCGCCAGCATGTTCAGGGTGCTCTTGGCCCTGACCATGCCCCCGTAGAAGAAGGCCAGGCCCGGGGTCATCACCATGACCAGGGCCGCACTGATGAGCACGAAGGCGGTGTCGCCCGCGCTGAAGCCGTCCGGCATCGGCGTCTCCTCTGCGTGGAAGCCGATCCAAACCCGGATTACCCGTCCCGTGCCACCCGGGGTGTCGGCGATGAAGAGGAGAGTGCCGAAGGCTGGTTTCGGCCAGTGCGGCTCGTTGTTTCGCGGCCGTGACGCGTGCGACGCCCGGGTTACACCTGCGTGAACGACGGCCGTGCCGCAGGGCCGAACGGGTTACCGTGCCGCCGAACGGGACGGCCGGTGGCACGACGGCCACCGACCGTGGCGGCGGCGGCCGTCACGGTCGGCGGGGTCCTCGGGCCGGGTCCGCGGCCCACGGACTCGGGGTGCTCAGACCACCGAGACGTACTCGGGGATGTCCTGGACGACGCGCTCCTTGAGCCGGCTCACCGCGTCCACGCCCTTGAACCGGGCGGCCGCGGCCTCGGTGGTCTTGCGGACCCGGGAGTTCAGCCGCTCCGAGCGCACCTTGGTGGCGATGTCCACCGCCTGCTCGGCCATCACCGCGGCCTGCTCGGCCTCCCGCTGCAGCAGGTGGACGCTGGCCATGCCGATCAGGTTGAAGGCGTACGAGCGCACGTGGTCGCCGTCCTGGCGGAACAGGTCGACCGCGCGCTCCATCACCGGCGCGGACATCGAGGCGTACAGCTGGGCGTTGTCGGAGTGGTACGCGAGGTCGCGGAAGGAGTGCGCGTTCTCGGCGTTCAGCTCGGCCGGCGAGAAGAACTTCAGCCAGTCCGGCTCCGCCTCCCCCTCGCGGATGTCGGTGAAGGTGTCCTCGGCCAGCCGGACGGCCCGGGCGCAGCGGTTCACCTCGCCGATGGTGGCGTAGGCGCGCGCCTCCATCGCGTACAGCAGGGACTGCTGGCGCGCACTGGCGGTGTCCCGGCTGCCGTACTGCGCCAGGTGGATCAGCTCCAGGGCGTCCTCGCCCCGGTTGAGGTGGATCATCTGGCGGCTCATGTCGGTGAGGATGAGTGCGCCGAACGGGCGGTCCCCGGCCTCCTTGGCGGCGTGCAGGGCCAGCACGTAGTACTTCTGCGCACTCGGGTGCATCCCGACGTCGTACGACATCCACCCGGCCAGGTGGGCGAGTTCGGCGGTGAGCCGGAACAGCCGCCGGGTGGTGTTCTCGTTGTACGTCTCCTGGAGCAGGTCGGTGACCTCGTGGAGCTGGCCGACGACGGCCTTGCGGCGCAGCCCGCCGCCGTTCTGCGCGTCCCACTGCCGGAACATGACCGTGGTCTGCTCCAGCAGTTCGAGCTCGGGCTCGGACAGCCGGCCGGTGAACGGGTCGCCGCCGTTGGCCGCGGCGAGGATCGGGGTGGGGGCGCCGGTCGGGCCGGGGGTGAGCCAGCGCTGCATCGGCTCGATCAGCGCTGCGCCGGCGGTCAGCGCGAGCGAGGTGCCGAGGAAGCCCCGGCGGTTGAGCATCAGGTCGCTGCGGGAGTAGTCGCTGATCAGCTGGACGGTCTGCGGCGCGCTCCACGGCAGGTCGACGCCGCCGCCCACGGTGGAGACCGGGATCGCGGCGCGCAGGCCGAGGTCCTCGATCGAGACCACCGAGCCGAAGCGCTCGGAGAAGAGCTCCGACATGATCTTGGGAATCGGCTCGCGGGGCTGTTCGCCGTCGAGCCAGCGGCGCACCCGCGAGGTGTCGGTGGACACGTGGTGGGCGCCGATCTGCCGGGCCCGGCGGTTGACCTGGCGGGCCAGCTCGCCCTTGGACCAGCCGCTGCGGGCGAACCAGGTGGTCAGCTTCTCGTTGGGTTGCTTCTCTGCCATGGGAACGTCCCCATCCCGCCCGGCCCCCTCGGGGCCCCGATCGTGACGCCCGACGGTTTCGGGCCCTTGCCAGACGTGCCGTGCCTGAGGTGTTGCCGTACCACGCTCTCGCACTGGTGTGCCATCGTTACGGACGGACCGTCAGGTTCCCAACTCCCGCGCCCTGTCGGACCGGAGTCGATTCCACGAAGACGTCCGTGTGCTGAACGTAATGCCCCGCGCGGCGCCCACGGGAGCGGCCCTGGCGAAACGCCACCTTTCGCCACCCCCACGAGTGAACCGAAGCCACGGCCCACGCGCTTCACTAGGTAGGTCCGACGGCCCGGCATATGCGGGCCGCCAAGGCCACCGGCGAAACCCGGCAGCCCCGGCAACCCACCGCAGTCACAGGCGAGTTCGCCGCCCACCCTGATCGGCGGCCGCCTCGCCCACCCCACGATCCGGCATCGGTGCCGCCAGCCACAAGGCGGCGCTCGAGGCGCACCACCACGACAGGCGCACACCGGGCGCTGCACGCCGCCACCGCACAACGCACCACGCAACGGACAATCAACACACAGTCACCATCCCGTAACCATCGGCGACGGGAACCTGTTGGGGGAGGCATGGACAACCTGTTCGGCGAACTTCGACTGGGACACCTGCGGTTGACGCCGCTGGGCGCGCGCCGCCGCACCAAGGTCACCGCGTCCCAAGCCGCCGCGGAGTACACCGGCCGCTGGGGCTGGACGGTCGCCACCGGCGCCCCGGCCGGCTCCGCCACCGCCCCGACCCGCTGTCCCTGCGGCTCCGACCGCTGCGCCGCGCCCGGCCTGCATCCCGTACCCGGCGGCGAGGACCGGTCCCGGGAGGCGCGCGCCGGGGGCTCGGTGCTGTTCCCCACCGGCCGCGCCTTCGACGTCCTGGACGTTCCCGAGCAGGCCGGACTGCAGGCGCTGGTCCGGCTGGAGCGGATGGGCACCCAGGTCGGCCCGGTGCTCGCCGCGCCCACCGGCCGGCTGCAGTTCCTGGTCGCCGCCGGCGCCGCCCGCCGGCTGCCCGACCTGCTCTACCGGATGGGCTGGGACGACGCCGCGCTCGACCTCACCTGCCACGGCGAGGGCAGCTACGTCGCCGCCCCGCCCACCGTGCTCGGCGCGCTCGGCCCGGTCCGCTGGCTGCGCCGCCCCACCCGCGACAACGCCGGCTGCCCGCCCGAGGCCCGGCTGCTGCTCGGCACCCTCGCCTACGCCTGCCACCGCGGCCGCGAGCGCACCGCCGAACCCGCCTGGCTCGCCTCGTAGGCCTCAGCGCGCCCCACCCGCCCCACGCGCCTCGGCGTGCGCCCCTCCAGCTCGGCGCGCTCCTCCGCCCCGGCACGCTCCTCCGGTCCCGGGCGGCAACGCGAAAGGGCCCGCCCCTCGCGGAGCGGACCCTTCGTGCGTACGGGGCCTCAGTCCCCGATCAGCGCGTCCACGAACGCGCCCGGCTCGAACGGCGCCAGGTCGTCCGCACCCTCGCCCAGGCCGACCAGCTTGACCGGCACGCCCAGGTCGCGCTGGACCGCGACCACGATGCCGCCCTTGGCGGTGCCGTCCAGCTTGGTCAGCACGATGCCGGTGATGTCGACCACCTCGGCGAACACCCGGGCCTGGATCAGGCCGTTCTGGCCGGTGGTGGCGTCCAGCACCAGCAGCACCTCGTCCACCGGGCCGTGTTTCTCGACGACCCGCTTGACCTTGCCCAGCTCGTCCATCAGGCCGGTCTTGGTGTGCAGTCGGCCGGCGGTGTCCACCAGCACGGTGTCGGCGCCCTCGGCGATGCCCTCCTTGACCGCGTCGAACGCGATCGAGGCCGGGTCACCGCCCTCCGGTCCGCGCACGGTGCGCGCACCGACCCGCTCGCCCCAGGTCTGCAGCTGGTCGGCGGCGGCGGCCCGGAAGGTGTCGGCGGCGCCGAGCACCACCTTGCGGCCGTCGGCGACCAGGACGCGGGCGAGCTTGCCGGTGGTGGTGGTCTTGCCGACGCCGTTGACGCCGACCACCAGGACCACGGCCGGCCCCTCCGCGTGCTTGGTGGAGCGGACGGTGCGGTCGGCGTCCTTGCCGATCAGCTCGACGAGCTCCTCGCGCAGCAGCGCGCGCAGTTCGTCGGGCGTCCGGGTGCCGAGCACCTTCACCCGGGTGCGCAGCCGCTCGACCAGCTCCTGGGTGGGGGCCACGCCGACGTCGGCGGTCAGCAGGGTCTCCTCGATCTCCTCCCAGGTGTCCTCGTCCAGGTGCTCGCGGGAGAGCAGCGAGAGCAGGCCCTTGCCGAGCGAGTTCTGCGAGCGGGAGAGCCGGGAGCGCAGCCGGACCAGCCGGCCCGCGGTGGGCTCGGGGACCTCGACGGCGGGTGCCGTCTCGGCCTCGGCGGCCTCGACCTCGACCTCGGTCGGGGCCGTGGCCGGGGCTCCGGTCGAGGCTTCGGTCGGAGCCTCGGCCTCGGGGAGCTGCACCTCCTCGACGGTGCGGCGGGGCTCCTCGGTCGGCGGCGCGGCCTCCTCGCCGACCTGGGGCTCCTGCGGGGTGGTCGGCGGCGCCGTGATGACCGGCGACTGCGACTTCGGGGGCAGTTGCTGGCGTCGTCTGCCGGAAACGACGAGGCCGGCGATCGCGCCGATGGCGACCACGGCGATGACTACGGCAAGGATCACGTATTCCATAACTGCTCCAGTATCCGCGACCGGAGCCCGGATGGACCGCAGCCGCCCTACGCCGATGCGGTACGGACGGCCTCCGGCCGCTCCCGGTGTCCTCCTCCGGACCGGCGGCCGGGAGGTGCCCCGACGCGCAGCCGCTGGCTGATCACCTGTGAGATGCCGTCGCCCTTCATGGTCACGCCGTAGAGGGCGTCCGCGGACTCCATGGTCAGCTTCTGGTGGGTGATCACGATCAGCTGGGAGCTCTCCCGCAGCTCCTCCATGATCCCGACCAGCCGGCGCAGGTTGGTCTCGTCGAGCGCCGCCTCCACCTCGTCCATCACGTAGAACGGGCTGGGCCTGGCCTTGAAGATCGCCACCAGCAGTGCCACCGCGGTCAGCGAGCGCTCGCCGCCGGACAGCAGCGACAGCCGCTTGACCTTCTTGCCCGGTGGGCGGGCCTCCACCTCGACGCCGGTGGTGAGCATGTGGTCGGGGTCGGTCAGCACCAGCCGCCCCTCGCCGCCGGGGAACAGCCGGGCGAAGACGCCCTCGAACTGGGCGGCGGTGTCGTGGTACGCCGAGGCGAACAGCTGCTCGACCCGCTCGTCCACCTCCCGGACGATGTCCAACAGGTCGCGCCGGCTGCGCTTGAGGTCGTCCAGTTGTTCCCCGAGGAACTGGTGGCGCTCCTCCAGCGCCGCGAACTCCTCCAGCGCCAGCGGGTTGACCTTGCCCAGTTGCTGGTACGCCTTCTCGGCCGCCCTGAGTCGCTTCTCCTGCTCGGCCCGGTCGTACGGGCGCGGCTCGCCCGGTTCCCCTCCTTCTTCCGGGGTCGACGGCGGGACGGGCTGGTCCGGCCCGTAGGTGGCGAGCAGTTCGCCGCCGTCGATGCCGAACTCCTCCAGCGCCCGGGCCTCCAACTGCTCGATCCGCAGCCGCTTCTCGGCCCGCAGCACCTCGTCCCGGTGGCCGGCGTCGACCATTTTGTCCAGTTCCTCCTTGAGGCCGCGGCCGCGCTCGCGGTGCGCCCGCAGTTCGGTCTCGCGCTCGGCGCGCGCCTGCTCGACCGCCGCCCGCCCGGCGTCCGCGCGGGACAGCGACACCTCCAGGCAGGCCAGCAGCTGCCGGGCGCCCGCCGCGACGGCGTTCGCCACCCCGGCGTCGTGCTCGGCGCGTCGGCGGCGCTCGGCGGCCCGAGCGCGCGTCTCGCGCTCGGCGCGGGCGGCCCGGTCCAGCTGGTCCGCCCGGCCGGCGAGCGCGCGGACCCGCTCCTCGTGGGTGCGCACCGCGAGCCTGGCCTCCAGCTCGGCCTGCCGGGAGCCGGTGGCGGCCTCGGCCAGCCGCTGCTGCTCGGCGGTGTCCGGCTCGGCCTCCCCGGCTTCCTCCGAGTCCTCGGCCGCTGCCAGGCGTTCGGCCAACTCCTCTGCGGTGGCGAGGAGTTCGACCAGGCCTTGGTCGGCCCGCGCGGCGGCGGCGGACAGCCGCTCGGCCTCGCCGGCGGCGGCCCTAGCCTGCCCACCGAGGCGGCCGAGCGCGCCCGCCACCTGGGCGCGCTCCTTCTCCTGCCGCCGCCGCTGCTCGGCGAGTTGATCCACGAAGGCGGCCGACTCCCGTCGCTGCTCGGCGAGTTCGGCCAGGTGCAGGGCCGACTCGGCGCAACGGAGGGTGAGTTCGGCGATCTCCCGGGCGGCCTCCTCGACCGCCGCCCGAATCTCCAGCAGGCTCGGTACACCGTCGGAGCCGCCCTGCGCGAAGTCGGCGCCGAGCCGGTCCCCGGCGGCGGTGACGGCGGTCAGCCCGGGGTGGTCGGCGACCAGCCGCAGCGCCTCGTCGAGGGTGTCGACGACCGCCACCCGGGCCAGCAGGCCCCGCGCGGCACCGACCAACCCGGCCGGCCCGTCGACGAGTTCGGCGGCCCAGCGGGCTCCGTCCGGCAACTCCCCGACGCCGGCGAGCGGTTCACCGGCACCCGCGATCGGCAGCGCGGCCCGGCCGGCACCCTCGATCAGCAGCGCGGCCCGGCCGGCGTCCTCGGCGCGCAGCAGCCGCAGCGCCTCGGCGGCGGTGCCGGGCGAGTCGACGGCGACCGCGTCGGCGGCCGCGCCGAGCGCCGCCGCCACCGGCACCTCGTACCCGGGGGCGATCCGCAGCAGCGCGGCCGCGGGGCCGCGCAGTCCGCTCAGCCGCTCCCCCGCGTCGAGCAGGGCGCCGGTGCCGTCCTTGCGGCGCAGTCCGAGGGAGAGCGCCTCGTGCCGCGCGGTGAGTCCGGCCCGTTCGCGCTCGGCGGCGCCGGCCGCCTCCCGGGCGGCGGCGAGGTCGCGCTCGAGGGCGGCGAGCCGCTCCCGGGCCTCCTGGTGGGCGGCCTCGGCCTGCTCGTCGTCCCCGGCGGGGCCGCCGACCTGCCGCTGGAGCTCCTCGTACTCGGCCTGGGCGGCCTCGGCCCGCAGCAGCGCCTCGCCGCCGGCCTCGGTCAGCCGGCCGATCTCCGCTTCGGCGCAGGCCGCCTTGGAGCGGGCGGCGGCGGCCTGCCCCTGCAACCGGGCCAGGCCCTCCCGGCGGTCCGCGATGGCCCGGGCGGCGTCCCGCAGGCGACGCTCCTCGGTGGCCAGCCCGCGCTCCAGTTCACTCCTGCGTTCGACCGCCTCGGCCAGCGCGTACTGCGCCTCCTCCAGCGCCTCGGCCAGCGCGGCCTCGTCCTCGCGGACCCGCGCGGCCTCCCGTTCCAGTTCCTCGGGATCGCGGCCACGCCGCTCCTCGGCCTGCCCGCCCGCGGCGGCGTGCCGGGCGCGGGCCTCGGCCAGTCCGATGGTGCCGCGGGTGCGCTCGGCTAGGGCGGAGAGCCGGTACCAGGTCTGCCGGGCGGCCTCCAGGCTCGGGCCGAGTTGCTGGACCTGCGCCTCCAGCACGGCCTCGCGCTGGACGACACCGGCCAGTTCCTGCTCGACGGTGGTGCGGCGCAGCCGCAGTGCCAGCTCGTCGGCGATCTCGGCCTCGACGGCCTGCCGGAGGGCCAGCAGGTCGTCGGCGAGCAGCCGCAGCCGGGCGTCGCGCAGGTCGGCCTGGATGCCGGCGGCGCGGCGGGCGATTCTGGCCTGCCGGCCGAGCGGTCCGAGCTGGCGGCGCAGTTCGGCCACCAGGTCCTGGACGCGGTTGAGGTTGACCTGCATCGCGTCCAGTTTCCGCAGCGCCTTCTCCTTGCGCTTGCGGTGCTTGAGGACGCCGGCCGCCTCCTCGATGAAGGCGCGGCGGCCCATCGGGTCGGCGTGCAGGACGGAGTCCAGCTGGCCCTGGCCGACGATGACGTGCATCTCGCGGCCGATGCCGGAGTCGGAGAGGAGCTCCTGGATGTCCAGCAGGCGGCAGGTCTCGCCGTTGAGCGCGTACTCGCTGCCGCCGTTGCGGAACATGGTCCGGGTGATGGTCACCTCGGTGTAGTCGATCGGCAGGGCGCCGTCGGCGTTGTCGATGGTGAGGCTGACCTCGGCCCGGCCGAGCGGGGCGCGCCCGCTGGTCCCGGCGAAGATGACGTCCTCCATCTTGCCGCCGCGCAGCGACTTGGCGCCCTGCTCCCCCATCACCCAGGACAGCGCGTCGACGACGTTCGACTTGCCGGAGCCGTTCGGGCCGACCACGCAGGTGATGCCGGGCTCGAAGCGCAGGGTGGTGCTGGAGGCGAAGGACTTGAACCCGCGCAGCGTCAGACTCTTCAGGTGCACGCGGCCGGTCTCCTCGTCGCTCGCCAGGGCCCGGGGCCTGTCGTCAACGGCGACTGTATCCCCGGCGGGCCGTGCGTCCCGGGCCCGGACACGACGAAGGGACGCCACAACCGGGCGTCCCTTGCAAGCTGCGTCCCTTTCGGAGCGGCTCAGTGCACAGCGGCGTCGATCTGCGAGGACCGGGCGGGACTCAGGTGAGAGCCGGCTCCCGCTGATCCAGATCGATGCTGTTGAGCAGCGAGTGCCCGTCAGCGACAGCGGCGAGCGCGTCGTTCTCGGCCTGCATCCGAAGGAGCTCGGATTCAAGGTCCTGGACGCGCTGCTGAAGCCGTCGCATCTCGGAGAGCATTCGCGGGTCGGGGCCGCCGACGTACCCGAGAAGCGCCTTTGCCATGATGAATGGTCCTCCACGCTGAGTGACCGAACCGGAACGGTACAGGTCTAGGGGGAAGGGGGAAGGGGGACGCACGCGCGGCGCGTCACCGGTAGTGCTGGCTGGGCACTTACGGCACAACCATCGTGAGCTGGGCTCACGAGGGCAGACGCCTGCCGGGAAAACGCGGTCGTGTGCGCGGGTTTCCAGCGTCTCACCAAAGACGGAAAGGGTCAACACGATCACCGCACGCTACCGCGACCCTGTCACCTGCCTGGCGGTGTCGTCACGCCTGGGGGCCTCGGGCCGGGTCCACCAGCTGCTCGTGGATCATCGTTCGATGCGGAGTCAACCACGAGTCTGCCCGAATGGCAACCGCATGACACCGGCAGTTGCCGATCAGTTCCGGCCCGCGCGGGTGTGGCCGGGCTCAGCGGATCTCGAAGCCCTCGTAGCCGGGGCCCACGGCCGTCCAGATCTCGGTGACGCCACTGACCTCGCCCGGGGTTCCCGGGCCGCGCAGCAGGTCCAGCAGCAGTTCGCAGTCGGCGGCCAGTCCCTCGGCGACCACCTGCACCCGGCCGTCCCCGAGGTTGCTCGCGTAGCCGGTCAGGCCGGTCTCCAGCGCCCGTGCCCTGGTCCACCAGCGGAACCCGACCTGCTGGACCTTCCCCCGGACCCAGGCGGTCACCCGGACCGGTTCCTCACTGTGGGCGTCGCGACCGTGCATGCCCCGAGCCTAAGGCGTGTCCGGCGGTCACAGCTCCACGGGGCCGTCGACCACGCGGAGCGGCCCCGCCGGAGGAAGTCCGGCGGGGCCGCAGGGGTGTCGCGGTGGGGCTCAGCGGGTCACCAGTCGCCGCCGCCGAAGTCGCCGCCGCCACCGAAGTCCCCGCCACCGAAGCCGCCGCCGTCGCCGAAGCCACCGCTGAAGTCGGAGGAGTTGAAGTCGGCGCCGGTGAAGTCGCCGCCCTCGTGCTGGTCCTGGTAGCCCTGGTCCATCATCGGCGCCGCGGCGTAGGCCGGGCTGCTGATCATCGAGCCGAGCATGGTGCCGACCAGCAGGCCCGGCAGCAGGCCGCCGCCGAATCCGCCGAAGTAGCCGCCCGCCCAGGGGGCGTAGGCCGGGCCGGCGTTCCAGTACGGCTGCGGGCCGTGCTCGGTCTCGACGGTGCGGATGGCCGGGTCGAGGCCGGCGGCCAGCCGGTCCGCGTCGGACCGGCAGACCGGGACGGTGCGGGCGGCGCCGTCGGCCGGGGCCCAGTCGACGTCCTTGACCGAGGGGCCGTGGCGCGGGTCGAAGAAGCACGGGGGCCTGCGCTCGGGCACCGGGCGCTTCTCCCGCCGGGCGGCCAGGGTGGCCAGCGCGAACCGGCCGTCCTCCAGCGCCTCGGTGACCGGCTTGACGTCGTCCGGCCGCTTGGCCTCGTCCATCAGCCGCTTGGCCTTCTCGTACGAGTCCAGGGCGTGGGTGTAGTCGGTGCGCTGGGTGTCGTCGGCGTCGGTCGCGGCCGGGTTGAAGTCGAGCCGGTCCAGTTCCTCGCCGAAGGCGGTGATGTCCTCGTCGACCACCCGGCGCAGCTGCTCCAGCTCGGCCCGGGCCTGCTCCTCCTTGCGCGCCTTGGCGCGGCGGAAGAGGAGGAAGACGCCGGCACCGGCCAGCGCGAGCAGCACGACCGGGATGACCACCCAGGCGATCGAGGTGCTGTGGTTCACCCCGGTGCCCTTGGCCTGCGGGGCGGCGCTGTCGACGAACTCGTTCAGGGTGGCGTCGATGTCGCCGTTGTGGGAGCGGAAGGCGGCGCCGGCGATCCGCTCGGCGCTGCCCTGCGACATCGCGCCGCGGTCGGCCTTGGCCGCGAACTGGTCACCGCGCCAGATCGCGTAGGCACCGTCGATGCCGACCTTGGTGCGCAGGTCGTTGAAGACGGTCCGCTCGCCGTAGGGGGCGCTGGCCGGGACGACCGCGACGAAGATCGGCTTGTCGGCCTTCTTGATCTTCTCGGTCAGGGCGTCGGCCTGGCTCTGGCTGAATCGGCTGGTCATCGCCGGGTCGACGTAGACCCGGCCCTGCTTCAGGGTGGAGGCCGCGTCGTCCAGCCCGCCCGCGGCCGAGGCCGTCGGTGCGAGCAGGAGCAGCAGCCCCAGCAGCGCCGCCACCAGGGCAAGCGGCCCGGCGCCCCGGGAACGTCGTGCAAGGGTTCTCATGCCCTCGACGCTACCCTGACGGGCGTCAAGGCACGGCATACCCTTCGCATACTGGTAGTGACAAGATTCCCCGCCGACCGCCGGGGCCGCGCCCCTCCTCGGGGATGATGTTTCCCCCACTCGCCCCTGATGCGGGCGGTGCGCGGGAACCGCGGCCGGCGCCCGGACGTACGTCCCGGCGGGCCCAGGGTGTTCCGGGCGGTGCGCCGACCGTACCGCGCGGACGGGCATAGTGGTCCCGGACCGCTGGTCCCATTACCTGTTCTTGACCCATCTCCCGATCGGAGCACCCGGTGATCATCGGCCTCGTCACCGCCGTGGCGGCATCCGCCTGCTACGGCACCGGCTCAGTCCTCCAGGCCGTCGGATCCCGCCGCTCCGCGCGCGAGGAGGCCGCCAAGGGCGCCTCCGGCGCCACCACCGAGCACGGCGGGCCGAGCCTGTCCTCCACCGCGAAGGCTGCCGTCACCTGGGAGTTCATCGTCGGCACGGTGCTCGACCTGATCGGCTTCGGGCTGGGCGCGCTGGCCGCGCGGCTGCTGCCGCTGTTCCTCTCGCAGACCATCATCAGCGCCAACCTGGTGATCACCGCGGTGCTGAGCATCAAGCTGCTCGGCATCCGGCTCAAGCAGCTGGAGTGGGCCTCGATCGGCGTGCTCTGCTCGGCGCTGGTGCTGCTGGCCGTCTCGGCCGGCCCGGAGGGCGGCCACCACGCGTCGATGGCCTTCCACTGGGGCCTGCTGCTGGTCACCACCGTGCTGCTGGTCGGCGGCGGCCTGCTGGTGCGGCGGATGGGATCCAAGGGCGCGATCGTCGCCGGTCTGCTCTCCGGCCTGGGCTTCGGCGCGCTGGGCGTCGGCGTGCGCATCCTGAACGGCATCGACCCGTTCGACCTCGCCAAGCTGCTCTCCGACCCGGCGCTGTACGCGATCCTGGTCGGCGGCATCGGCGGCATGTACGTGCACACCGTGGCGCTGCAGATCGGCTCGGTGAACGGCGCGACGGCAGCGCTGGTGGTCGGAGAGACGGTGCTGCCCGGCGCGATCGGCGTGCTCTGGCTCGGCGACTCCTCCAAGTCCGGCCTGGGCTGGCTCGGCGTGGTCGGCTTCCTGCTCGCGGTGGTGTCCGCGGTCGGGGTCGCCTACTTCGGCCAGGACACCCACGGCTCCCCCGGCGAGGCGGCCGCCGACCAGCCGGAACTCGCCAAGCACTGAGCTCCCCGGCCCCGCTCCCTGCCCCTGCTGTCAGCCCCCGCTGCGGACCCGCGGCACCCGCTGGCAGCGGGGGCAGAAGTAGCTGGAGCGGTTCATCCAGGCGGCCCGCCGGATCGGGGTGCCGCAGCGGCGGCAGGGCTCGTGCTCGCGGCCGTACGCGTCGAGGTCGCGGGAGAAGTAGCCGCTCTCGCCGTTCACGTTGACGTACAGGCTGTCGAAGCTGGTACCGCCGACGGCGAGCGCCGCCGTCATCACCTCGCGGGCGTTCGCCAGCAGTTCGGCGGCCTGCGGGCGGGTGAGCGTCGCGGTCGGGCGGTCGTAGTGCAGCCGGGAGCGCCAGAGCGCCTCGTCGGCGTAGATGTTGCCGACCCCGCTGATCAGCGTCTGGTCGAGCAGCGCCCGCTTCACGGTGGTGCGCTTGGCCCGCAGCGCGGCCGCGAAGGCGGCGTCGTCGAAGCGCGGGTCGAGCGGGTCGCGGGCGATGTGCGCGATGGAGAGCGGCGTGCCCTCCGGGTCGCCGTCCTCGGCCTCCTCGACCGCGAGGGCGCCGAAGGTCCGCTGGTCGACGAAGCGCAGTTCGCGCCCGCCGTCGGCGAACCGCAGCCGCACCCGCAGGTGCGTCTCGTCGGGTACGGACGGGTCCTGGACGAGGAGTTGGCCGCTCATGCCGAGGTGGCCGATCAGCGAGAAGCCCGCGCCGGACCCCGCCAGCGGCACCCACAGGTACTTGCCGCGCCGCTGCGCGGTGCCGAGGGTGGTGCCGGTCAGCCGGGCGGTGAAGTCGGCGGCGCCGGCGGGCTGGCGGCGCACCGCGCGCGGGTGCAGCACCTGGACGTCGGCGACGGTCCGCCCGGCGACCCAGTTCGCCAGACCGCGACGGACGACCTCGACCTCGGGAAGTTCGGGCACGGGAACAGGCCTCCTGCGGAAGGGATCAGCAGGAGGAAGGCTACTGCTCCCTCACGCCCCGGCGGGCAGCCGGTCGGCGTACTTCTCCTTGATCGCCCGCCAGGCGCTCTCGGCGGCCTTCTGCTCGGCCTCCTTCTTCGAACGGCCGACGCCGCTGCCGAAGTCCTCGCCGGCCACCCGGGCCGCCGCGGTGAAGGTCTTCTCGTGGTCCGGACCGGACTCCATGACCACGTACTCGGGCACCCCGATGCCCACCGAGGCGGTGAGCTCCTGGAGGCTGGTCTTCCAGTCCAGGCCTGCGCCCAGCTGGGAGGACTCCTCGATCAGCGGGTCGAACAGCCGGTGGACGAACTCGGTGGCCGCGTCCAGACCCTGGTCCAGGTAGACGGCTCCGATCACGGCCTCGACCGTGTCGGCGAGGATCGACGACTTGTCGCGGCCGCCGGTGCCCTCCTCGCCCTTGCCGAGCCGGATGAACGTGCCGAGTTCCAGGCCCCGGCCGACGTCCGCGAGCGCGCGGGAGTTCACCACCGCGGCGCGCAGCTTGGCGAGCGTGCCCTCCGGCACGTCCGGGTGGACGCGGTAGAGGGTGTCGGTCACCACGAGGCCCAGCACCGAGTCGCCGAGGAACTCCAGGCGCTCGTTGGTGGGCAGGCCCCCGTTCTCGTACGCGTACGAGCGGTGGGTCAGGGCACGCACCAGAAGGGCGCGCTCGAGTGTGTACCCGAGGCGCCCTTCCAGGACGTCGTATTCGGTCGAAGCCGGCCCACCGGCCCTGCCACCGCCCAAAGAGGAACCCTTCGGGGCGGAGGACGCCTTGCGGGTGGAGTTACCGTCCGACATCGATCCGTGCACCCCGCCGATCAGACCGAGAGGACCTGGCGACGGTTGTACGTGCCGCAGCTCGGGCACGCGATGTGACCCAGCTTCGGCTCGTGGCAGCGGTCGCACGCCACGAGGGCCGGAACAACGGCCTTCCAGTTGGACCGACGGTGGCGCGTGTTGCTGCGCGACATCTTCCGCTTCGGAACAGCCACGGCTACTTCTCCTGGTTCTCGGCGAGACCCTCACGGGTGTCGCTGTTCTTGATCCCGTCACCCTCGTCGCCGGGGGCGGCGGAGAGTCCCTGCAGAGCCGCCCACCGGGGGTCGGCGGCGTCGTGGTGGTGCGTCGGGTCGTCGCTCAGGCGCGCTCCGCATTCGGAGCACAGGCCCAGGCAGTCTTCCTGGCACACCGGCTGCAGCGGCAGTGCGAGCACCACCGCGTCACGCAGCACCGGCTGGAGGTCGAAGAAGTCGCCCTCCAGACGGTAAGTATCTTCTTCCGAGTCCTCGTCGAGGTCCTCGGCCCCGGCGGTCCGGGCGCGGTGACGCTCGTCGGACTCCGGGTAGTAGTACAGCTCCTGGAAGTCGACGTCGAGGTCGTCCTCGACGGGCTCCAGGCACCGGGCGCACTCGCCCTCGACCTGGGCCTCGGCGGTGCCGGTGACCAGCACGCCCTCGACCACGGACTCCAGGCGGAGCTCCAGCCGGAGCTCGCTCTTCTCGGGGACGCCGATCACGTCGATGATCCCCAGGCCCGCGGGGGCCTCCAGAGTGCGGGACACCTTGCGCAGCGAGCCCGGGCGACGTCCCAGCTCGTGCGTGTCGAACACGAGGGGGTCGCGGTGGTCGAGGCGGTTCAAGGTGTCCTGACTTCCATGGGGAATCTTCGATCGCGGCGCCTCCGCACCAGCGGTGCGCGGGCAAGCCGACAGTCCGACACGAAAAGGCCGGAGTGGTCAGCCTACCGGAGTCTCCCGCCAGGCCCAACTTCGCTCCCGTCAGGAGCTTGCGCCGGGCCCGCGCGGGGCCGGCTCAGCGGCCGCCCAGCTCCCGGAGCCGGGTCATGTCGATCATGCTGGTGTCGAAGAAGCTGGTCTCGTCCAGGCCCGGCTGCTGCTGCTGTTGCTGTTGCGGCACGGCAGGCGGGGCGGCGGGCTGCTGCGGGTAGGTGTAGGCGTCGTACTGCTGCGCGCCGTAACCCGGCTGCTGCTGGTGCGGATAGCCGTAGTCCCCGTGCTGCTGCTGGGCCGCGTAGTCCGGCTGCTGCTGCGGGTAGCCGTCCGCGGCGCCCTGCTGCTGGTTCCCCCACTGGGCACCGTACGGGTCGCCCTGGCCGGCCGGGTCGTAGCCGCCGGCGTACACCTCGGCGTACTGCCCCTGCTGCTGCCCGCCCTGCTGCTGGGCGGCCGCGTACTGGTCGACGCCGGGGGCCTGCCAGCCCGCCGCGGCCGGGGTCTGCTCCGGCCAGGTCTGCTGCTGCGGGACGTCCTCGCGGTACCAGGCGATGTCGTCGCCGTTGGCGTCGCCGTCGGTGGCGAAGCCGGCGGCCACCGCCTCGGCCCGCTCCTTGGCCTGCTGCGCCTCGTCGGCGGCGGCCAGGTAGGCGCCCAGCTCGTCGATCGGCCGCTTGCCGAGCAGCTTGTCGCGGCCCTTGCCGACGGCCTCCAGGGTGGCGCTGAGGACGTTCTCCAGCGTGGCGAGCTTCACATCGACGTACTCGTCGACCTCGGGGCTGGGGGTGATCCGCTGCGGCTGGAACTCCTCGCCGTCCGTCTCGCCGTCGAAGTCGGTCTCGAAGACGCTGGAGTCACCGCGCAGCTTGGTCCGGCCGCGGCCGACGGCGCCGAGCGTCTTGGTCAGCACGACCTCGAAGTTGGCGAGCTTGCTGTCCACGTAGTCGTCGGCCTCGGCGCGCTTGGCCTCGACCTCGCCACGGGCCTCGGCGAGGATCCGGTCGGCCTCGGCCTGGGCCCGGCGGACCACCTCGGTGTCCGAGATCAGCGAGCCGCGCTCGGCGTGTGCACCCTGGATGATCCGGTCGGCCTCGGCCTGGGCCCCGGCCACCACCTGCTCGTGGTCGGCCATCATCGACTGGGCCTGGGCGAGTTCGGCGGGCAGCTCCGCCTTGAGGGCGTTGAGCAGGCCGACCAGCTCGGCCCGGTTCACCACGCAGGAGGCCGACATCGGCATCGAGCGGGCGTTCTCGACCGCCGCGACGATCTCGTCGACCTTGTTCTGCACGTCCACGGGGCTTCGTCTTTCCGTGTGCCGCCGACGGTCCGGCGGAGGCAGGCCCGACGCGGTGAACCTCACCGCAGGGGCAGGAATACAGACTGTACGGCCACCGCGCGGCGAGGTCACAACGCCCGAGCCGAACCGGTCGACCGGGCAGCGGACAAGTCATGACGAACCGGCAGAAACGGACGGCCGCCCCGCGGCCACCGCCGCTCCCGCCTACTGCTGGGCCTTGCGCTCCGCGATCCGCTCGACCAGCCGCCGGTGCACCGTCTCCGGCAGCAGGTGGGAGACGTCCCCGCCGTACGAGGCGACCTCCTTGACCAGCGTCGAGGAGAGGAAGCTGTACGTCGGGGAGGTCGGCACGAACAGCGTCTCCACCCCGGACAGGCCGTGGTTCATCTGGGCCATCTGCAACTCGTAGTCGAAGTCGCTGACCGCGCGCAGGCCCTTGATGATCGCGGGGATCCCACGCTCCCGGCAGAAGTCCACCAGCAGGCCGTGGTACGACTCGACCACCACGTTCCCGAAGTCCGCGGTGACCTCCTCGATCAGGCCGATCCGCTCCTCGACGCTGAACATGCCCTGCTTGTTGCGGTTGATCAGGACCGTGATGTGCACGACGTCGTACAGCTTCGAGGCCCGCCCGATGATGTCGAGATGACCGTTGGTGATCGGGTCGAACGAACCGGGACAGACGGCGCGGCGCATGGCGTGGGTGCTCCCTCGGGGGGTGACGGCTGCTGCGGGCCTCGGCCCGCTACTCGTGCTGGCTGGTCTCGGCGGCGGCGCGACCGTACCAGAGCGTGCCCTCGCCGTAGCGGCGCGAGCGCAGCACCTCGAAGCCCTCGGGCCAGCCGAACTCGCCGCCACGGGTGCTGCGCTCCACGGTGACGAGTGCGTCCTCCGCGAGCCAGCCCCCGGCCAGGAGTGTGATCAGCATCTCGCGCAGCTCGTCGTCCGTCACGGCGTACGGCGGATCGAGGAAGACCAGGTCGTACGGGGTCTGCGGGGGCGGGCCCGCGAGCACCTGCTCGGCCCTGGTGGCCTTCACCTCCACGCCGGGCAGGCCGATCGTACGGACGTTCTCCCGGATCACCCGGGCCGCCTGGCCGTCCGCCTCGACCAGCAGGACGTGCTCGGCGCCGCGCGACAGCGCCTCCAGGCCGACCGCGCCCGATCCGCCGAACAGGTCGAGCATCCGGGCCCCGTGCAGGGTGCCGCGCAGCGCCTCCAGGGTGGAGAACATCGCCTCACGGGCCTTGTCGGAGGTCGGGCGGGTGCCCCGGCCTGGCGGTACGGCCAGCCGGCGGCCGCCGGCCAGCCCGGCGATCACGCGGGTCATGGTGGGGGAAGGTCCTTTCGTCGCTGCCCGACCACGCTATACGGGTCGAGGCCCCACCGACGGATCGGTGGGGCCTCGGGGTCACGGCTCAGCTCGCCCCGGAGACCGTCCCAGCCGGCCCCGGGGCGCCTCTCAGCTCGCCTTTCAGCTCGCCTCGGAGCCCGCCGGCGGGACCGGGGCGGCCGCGCCGAGCAGCGCCGGCGAGGCGTAGCGGGACCAGGACAGGCAGCCGTCGGGCGGGCAGAACTCGGGGCGGCGCGGGTCGTGCCCGAGCTCGCGCAGCTTGGTGCGGACGGAGTCGGGGGTGCGGCCGAAGCGGGCGGCGATCCGGGCGACGGTCTCGCCGTCGTGGAAGCGCCGGACCAGCTCCTCCTCGTGCTGCGGGACCCAGGGGGCGCCGTGGCCGGGGTACAGCTCACGCAGCACGTCGCGGTCGGGGATGGGCTCGGAGACGTCGGCGACGATCGCCAGCGCCCGCAGCGCGCGGTTGAGCGCGATCCGCAGCGAGGCGACGTCCTCGACCGGCAGGCGGAGCTTGCCCGAGGCGAGCGGCTGGGCGGCCGCCCCCTCGCGCCAGCCGGTCAGGGTGAGGGTGACCTCGCGGTCGTCGTCGCTGGCGAGTTCGATCCGGAAGACCTTGTCGCCCAGCGGGAGCTCGTTGAGATGACGGAATGCCATGGCAGGACCCCCAAATGTCGTGCCAGGTACGCACCTTGGGGGTGCGCCCTGAACACCTTCATTCTCTCGCGGGGGTCTGACAATTCCGGGGCCGGCGGCGGCCGCTCAGCCCTTCTCCATGTAGGCCGCGCGGTCCTCGTCGAGCAGGCTCTCCAGCGCGGTGCGCAGCTCCGGGTGGGCGGCCAGCTCGCGGTCCTCGGCGACCAGCCGGGTGGCCTCCGTCCGGGCGGTGAGGATGACCTCCTCGTCCTCCAGCACCGAGAGCACCTTGAGCGAGGACTTCACCCCGGACTGCGCCTGGCCCAGCACGTCGCCCTCGCGGCGCTGTTCGAGGTCGATCCGGGACAGCTCGAAGCCGTCCAGGGTGCCGGCCACCGCGTCCAGCCGGGCCCGGGCGGCGCTGCCCGCGGGCATGTCGCTGACCAGCAGGCACAGGCCCGCGGCGCTGCCGCGGCCGACCCGGCCGCGCAACTGGTGGAGCTGGGAGACGCCGAAGCGGTCGGCGTCCATGATGACCATCGCGGTCGAGTTGGGGACGTTGACGCCGACCTCGATGACGGTGGTGGCGACCAGCACGTCCACCTCGCCGGCCGTGAACCGGCGCATCACCTCGTCCTTGGCCTCCGGAGCCAGCCGGCCGTGCAGGATCTCCACCCGCAGGCCCTTCAACGGACCCTCGACCAGCTTCCCGGCGGTCTCCACCACCGAGAGCGGGGGCCGCCGTTCGTCGCTCCCGGCACCGGCGTCGGCGACGTCCTCCAGGTCCTCCTCGGCCGCCTTCCGCTTCTTCTTCGGCTCGGCGGCGGGCTCCTCGTCCCCGATCCGGGGGCAGACCACGTACGCCTGGTGGCCCTTGGCGACCTCCTCGCGCACGCGCTCCCAGGCCCGGGTGAGGAAGTTGGGCTTCTCCAGCGCGGGGACGACGTGGGTGGAGATCGGCGAGCGGCCGGCCGGCAGCTGGTCGAGGACGGAGGTCTCCAAGTCCCCGAAGACGGTCATCGCGACGGTGCGCGGGATCGGGGTGGCGGTCATCACCAGCAGGTGCGGCGGCTGTTCGCCCTTGGCGCGCAGGGCGTCCCGCTGTTCGACGCCGAAGCGGTGCTGCTCGTCGACCACGACCAGGCCGAGGTCCTGGAACTGGACCTTGTCCTCGATCAGCGCGTGGGTGCCGATGGCGATGCCCGCGTCGCCGCAGGCCATGTCGAGCAGCGCCTGGCGGCGGGCCGGGACGCCCATGGAGCCGGTCAGCAGCACCACCCGGGTGCCGAGGTCGGAGCCGCCGAGCATGCCGCCCTCCGCCAGGTCTCCCATCATCTCGACGATCGAGCGGTGGTGCTGCTGGGCCAGCACCTCGGTGGGCGCGAGCAGCACCGCCTGGCCGTCCGCGTCGACCACGGCGAGCATGGCGCGCAGCGCGACCAGGGTCTTGCCGGAGCCGACCTCGCCCTGGAGCAGCCGGTGCATCGGGTGCTCGCTCGCGAGGTCGGCGGCGATCTCGGCGGACACCTTCTGCTGGCCCTCGGTGAGGGTGAACGGCAGCCGGGCGTCGAAGGCGTCCAGCAGGCCGCCCGCGCGGGCCCGGCGCGGGACGGCGGGCAGCGCGGACTCGGCGGCCCGGCGCTGGGCCAGGGCGACCTGGAGGACGAAGGCCTCGTCCCAGCGCAGCCGGCTCTGGGCGAGCTCGCGGTCGGCCTGGCCGCGTGGGCGGTGGATCAGCTCCAGCGCCTCGGGCAACGGGATCAGCCCGTGCCGCTCGCGCAGTTCGGCGGGCAGTGGCTCGCCGACGTCGCCCAGGTGCTTGGTGAGGGCCGTCTCGATGCAGATCGACAGCTTCCAGCTGGGCATCTGCGCGCTGGCGCCGTAGACCGGGATGAGCCGGCCGGCGAACTGCCGGGCGGCGTCCGACCCGGCCTCCTCGTCGAGCAGCTGGTAGTCCGGCGAGACCAGCTGGCGGCTGCGGTTGAAGACGCCGACCTTGCCCGCGAACAGGCCCTGGGCGCCGGACTTGAGCTCCTTCTGCCGCCAGCCCTGGTTGAAGAAGACCAGCGAGAGCCGGCTGCGGCCGTCGGTGACGACGACCTCCAGCCGGTCGCCCTTGCGGCCGCGGAACGGGATCAGGGTGACCTTCTCGATCCGGGCCAGCACGGTGACGTGCTCGTCGATCTCCAGCTCGTCCAGGCTGGTGAGCTGGCCGCGTTCGACGTAGCGGCGCGGATAGTGGTGCAGCAGGTCCCCGACCGTGCGCAGCTTGAGGCTGTCGGCGAGCACCTTCGCGGTGCGGTCGCCGACGAGTTTGGTCAGTGGTTCATCGAGAGCGCCCATCAGGCCCCTGTCTACACCACGGGGCCGACATTCCGGGCCCCGCGGCGTGCCCTACTCCACCCCGATGAGCAGCGGCGCGGACTCCTGGCCGCCGTGGAAGACCACCGCGTCGACCTCGGGCCGCCGGTGCCGGGCGTGCGCCACCAGGCGGTCGGCGAGCGCCTCGTCGGCGCCCTCGCCGAGGACCAGGGTGACGAGTTCGCCACCCGCGCCGAGCATCCGGTCCAGCACGCTCGCCCCGACCTCGGCCAGCCCGGTGCCGATCACCGCGACGTCGCCGTCGATCAGGCCGAGCACGTCCCCGGCCTGGCAGACCCCGGCCATCGTCCAGGACTCCCCCTCGGCCACGGCGAGTTCGGCGTACCGGGTGGCGCCGGCCGCGGAGGTCATGGCGACCACGTCCTCGTCGAAGCGGCGGCCGCCCTCGTGCACCGCGAGCGCCGCCAGGCCCTGCACCGGCGAGCGGGTCGGCAGCACGGCGATCCGCACGCCCTCCTCGCGCAGCTGGTCGGCGGCGGCCCCGGCGGCAGCACGCAGTTCGGGGTCGTTGAGCAGCAGGACGACCTCGCGGGCGGCCGAGCGGCGCACGGCGGCGGCGAGTTCGGCACTGGCCGGCGGGCGGTCCGGGTCGGCGTGCAGGGCGACGGCGCCGGCCTGCTCGCACAGCTCGGCCAGCCCCTCGCCGGACACCACGCAGAGCACCGCGCGGGCCCGTTCCCGGCGTTCGCCGCGCTCGGCGGCGCTGCCGGCCCGGGCGGCGGCCTCGGCGAAGTGCGTGATCCGGATCTGGTGCGGCCGCCCGGCCTCGACCCCCGCCTCGACGGCGGCGCCCGCGTCGTCCACGTGGACGTGCACGTTCCACAGGCCGTCGCCGCCGCCGACCACCAGGGAGTCACCGAGCGCGCCGAGCCGCTCGCGCAGCGCGGGCAGGGCCTCGTCGGGCGCGTCGAGCAGGTAGATCACCTCGAACGCGGGGTGGCCGGGGCCCGGCGGCCTCAGGTGCACCGCGCAGCTCTCGACCGCCCGGACGTCCCCGCGCAGCGCGACCGGGCCCATCGGCTGCTGCCCGGCGACGGCGTCGGCGAGCGCGCCGAGCACGGCGACCAGGCCGCGCCCGCCGGCGTCCACGACCCCGTTCTCGGCCAGCACGGCGAGCTGTTCGGGGGTATGCCGCAGCGCGTCCCGGGCGGCCCGGTAGGCGGTGTCGGCGACCTGCGCGAGTCCGCCCCCGGCCCGGACGGCCTCCCGGGCGGCGACCCGGGCGACGGTCAGCAGGGTGCCCTCGACGGGCTCCGCGACGGCCTGGTAGGCGGAGTCGGCGGCCCGTTGCAGGGCGGCCCGCAGCTGGTCGGCGCCGCCGCCCTCGGCGAGCGTCTCGGCGGTGCCGCGCAGCCACTGGGCGAGGATCACCCCGGAGTTGCCGCGGGCGCCGACCAGCGCGCCGCGGGCCATCGCCCGCGCGGTGTCGGCCAGGCCGGGGGCCGGGTCGGCGGCGGGGTCGGCGAAGCGGCTCTCCACCTCGGCGGCGGCGGACTCGACGGTCAGGTAGAGGTTGGTGCCGGTGTCGCCGTCCGGGACGGGATAGACGTTGAGCGCGTCGATCTCCTCGCGGGCCTGGCCGAGCGCACGCAGGGCGAGCTGGCACCAGGTGCGCACCGCCGGGGCGTCGAGCGTGTGCAGCACCAGGTCTCCTCCGGGTGGGACGCCGCGACGGCCTGCGGGGCAGCAGCACGGCCAAGGCCGCGGCGAGGGGTGATACCGGCAGGTTATCGGGGGCCGGGGAGGGTCGCCCGGACCGGCGACCGGAGCGATCACCCTGCCGGACATGGTAGTTTCGTTGAACCGGAACAGGCGTTGTATGCTCTTCCGGTTGCCTGGAACAATCCAGGCTCACCCCTCGGTCCGGTCAGGTTCACGCGAGTGCTCCGCTGGTCCAGCGGGGTTGTCGAACGTAAATGATCTGAAGTCTTGGAGTGACTCCTGTGGCTGCCAACTGCGACGTCTGCGGCAAGGGGCCGGGCTTCGGCAACAGCATCTCCCACTCGCACCGCCGTACCCCCCGTCGTTGGAACCCCAACATTCAGACGGTGCGCGCTGTGATTGGGCGGACGCCGAAGCGGCTCAACGTCTGCACCTCGTGCATCAAGGCCGGTAAGGTCTCGCGCTGACGCGCAGACCGGCATGCCGGTCCTCCAGTGAAGCCGGTTCATCCTCGGATGAACCGGCTTCACTGTTTTTCCTGCCTCGCTTTCCGGCCGCCGCTTTCCCGCCGCTGTTGTCCCGCCGCACCCGTGTTTCCCGCCACACCCGTGGTGGGGGGCGGGCCCGGGGGCCCGCCCACCGGCCGGGTCAGCGCCAGCGCCAGGCGTGGTCGACCGGGCCGATCCCGGCGCCGAGCGCGAAGCCACCGGCGATCGCGCCGGTGATGTACGCCTTGGCCGAGCCGACCGCCTCCGGCAGCGGCTCGCCCTTGGCCAGCCCGGCCGCGATCGCGCTGGCCAGGGTGCAACCGGTGCCGTGGGTGTGCCGGTTGTCGTAGCGCGGCGCCCGGTACCAGTACACCTCGCCGGGCCCGCCGTAGAGCAGGTCCGCGGCCTCGCCCTCCAGGTGGCCGCCCTTGACCAGCGCCCAGCGCGGCCCGAGGTCGAGCAACGCCTTGGCGGCGTCCAGCATCTGCCCCTCGTCCTCGACGGTCCGGCCGGTGAGCTGGGTCACTTCGTGCAGGTTGGGGGTGGCCAGGGTGGCGAGCGGCAGCAGCCGCTCGCGGACGGTGGCGACGGCCTCGGCGGCCAGCAGGGCGTCCCCGTGCTTGGAGACGCCGACCGGGTCGACGACCACCGGGGCGTCCACCCCGGCCAGCAGTTCGGAGACGGTCTCGACCAGTTCGATCGAGGCGAGCATGCCGGTCTTCACGGCCTGCACCCCGATGTCGTCGACCACACTGCGGAACTGCGCCCGGACGGCCTCGGCGGGCAGCTCCCAGTAGCCCTGGACGCCGAGCGAGTTCTGCGCGGTGACGGCGGTGATCACGCTCATGCCGTGGACGCCGAGGGCGAGCATCGCCTTGAGGTCGGCCTGGATGCCGGCGCCACCGCCGGAGTCGGAGCCGGCGACGGTGAGCACACGGGGAGGGGCAGTAGAGGGGCCGCGCGCAGCGCGACGGCCAAGGGCGGGGGTGGGAGACGGGTGGGCCATGAGGTCAACCTACCTGCGCGCGTTCAGAGCACGGCCTCGGACTCCACCCAGCGGTCCTCCGGCACCGTCTTCAGCCGGGTCACCGCGTCGGCGATCGGCACCAGCTCGATCCCGGTCCGGCGCAGCGCGGTGAAGTGGCCGAACGCGCCCTGGTGGACGGCCTCGACGGCGTGCCAGCCGAAGCGGGTGGCGAGCACGCGGTCCCGGGCGGTCGGGGTGCCGCCGCGCTGGGTGTGCCCGAGGATGACCGGGCGGGCCTCCTTGCCGAGCAGGTTCTCCAGTTCGTGGGCGAGCCGGTTTCCGATCCCGCCGAAGGTCCGGTGGCCGTACTGGTCGACCTCGCCGTGGTCGAAGCGCATGGTGCCGGGCATCGGGGCGGCGCCCTCCGCGACGGCGATGATGGCGAACTTCTTGCCGCGGTCGAAGCGGTCGTCGACCATCCGGGCCACCGCCTCGATGTCGAAGGGCTTCTCCGGGATGAGGATGCCGTGCGCGCCGCCGGCCATGCCCGCGGTGAGGGTGATCCAGCCGGTGTGACGGCCCATCAACTCGACGACCATGACGCGCTGGTGGGATTCCGCGGTGGTCTTGAGCCGGTCGATCGCCTCGGTCGCGACGTGCACCGCGGTGTCGAAGCCGAAGGTGGCGTCGGTGGCGTTGATGTCGTTGTCGATGGTCTTGGGCACCCCGACGACCGGCAGTCCGGCGTCGCTGAACAGCCTGGCGGCGGTCAGTGTGCCCTCGCCGCCGATCGCGATGAGCGCGTCGATGCCGATGTCCCGGGCCAGCGTCTTCGCGTTCTCCACCGCCCAGGAGATCCGCTCGCGCTGCACCCGGGCGGAGCCCAGGACGGTGCCGCCGAGGGTGAGCAGGCCGGTGACGTCGTCGTGCGAGACCGGCCGGGTGCGGCCTTCGATCAGGCCGAGGAAGCCGTCCAGGATGCCGACGATCTCGTCGCCGTGCACGTCCGTGCCCCGGTGCACGACGGAGCGGATCACCGCGTTGAGGCCGGGGCAGTCGCCGCCGCTGGTCAGTACACCGATACGCATGACTGGGTGCGCTCCCGCTCGCAGTGGTTCAGACCACCCACAGCAGACGGCGGGCGGGCTCGGTTGTCGCCAGCCTACGCAAAACGGACCCGCGAAGCCCGTGCGCCGCGAGTGCGGGGGTCACGCGCCGCCCGCCGCGCGCCGGTGTCCGGGGGTCACCCGCCGTGTGCCGTACGACAATCGGCGCGGCCGCCCGTCACTCGGCGAAGTGGTCCCAGCCGCCGACCCGGTCCCAGGGCGCGCCGTCCACCGTCACCCGGCCGCTGCGGCTGCCCCGGGGGCGGCCGGTCACCTCGCCCACCACCCGCCAGCGGGCCGGGAGTTGGACCCCGCGCGGGAAGGTCGCCACGATCGCGTGGTCCTCGCCGCCGGACAGCACCCAGACCAACGGGTCCACCCCGACCGCCTGTCCGATGTCGGCCATCTGCGCCGGGACGTCGAAGTCGGCGGCCTTCAGGTCGATGTCCACCGCGCTGGCCCGGGCCACGTGGCCGAGGTCGGCGACCAGTCCGTCGCTCACGTCGATCATCGAGGTCGCGCCCAACTCGGCGCCGGCCGGGCCCGCGTGGTACGGCGGCTCGGGCCGGCGGTGCGCCTCGACGAAGGCGCGGGGGGAGCGGAAGCCGCGTTGCAGCACGGTGAGTCCGGCGGCCGACCAGCCGAGCCAGCCGGTCACCGCGACCACGTCGCCGACCTGCGCACCGGCGCGCGTCACCGGGGCGCGCCCCTGGAGGTCGCCGAGCGCCGTGATGGCCAGCGTGACGGTGTCGCCGCGCACCACGTCGCCGCCGACCACCGTCGCCCCGGCCACCTGGCACTCGTCGCGCAGCCCGTCCATCAGCTCGGTGGCCCAGGTGGTGGGCAGGTCGGCGGGGGCGACCAGGCCGAGCAGTATCGCGGTGGGCACCGCTCCCATGGCGGCCACGTCGGCGAGGTTCTGGGCGGCGGCCTTGCGGCCCACGTCGTAGGCGGTGGACCAGTCCCGGCGGAAGTGCCGGTTCTCGATCAGGACGTCCGTGGTGGCCACCACCCGGCCGTCCGGGGCCTTCACCACCGCGGCGTCGTCACCGGGGCCGAGGTCGACCGCGTCGGTGAGCGGCACCCGGGCGGTCAGCTCCCTGATGAGACCGAACTCGCCGAGCTCGCCCACGGTCCCCTGCATCTGCCGTCCTCTCGCATGTCCATACTGAACTCGTCCCCGTCGCGCCCCCGCGCGCAGCGTACGCCCTTCCGGGGTGTCGGGGTCTCCCCTCCCCGGCCCACCGCGCGGTAGCGTGGTGATCAGACTGCCGGTGAGCCCGTTCCCACCCCGACGACCGTCCGGGCGCTCACGGCGGCGATCCCCGTAACCGGCCGCCGGAGGTCCCCGTGGTACAGGCATACATCCTGATCCAGACCGAGGTCGGCAAGGCCACCGCCGTGGCCCAGTCGATCTCCGAGATTCCCGGCGTCCTCCAGGCCGAGGACGTCACCGGCCCGTACGACGTCATCGTCCGGGCCGAGGCCGACACCGTGGACGACCTGGGCCGCCTGGTGGTGGCCAAGGTCCAGCAGGTGGAGGGCATCACCCGCACCCTCACCTGTCCGGTGGTGCACCTGTAAGGCCCGGCTACCATCGGCGGGTGGCCAGAGAACTCCGAATCCCCCGGGCGCTGACGGCACTGCCGGCGCCCGTCCGCTGGCTGGCCCTGCCGCTCGCCCTGACCTGCACGGTCGTCGTGCTGCTCGGCAGTTGGGGCTCCGCCGACGAATCGGTGGCGGCCCCCCGGCCGGGCGGCAAGGCGGCCGAGTACTGCCGCGCGCTGGCCGCGGCCCTGCCGCAGGAGCTGCTCGGCCACGCCCGCAAGGACCCGTCGCCCGCCTCTCCGTACGTGGCCGCGTGGGCCAGCTCGCCCCGCACGGTGCTGCGTTGCGGGATCGACCGTCCGGAGGAACTGGACGGCGAGCACGCCAAGGACTGGTCGCCGACCGTGGACGACGTCACCTGGTGGTCGCAGAAGCTCACCGACGGCGGCTACCGCTTCGTGGCGACCATGCGCGCCGCCTACGTCGAGGTGACCGTCCCGGCCGGGGCCGCGGCCAACCCCTTCGACCCGGCCGCCGCCCTCACCGGCGCGGTGAAGGCCACCGTCCCGGGCTGAGCCCGCGAGGGCGCCGAGAGGGCGGGCCGGGAGCTTCCCGGCCCGCCCTCCGTCGTTCGCGTGCGGCTACCGCAGGCCGGTCGAGCGGCGCAGCGCCGCCTGGAGCAGCCGGTCGATCAGCTCCGGGTAGGACAGCCCGGTGGCCTCCCACATCTTCGGGTAGGCCGAGATCGGGGTGAAGCCGGGCATGGTGTTGATCTCGTTGACCATCCAGGTGCCGTCCTCCAGCAGGAAGAAGTCCACCCGGGCCAGGCCCTCGCAGCCGAGCGCGTCGAACGCGGCCACCGCCTGGCGGCGGATCTCGGCGGTCTGCCCGTCGTCGAGCTTCGCCGGGATCTGCACCTCGGACGAGTCGATGTACTTGGCCTCGAAGTCGTAGAAGTCGAAGCCGTCGCCGACCAGCACCTCGGCCGGGAGGCTGGCCTTCGGGCCGTCCTCGGTCTCCAGCACGCCGCACTCGATCTCGCGGCCGCTCACGCCGGCCTCGATGATCAGCTTGGGGTCGTGCCGGCGGGCCTCCTCGATCGCGGCGTCGAGGTCGGCGAGGTCCTTGACCTTGGTGATGCCCATGCTGGAACCGGCCCGGCAGGGCTTCACGAACAGCGGCAGGCCGAGTTCGGCGGCCCGCTCGCGCACCGCGGCGCGGCCGGCCTCGCTCTCCCAGTCGCGCGGCCGCACGATGGTGTACCGGCCGACGCCCAGGCCGTGCGAGGCCAGGATCCGCTTGGTGAACTCCTTGTCCATGCCGACCGCGCTGGAGAGCACGCCGTTGCCGACGTAGGGCACGCCGGACAGCTCCAGCAGGCCTTGCAGGGTGCCGTCCTCGCCCCAGGGGCCGTGCAGCAGCGGGAACACCACGTCGACCTCGCCGAGGGCCTTGGGGGTGCTGCCCGGCTCGCTCAGGACGACCTCCCGGTCGCCCGGGGCGATCGGCAGCGCGACCTGCCCGTCCACGGACTCGGCGACGCCCGTGACGTCCGGCATCCGGCCGTCGGTGATGGCCATCCGGGCGGGCTCGTCGCTGACCAGCGCCCAGCGGCCCTCGGGGGTGATCCCGATCGGGAGCACCTCGTACTTCTCGCGGTCGATCGCCTTGAGCACGCTGCCGGCGGTGACCACCGAGACGCCGTGCTCGGAGCTGCGTCCGCCGAAGACCAGCGCGACGCGCGGCTTCGCAGCGGACGGGTTCGGGGAGGACTGTTCGATGCTCATATCGGGTTTGAGACTACCGTGCGAAGGGTTTCCGGGGCGTCAGCCGCCCCCGGCCACCGCCCCGGACCACCGCCGCGCCGTCAGCGCCGCTCAGCGCCGCTCGGCCTTCGCCGAACGGGACATCAGGGCCTGGAGCGCCTCCTGGGTGGGCCGCCCGTTGTGCACGACGTCCACCACCGCCTCGACGATCGGCATGTCGACGCCGTTGCGCCGGGCCAGGTCGAGCACCGACTCGCAGGACTTGACGCCCTCCGCGGTCTGCCGGGTCGCCGCAATGGTCTCCGCGAGCGACATGCCCCGGCCCAGGTTCATGCCGAAGGTGTTGTTGCGCGACAGCGGCGAGGAGCAGGTGGCGACCAGGTCGCCCATCCCGGCGAGCCCGGCGAAGGTGTGCGGGTCGGCGCCGAGCACCTCGCCGAGCCGGGTGGTCTCGGCCAGCCCGCGGGTGATCAGCGTCGCCTTGGTGTTGTCGCCGAGCCCCATGCCGGCCGCCATGCCGACCGCCAGGCCGATCACGTTCTTGACCGCGCCGCCGAGCTCGCAGCCCAGCACGTCGGTGTTGGTGTACGGGCGGAAGTACGGCGTGTGGCAGGCCGCCTGGAGCCGCTTGGCGACCGCCTCGTCCGCACAGGCGACGACGCTGGCGGCGGGCTGCCGGTTGGCGATCTCCCGGGCCAGGTTGGGCCCGCTGACCACTGCGACGCGCTCCGGGCCGACCTTGGTGACCTCGTCGATCACCTCGCTCATCCGCTTGGCGGTGCCGAGTTCGATGCCCTTCATCAGGCTCACCAGCACGGTCTGCGGCTCGATCAGCGGCGTCCAGGCGGCCAGGTTGTCGCGCAGCGTCTGCGAGGGCACCACCAGGACGGCGAAGTCGGCGCCGGCCAACGCCTCGGCGGCGTCGGTGGTGGCCCGGACGGAGCCCGGCAGCGGCACGCCCGGCAGGTAGTCCGGGTTCTCGTGCGTGGTGTTGATGGCGTCGACGAGTTCCTGGCGGCGGGCCCACAGGACGACGTCACTGCCCGCGTCGGCCAGCACCATCGCGAAGGCGGTGCCCCACGAGCCCGTCCCCATCACTGCGCAGCGGGTCACCGGCCGCCCTCCTCGTCGTCGTTTCCGCCCTTGGCGCGCCGGCGTTCGGCGGCGGCCGCGGCGGCGCGGTTCCGGGCGGCCTTGCGCATGTCGTAGCGCTCGGCCGGCGGCTCCTCGCCGCGGACGTCGGCCAGCACGGCGGTGATCGCCGTCATGATGTCCTCGGTGGCGTCGCCCAGCACCTGGGCGGTGAGCTCCTGGCCCCGGTACTTGCTCAGGTCCACCGCGGGCCCCGCCGCCACGGTGACCCGGTGGCGCGGGAAGAGGTTGAACTTGCCCTTCCCGAAGCCCGGCCGGCCGTACGGCGGGATGATCTCGTGCGCTCCCCAGTGCGCGACCGGGATGACCGGCGCGCCGGTCATCAGCGCGACCCGGGCGACGCCGCTCTTGCCGGTCATCGGCCACAGGTCCGGGTCCCGGGTGAGCGTGCCCTCCGGGTAGAACTGCACGCACTGGCCGCCGTTGACGGCGTCGATAGCGGCCCGGAAAGCCTGCGCGGCATCGGTGGACTCGCGGAACACCGGAATCTGGCCGGTCTTGCGCAGCATGAATCCGATGAAGGGAATCGAGAACAGCGAGGACTTGCCGAGAATGCGCGGCGGACGGCCGCTGTTGTACTGCCAGTGCGCGTAGATCACCGGGTCGATGATCGAATTGTGGTTCACCGCGGCGATGAAGCCGCCTTCCTTCGGAAGGTGCTCCCAGCCCCGCCAGTCGGGCTTCACCAGCGCGGTCGTCACCGGCTTCACCAGCACGGCCGCGAAGCGGTACCAGATGCCGTAGTCGGCGTTGCCGAACTTGGCGTACGAGCGGCGGGCCACCCCAGGTCCTCCTCATCCGAAGCGGCACGTGGGGTGCCGCGGTCATAACCTCCCGGTACCGCGCACCGGTACGGGACCGGTGCCCGGATCACGGGTGCGGAACAGTCTCGCCCGGCTGCTCACCGGCTGTCGAGCGACCGCACCAACCCGCCCGGCAGGCGTGATCAAACGCACGTCCGCACAGATCGGACGGCCTGGCGAGGGCTCCGGGACCGGCGTCACAATGACGCCGATGACCCAGGACACCGTACGCCCCAACGGGCCCGTCGCGCCCCCCGCACCCACCACCGACTGGTCGCTGGTGCTGCCGCTCAAGCCGCTCGCCCTCGCGAAGAGCCGACTGGCCCCGTACGCCGGGCCGCACCGGGCGGACCTCGCGCTGTCCTTCGCGCTCGACACCGCCACCGCCGCGCTGGCCACCCCGGGCGTCGCCCGGGTCCTGGTGGTCACCCGGGACGCGGCGGCCGGCGCCCGGCTGGCGGCGCTGGGCGCGGTGGTGGTCGCCGACGAACCCGGCGAGGGCCTCAACGAGGCGCTGGTGCACGGCGCGGCGGCCGCCCTGGCACTCGCCCCGCGCTCGCCGCTGGCCGCCCTCTCGGCGGACCTGCCGGCCCTGCGCCCGGTCGAACTGGCCCGGGTGCTGGGCGCGGTGCCACCGGACGGCCGGGCCTTCCTGCCGGACTCCCCCGGCCTCGGCACCACGCTGCTCGCCTGCACCCCCGGCCGCCCGCTCTCCCCCGCCTTCGGGGACGGCTCACGGGCCCGGCACGCGGCCGGCGGAGCACTCGAACTGCGCCTGGCGGACGTGGAGTCGGTGCGCCGGGACGTCGACACCGGCGCGGACCTCGGCGAGGCCGCGGTGCTCGGCCTCGGCCCGTACACCAGCGCCCTGTTCGCCCGGCTGGCGCGGGCCTGACCGGCGCCCCGCAGGACGCCGCCCGGCCGGTCGGGGCAGCTCGCTATGCTGCTGCCATGCAGGCCACCGCGTTCACCTTCGACCCCGCCACCCGGGCCGGCTCCGTGCTGCTCGACGACGGGACCCCGGTGCCGTTCGACGCGGCCGCCTTCGACGCCGGCGGTCTGCGGCTGCTGCGGCCGGGCCAGCGGGTACGGATCCGCACCGAGGGCGCCGGCGAGGCCCGCCGGGTGGTCTTCGTGACGCTGCAGACCTTCCCCGACCCCGCCGCGGGCTGACCGTCCTCCACTGACCGTCCCCCCGCTGGTCCTCCCCCGCCGTCCGGCACGCCCGCCTTCGCGTTCCGTGCCTGGTCACCGTCGGTCGGAGAATCCTGACTAAGCGCCCGGAAATCGAAAGAGCCGCGGCGACCCGGTCTCCGCAATTCACGGAGGGGGGTGCCGCGGCTCTCTGCCGAAGGCCGTCCGAGGACCGCTGCGCGGGACTACTTGGCAGAGGTCTTGCGCGCGGTGGTCTTGCGGGTGGCGGTCTTCTTCGCCGGAGCCGTCTTCTTGGCCGTCGCGGTCGCCTTCTTGGCGGTCGCGGTGGTCTTCTTGGCGGCGGCGGTGGTGGTCGCCTTCTTGGCGGCGGCGGCCGTCTTCTTGGTCGCGGTCGCGGTGGTCTTCTTCGCGGCGGCGGTGGTGGTCGCCTTCTTGGCGGCGGCGGCCGTCTTCTTGGTCGCGGTCGCGGTGGTCTTCTTGGCCGCGGCCGTGGTGGTCGCCTTCTTGGCGGCGGCCTTCTTGGCCGGAGCAGCGGCGGCGGCGGCCGTGGCGGCACGCTTGGTCGCGGCGCGCTTGGCGGCCGGGGTCGCGGCGACGCCGCTCTTGCCCGGGGTGAGGGAGCCCTTGGGGGCCTTCTTCACCGAGGGGCCTTCCTTCGGCAGCTTCTTGCTGCCGCTGACCAGGTCCTTGAAGCCCTGGCCGGGACGGAAGCGGGGCACCGAGGTCTTCTTGACCTTGACCTTCTCGCCGGTCTGCGGGTTGCGGGCGAAGCGCGCGGAGCGCTCCACCTTCTCGAAGGTGCCGAAACCAGTGACCGAAACCCGGTCACCGGCCACAACGGCACGGACCATGGTGTCGAGCACTGCGTCGACGGCCTCTGCGGCAGCCTTGCGACCGCCCAGCTGCTCGGCCACCGCTTCGACAAGCTGAGCCTTGTTCACGTCTTCCCCTTCGGAAACGGGCGCCGGATGATTCCATCCGTTCTTTTCGCACGTTAGGTATGTATCTGCGGACTTTCAATTACCAAACGCGCGAATCACCCTAGTGTCGCAATGGATTTGCGCGTCGGCGACCTCAGGCGACGGGCGGGCGCCCCTCGTCGAGGTCATGTACAAAGCGACTCAACCGCCTTGCCGCCTCCGGAAGATCGCGCTTGGCGGTCTCGGTGACGATGAGGAGTTGACGGGAGAGAGCGGTCTTTGCATCGGCAGACACGTTCAGCGCATGCACGCGGGCGTGAGCTTGCTTCAACCGCTCGGCCACAAGCGCGTAGAGCGCTGCGACTTCCTGGTCGTCCGGCCCCTCAGCTGGTGCGGAGGCGACGTCCGGCCGATCGTCAATTCGGCGTTCGGATCCCCGGCCCACGGACTCCGGAGCCGCGGGTTCGCCGCCCGCGTACGGAGGTTCATGGTGCCGGTGCATGTACTGATTGTGCCATCTACCCGCAGTTGTACTTGCGCGGGGCCCTCTCCGGCAAAGCCAAATGGGCAATCCGGGGTGGGCCGCGGCGCTAACTCGTGCTCCGGAACGGCGGATGGCCCGCCCCCCCGAAGGGGAGGCGGGCCATCCGGTGGATCGCCAGAATGCTTGTTCTGAGGGGATCTCAGGCAACCGGCAGAGTACGGGGCTTGAAGGCCGGACGGGTCGCTTCGAAGGTCGCGATGTCGGCCTCGTTCCGCAGGGTGATGCTGATGTCGTCCAGCCCGTTGAGCAGCCGCCACCGGACGTTGTCGTCCAGTTCGAAAGACGCGGTGACGCCCTCGGCCCGGACTTCGCGGGCTTCCAGATCAACGGTGATCTCGGCCGAAGGGTTACTCTCGGTGAGCGCCCAGAGCCGTTCCACGGTCTCTTGCGGCAGGACGACCGTCAGCAGTCCGTTCTTCAGGGAATTCCCACGGAAGATGTCCGCGAAGCGCGACGAGATGACCGCGTGGAAGCCGTAGTTCTGCAGCGCCCAGACGGCGTGCTCGCGGGAGGAGCCGGTGCCGAACTCCGGGCCGGCCACCAGGACCGTGGCGCCCTGTCGCTCGGGCCGGTTGAGGATGAACGACTCGTCCTTGCGCCAGGCCTCGAAAAGGCCGCCCTCGAAACCGGAACGGGTGACCTTCTTGAGCCAGTGGGCCGGGATGATCTGGTCGGTGTCCACGTTCGAGCGCCGCAGCGGAACGGCCCGGCCGGTGTGGGTGGTGAACTTCTCCATGGTTCTCAGGCCTCCACAGCCACGTTGGTGTCCGCCAGGTCGGAGGGCAGATCGGACGGTGCGGCCAGACGGCCCAGGACGGCGGTCGCGGCGGCGACCTGCGGGGACACCAGGTGGGTCCGGCCGCCCTTGCCCTGCCGGCCCTCGAAGTTGCGGTTCGAGGTGGAGGCGCAGCGCTCGCCGGGGGCGAGCTGGTCGGGGTTCATGCCCAGGCACATCGAGCAGCCCGCGTGGCGCCACTCGGCGCCGGCCGCGGTGAACACCTTGTCCAGGCCCTCCTCCACGGCTTGCAGGGCGACCCGGACGGAGCCCGGGACGACCAGCATCCGTACGCCGTCGGCGATCCGGCGGCCCTCCACGACGGCGGCGGCGGCGCGCAGGTCCTCGATCCGGCCGTTGGTGCAGGAGCCGACGAAGACGGCGTCGACGCTGACCTCGCGCAGCGGGGTGCCGGCCTCCAGGCCCATGTAGGCGAGGGCGTTCTCGGCGGCCGCGCGCTCCTGCGGGTCGGTGAAGGAGGCCGGGTCCGGCACGTCGGAGCCCAGCGGGGCGCCCTGGCCGGGGTTGGTGCCCCAGGTGACGAACGGGGTCAGCGCGGCCGCGTCGATGAAGATCTCGTGGTCGAAGACCGCGTCCTCGTCGGTGCCCAGGGTCGACCAGTACGCGACGGCGGCGTCCCAGTCCTCGCCCTGCGGGGCGTGCGGACGGCCCTTGAGGTAGTCGAAGGTGGTCTCGTCCGGGGCGATCATGCCCGCCCGGGCGCCGGCCTCGATGGACATGTTGCAGATGGTCATCCGGGCCTCCATGGACAGGCCCCGGATCGCCGAACCGCGGTACTCCAGGACGTAGCCCTGGCCGCCGCCGGTGCCGATCTTGGTGATCACGGCCAGGATCAGGTCCTTGGCGGTGACGCCCTCGGGCAGTTCGCCCTCGACCGTGACGGCCATCGTCCGGAACGGCGCCAGCGGCAGCGTCTGGGTGGCCAGCACGTGCTCGACCTGGCTGGTGCCGATGCCGAACGCCAGTGCGCCGAAGGCGCCGTGGGTCGAGGTGTGGGAGTCGCCGCAGACCACGGTCATGCCGGGCTGGGTCAGGCCCAGCTGCGGGCCGACCACGTGCACGACGCCCTGCTCGATGTCGCCGAGCGAGTGGATCCGGACGCCGAACTCGGCGGCGTTGCGGCGCAGCGTCTCCAACTGCACCTTGGACACCGGGTCGGCGATCGGCTTGTCGATGTCGACGGTGGGGGTGTTGTGGTCCTCGGTGGCGATCGTCAGATCGGTGCGGCGGACCGTCCGGCCGGCCAGCCGCAGCCCGTCGAAGGCCTGCGGGCTGGTCACCTCGTGGAGCAGGTGGAGGTCGATGAAGAGCAGGTCGGGCTCTCCCTCCGCGCGCCGCACGACGTGGTCGTCCCAGACCTTCTCTGCGAGTGTCCGTCCCATCGGATTCCCTCCAGCCGGCCGCGTTGCCGGCCTTCTCGTGTCGTCGAGGTCGGAGCTCCCGCCGCCCTGTGGCGGGCGCGTTCTCGCGACCTGCACGCCGGATCGCTGTCCACGATGCGGACACTCTGGTGAGGTCGCATCCTGGATGTCTCCCGGGCTGCTGCATCCAGAGTGGCGCTTTTCCCGGAAGATTGAACTTGCGTCTCGCGGAATGAGACTGCAGTCTTAGGGCATGGACAACTCTAGCGGCGTCGGCGTTCTCGACAAGGCCGCTCTGGTGCTGAGCGCACTGGAGTCGGGCCCCGCCACGTTGGCGGGGCTGGTCGCCGCCACCGGTCTGGCGCGCCCCACGGCCCACCGGCTCGCCGTCGCACTCGAACACCACCGTCTGGTCACCAGGGACATGCAGGGGCGATTCATCCTCGGCCCCCGTCTCTCCGAACTCTCCGCCGCGGCGGGCGAGGACCGGCTGCTCGCCACCGCGGGCCCGGTCCTGACCCACCTGCGCGACGTCACCGGCGAGAGCGCACAGCTCTACCGCCGCCAGGGCGAGATGCGGATCTGCGTAGCCGCCGCCGAGCGGCTCTCCGGCCTGCGGGACACCGTCCCGGTCGGCAGCACCCTGCCGATGAAGGCCGGCTCGGCCGCCCAGGTCCTGCTGGCCTGGGAGGAGCCCGAGCGGCTCCACCGCGGCCTCCAGGGCGCCCGTTTCACCGCCACCGCGCTCAGCGGCGTCCGCCGGCGCGGCTGGGCCCAGTCGATCGGCGAGCGCGAGCCGGGCGTCGCGTCCGTCTCCGCTCCCGTGCGCGGCCCCTCCAACCGCGTGGTGGCCTCCGTCTCCGTCTCCGGCCCGATCGAGCGGCTGACCCGTCACCCGGGCCGCCTGCACGCCCAGGCCATCATCGAGGCCGCGAACCGGCTCACCGAGGCGCTCCGCCGCGGCTGACCGCCGCCATCCGGAAAGGGCCCCGCGCAGCACCACCGCGCGGGGCCCTTCGGAATGCTCCGGGAAATACAAAAAAAGACCCCGGAAACCGGGGCCTTGAATTTCTGGCTGGGGTACCAGGACTCGAACCTAGACTAAATGAACCAGAATCACTCGTGCTGCCAATTACACCATACCCCAACGCAAAGCAAGGGCCGATGGGATAACCCACCGGCTTCATGCTCTGAAGTACCCCCGACCGGATTCGAACCGGCGCTACTGCCGTGAGAGGGCAGCGTGCTAGGCCGCTACACAACGGGGGCTTCCTGGCGATCCCTTGCGGGATCAGTACCCCCGACCGGATTCGAACCGGCGCTACTGCCGTGAGAGGGCAGCGTGCTAGGCCGCTACACAACGGGGGCTTTCCAGGTGATCCCTTGCGGGATCAGTACCCCCGACCGGATTCGAACCGGCGCTACTGCCGTGAGAGGGCAGCGTGCTAGGCCGCTACACAACGGGGGCTTGTTCTTCACTTGTACTGCTGGACTTGCGTACTGCGCTGGGGTACCAGGACTCGAACCTAGACTAAATGAACCAGAATCACTCGTGCTGCCAATTACACCATACCCCACCAGAGTTGAACCCCTGTCGGGGCCTTCTCAGGCGTTGCGCCTCTCGTTCGGGGCCGGGTGGAGGGTTTCGCTCCCTCGTCCGTTCCCTCCCGGGCGGCGCAGAAAGAACATTACCCGACGCCGGCCCCGGCTCCAAAATCGATAACCCCAGGCAGCGGCCGGGCGACCTGGCGGTGACGTCCCGGCGGTGACGTCCGGGCAGGCTGCGGGCCCGGCACGAGGCCGGGCCCGCAGCCTGCTCAGCGGCCCGCTCAGGCGGCCGGCAGGGCCTCCAGGGCGGAGTTCAGCCGGCGCAGCGTCTCGGGGCGCCCGAGCAGCTCCATCGACTCGAACAGCGGCGGCGAGACCCGGCGGCCGGTGACGGCGACCCGCAGCGGCGTGAACGCGAACTTGGGCTTGATGCCCAGCCCGTCCACCAGCGCCTCGCGCAGCGCGGCCTGGATCGGCTCCGGGCTGAAGTCCGCGAGCGCCTCCAGCGCCTTGACGCTGGCCTCCAGCACCGGGCGGGCGTCGGCGGTCAGCGCCTTGGCGGCGTCGTCCGGGTCGACGGTGAAGTCGGCCGGGTCGACGAACAGGAAGCCGGCCATGTTCACGATCTCGCTCAGCACGACCATCCGCTCCTGGGTGAGCGGCGCGATCTTCGCGAGCAGGTCCAGCTGCTCGGCGGTCGGCTCGGCCGGCAGCAGCCCGGGGGCCTGCAGGTACGGCACCAGGCGGCGGACGAAGTCCTCCGGGGCCAGCTTGCGGACGTGCTCGGCGTTGATCGCCTCGCACTTCTTCAGGTCGAAGCGGGCCGGGTTGGCGTTCACCTTGGCGATGTCGAAGGCGGCGACCATCTCGTCGATGCCGAACAGGTCGCGGTCGTCGGCCAGCGACCAGCCCAGCAGGGACAGGTAGTTGAGCAGGCCCTCGGGGATGAAGCCGCGCTCGCGGTACAGGTTGAGCGAGGCCTGCGGGTCGCGCTTGGAGAGCTTCTTGTTCCCCTCGCCCATCACGTACGGCAGGTGGCCGAAGCGCGGGGTGGTGCCGTCGCCGACGCCGATCTCGGCGAGCGCGGCGTACAGCGCGATCTGCCGCGGGGTGGAGGAGAGCAGGTCCTCGCCGCGCAGCACGTGGGTGATGCCCATCAGGGCGTCGTCCACCGGGTTGACCAGGGTGTACAGCGGGGCGCCGTTGGCCCGGACGATGCCGTAGTCCGGCACGTTCTCCGGCTCGAAGGTGAGCGTGCCGCGCACCAGGTCGTCGAAGCTGAGGGTGCGGTCGGGCATCCGGAAGCGCAGGATCGGCTCGCGCTTCTCCAGCTTGTAGACGGCGACCTGCTCGTCCGTCAGCTCGCGGCAGTGGCCGTCGTAGCCGGAGGGCTTGCCGGCCGCGCGGGCGGCCTCGCGGCGGGCGTCCAGCTCCTCGGTGCTGCAGTAGCAGTGGTAGGCGTGGCCGGCCTCGTGCAGGCGGCGGGCGACGTCGGCGTAGATGTCCATCCGCTGGGACTGGCGGTACGGCTCGTGCGGGCCGCCGACCTCCGGGCCCTCGTCCCAGTCGAAGCCGAGCCAGCGCATCGCGTCGAGCAGCTGGTCGTACGACTCCTCGGAGTCGCGGGCCGAGTCGGTGTCCTCGATCCGGAAGACCAGCGTGCCGCCGTTGTGGCGGGCGTAGGCCCAGTTGAAGAGGGCCGTGCGGACCAGGCCCACGTGCGGGTTCCCGGTCGGGGACGGACAGAAACGAACCCGGACGGCCGGGTTGCCCGCGGCGGAGCCGCTGAGCTTTTCACTAGCCACGCTTGATCACCTTGTTGGTGAGAGTGCCGATGCCTTCGATGGAGACGGCGACCTCGTCGCCGACGTTGAGCGGGCCCACCCCTGCGGGCGTGCCGGTGAGGATGACGTCGCCGGGCAGCAGCGTCATGGCCTCGGAGATGTGGACGATCAGCTCGGCGACCGAGCGGACCATCTGGGAGGTGCGGCCGGCCTGCCGGAGCTCGCCGTTGACCGTGCAGGTGACGGCGAGGTCGGCCGGGTCCAGGTCGGTCTCGATCCACGGGCCCAGCGGGCAGGAGGTGTCGAAGCCCTTGGCCCGGGCCCACTGGCCCTCGCGCTTCTGCACGTCCCGGGCGGTGACGTCGTTGGCGCAGGTGTAGCCGAGGATCACCTCGGGCACCCGGTCCAGCGGCACCTCGCGGCACATCCGGCCGATCACCACGGCGAGTTCGGCCTCGTGCTGGACGTCCGAGGAGAACGGCGGGTACGCGATGTTCTCGGTCGGGCCGATCACCGAGGTGGACGGCTTGAAGAAGGTGAGCGGCACGTCCGGGACGTCGTTGCCCAGTTCGGCGGCGTGCGCCGCGAAGTTGCGGCCGACCGCCACGATCTTGTTGGGGAGCATCGGGCTGAGCAGCCGGACGTCCTGGAAGCGGTAACTCTCGCCGGTCGGCTGGGGCTGGCCGAACGGGTGGCCGGCCAGCGCGTGGACGACCAGCGAGTCGGGCTGGGAAGGGTCGCCCTCCACCACGCCGAAGGAGACGCTGCCGGCGGCAGGGCTCCCTTCCCGGACGGAAAACCTGGCAATGCGCACGGCTGGGATACCCCTCGCTTCGTCGACCGCCCGGGGCGCGCCCGGGCGCTGGTGGGCGCCTCGCCCACGGTGGGCGCGGCCCCGTCAATCGTCGTCCAGGCTATCGCGTGGGGCCCCGGCTGACCGCTTTACCCCTGTTCAGCGCGGTCGGGCCGCGAGCCCCGGCGACCGCCCGGGAACGCCGCAGGGCGCCGCGGCCGCCCTCGGTGGCGCGGCCGCGACGCCCTGTCGGAGCGGGGGTCGGGTCAGTCCTGCACGACGACGGGCGCCGGGGCGACCATCAGCTGGGTGCGGCGCGGGTTGGCGGTGCTGGCCGGCAGCTCGGTGCCGTAGGTGACGGCGTCCTCGGGCTTGCGGGCACCCGGGATCGTACTGAAGTCCGCGACCGAGGCCAGCGTCGTCCGGCGCGGGTTCGCCGTGGAGCGGCAGGGCAGCGTGGACTTGGTGGCGGCCTTCTTCGCCTGGGACATCGAGAGCACCTCGTGGTCGCGGCCGGTCGGATCGCGGCGGATCGTCACCGGCCTGATTGATTCCGAATGATTCGGAGGGGTTCTGGGCAGGCTGATCGGGGCCGTGCTCCGGAGACAGCCAGGTTACGAGATCTCATTCCACAGGGACCGTGACCAAAGCTACACATTAGACTGTGATTTTGATCACAAATTCATGAGCGAATTGCAGATATCCGACATATCGCCGCAACGGTATTTTCCGGCATATCTCCGATAACGGTCATTCCGGAAGGTCTGTGACTCTTTTCGATCTCGGGCCGGGTTGGCATGTATCCGGCGAGTGTCCGAAAAATGCGGTATTCCGGTCCTGTTACGGCACAGTCAGTGAAGTCACGCACGCGTTCGGTAGCGCCGCGCGGCGTGTCCTGGCGGCCCTTGTTGGGATTCCCCGGCTGTGCTGGAATGCCACGGACCGTGGGTAGGGAGAAGTCCACCCCGGCGACGCGCTCACCCGGACCAGCCGGGGAGCGGAAGGAAACTCGACACCGTCCGGTCCGCGGCGACGCGGCGGGACGCCCGGTCCAGAGGTTGCGACGCCAGTGCAGGGACGTTTCAAAAGGGGTAGCGGCGCCGCGGGTAACCCGGAGTCGCACGAGCCCGTGGCAGCCCCCCAGCAGGCGGCGGCTCCCGGCAGCCCGGCCGAGCCGGTGGTCCCCGAGGCCCCCGGCCACCCGGAGGACGACGGCCAGGAACGGAAGTCCGCCCGGGACAAGCTCCGGACCACCCTGACCCGGCGACGGGCCACCGGTCTGAGCCGGCTCGCGATGCGCAACTGGCGCATCCGGACCCGACTGATCGCCCTGCTCGCCCTGCCCGTCCTGGTCTCCCTGGTCCTCGGTGGCCTGCGGATCCAGGCCTCGATGCAGAACTCGCAGCAGCTCTCCCAGATGGCCAACCTGTCCGACCTGGCCAAGAAGGCGACCAACCTCGCGGACGCCCTGCAGACCGAGCGCGACATCAGCGCCGGCTACATCACCGCGCGCCCCAACGACCCGCTCGACGACGACATCGTCACCGCCCGCAGGGCCACCGACGACCTGAGCCGCACCTTCACCGCGTCCTCGGACAAGTTCGAGAACCTCGAACTCTCGGGCGGGAAGGCGCTGCTGTTCCAGATCCGCAGGGACCTGAACTCGATCTCGGACGCGCGCAACACGCCGTACCAGAACAACCAGAACATCCAGTCGACGATCACCGCCTACGACGTGATCATCCGCGACCTGCTGGCCATCACCCAGGACATCGCGCTCGCGTCGAACAACACGGACCTGCTCGTCGCGACCCGCTCGCTGCAGCAGTTCTCGCTGGCCAAGAACGCCACCTCGCAGCAGCGCGCCCTGATCGGCGCCGCACTCGCCAACCCCAAGGGCCCCGACCTCAGCCCCAGCGACGAGTCCTTCGGCATCCGCCTGCGCACCTCGTACGACAACTCGCTCACCAGCTTCAACAACATCTACACCGCGCACGACCTGGACAACCTGCGCGGCCAGCTCAGCTACAACTCGGTGATCGCCGACGCCGACCGGTACGCGCGCTCGATCCTCCAGCCGAGCGGTATCCACCAGACCGACCCGGTGACCTACAAGGACTGGTACGAGAAGGCCAGCGCCAAGATCACCGCCGAGCGCCGGATCGAGTCCAAGCTCATCGAGGACCTCGACGGCAAGGCCCAGGACCTCCAGTCCCAGGCCGACACCGAGGCCATCATCATCGGTGCCGCCATCGCCCTGGTGCTGCTCGTCGCCCTCGGTGGCGCCGGTCTGATCGCCCGCTCGATGGTGCGCTCGCTGACCCGGCTGCAGGCCGCGGCCGAGGACGTCGCCGAGCGCCGCCTGCCCGAGCTGGTCAAGACCCTCTCCGAGAGCGACCCGCACGACGTCGACACGACGGTCGAACCGGTGGCCGTCGACTCCACCGACGAGATCGGCCACGTGGCGCACGCCTTCGACATGGTGCACAGCGAGGCCGTCCGCCTCGCCGCCGAGCAGGCCCTCCTGCGCGGCAACATCAACGCGATGTTCACCAACCTCTCGCGCCGCAGCCAGGGCCTCATCCAGCGCCAGCTGTCGCTCATCTCCGAACTGGAGAGCCGCGAGGCCGACCCGGACCAGCTGGCCAACCTCTTCAAGCTGGACCACCTCGCGACCCGCATGCGCCGCAACGGCGAGAACCTCCTCGTCCTCGCCGGTGAGGACCCGGGCCGCCGCTGGACCAGGCCCGTCCCGCTGGTCGACGTGCTCCGCGCCGCCGCCTCCGAGGTGGAGCAGTACGAGCGCATCGAACTCGCCGCCGTGCCGTCGGCCGAGGTCGCCGGCCGCGTCGTCAACGACCTCGTCCACCTGCTCGCCGAGCTGCTGGAGAACGCCACCTCGTTCTCCAGCCCGCAGACCCGCGTCCGGGTCACCGGCCACGCGCTGCCCGACGGCCGCGTCCTGGTCGAGATCCACGACACCGGCATCGGCCTGAGCCCCGACGACCTCGCCGAGATCAACGAGCGCCTCGCCAACCCGCCGACGGTGGACGTCTCGGTCTCCCGCCGCATGGGCCTCTTCGTGGTCGGCCGCCTGTCCCTGCGACACGGCATCCGCATCCAGCTGCGCCCCAGCGACTCCGGCGGCACCACCGCGCTGGTCATGCTCCCGGTCGACGTCACCAACTCCGCCGACCGCCGCGGCCCCGCCCGGCCCGGCCCCGCCCAGGCCAAGCAGCAGCGCGGGGTCGCCCCGACGCCGCGCCAGCAGCGCCAGGTGCCGCCCGGCCAGGGCGGCCCGGCCGCGCTCGGCCAG
>NZ_JBHVWW010000028.1:0-16624 GCF_042882025.1 Kitasatospora sp. NPDC058243
GCGAAGGTACCGTCCCCATTGCCGGGCCACATGTACAAGTTGCCCGTCGCGTCCTCCCTCGCCAACAGGTCCGCGTGACCGGTCCCCCGGAAATCGCCGGCGGTGGTCTGGGAGAACGCGCCCCAGCCGGCCGTCAGGTCGGTCCTGGCCGTGAAGGACCCGTCTCCCAGCCCCGCCCACTCGTACAGGTGCCCGTCCGAGTCGTTTCGGGCGACGAGGTCGCCGATGCCCTTGCCGTGGAAGGCTCCGGCCGTCGTCTGGGAGAAGGTGTGGGAGGGGCTGGTCGGGGCGGGCCGCGGGGCGAGGACCTCGGCGAGGGCCGTGTTCCCGTTGGTGGTGAAGTGCAGGTGGTCGGAGGAGACGTAACCGGCGAACGCGGCGCTCGGGTTGGGCGGGTCGCGGGTCGCCCGGTCGAAGTCGTGGAAGCCGTCGATAGCCGTCGTCGTGCGGATCCAGTCGTTGACGCACTGGCGCACCCGGTCCCGGGCGGCGGTGTAGTCGGTGTAGCCCTGGAAGGCGGGGATGGTGGCAACGGTGAAGCGCAGCCCGGCCGCGTGCGCGCGTGAGGCCAGCTGCTGGATCCCCGACTCGAGCGCGGAGTCGGAGGCGTCGTCCATCGTGATGTCATTGATGCCCTCGTAGAGCACGACGCTCCGCACTCCGGTCTGGGAGAGGACGTCCCGGTCGAAGCGGTTGAGCGCGCTCTGACCGAAGCCGACGCGTCCTCCCGTCCCGTCGGTGAGGATCCGGTTGCCGGAGATGCCCTTGTTGACGATGCCCTCGGGCGTCGGTCGGGCGCTGAGGGCGCGCCCGTAGTCATCGGCCCAGCGGGTGTTGGAGTCCTGGTTGGTGTGCCCGCCGTCCACCTGCGAGTCGCCGAGGGCGACCACCGTCCCGTCGCTGCCGGCGGCCGTGACGTCCAGGCCGCCGAGGAAGGCCCAGTAGGCGTACGGGGTGGAGAGGTTGGCGCCGCCCGTGTCCTGGGTGCGGTCGGCACCGTCGCCGGGGGCGGAGGTGTAGGAGGTGGTGAGCGTGTACGGGTGGTAGGGCGCGGTGGTGACCCCGTCGGGCAGCCAGAGGCTGACCAGCAGGTTCTCGTCTGCGGTGACCGGGAAGGCGACGGGGTCGCTGTAGACCTCGCCGCCGGGTGGGACGACGGTCCGGCCCGAACCACCGAACGTCAGGGTGGCCGGCGTGGCCGCCGCCGTGGCCGGATTCCCGTTCCGGGCGGAAGCCCTGTCCTGGGCCGCGACGGTGACGTGCCCGATGGTCACCGGGTCCGGGCTGAAGGTGTTCACCAGGTGGATCCGGGCGGAGCTGCCGCCGATGCTGGTGTGGACGACCATGCGCAGGGTCTGCTGCCCCGTCACGCCCGAGGATGCCGACGGTCCTGCCAGGCTCATGGCGGTACCCCAACTCCCCGTCCAGGCCGAGGACTCGGGGCGCGGCACGCCCGGGGCTGACGGGAGCGCGGCGGGGACCGGCCCGCAGCCGACGGCCGCGTTCGCCGGGGCCGCGGGCGGCAGGGCGGCGAACGCGCCGAGGACGACGGCGGCTGCCGTCATGGCGGACGGGCGGCCCCGCAGTGGGCGGTGGGTGACGTGCACAGGAGTCCTTTCGCCGGGTACGGAAAACCATTCCCGCATGGCTCGGGTGACGAAGAAATGGTGGCGATCCGTTTCCCGAAGAAGGAGGTCCGAGAATGGCCGAGAAATCTCGGAGCCCGCTCGCCATCCACCATGCAATCACCGCCGGTCCGGATTTCGCCAGGAGGAACATCAGGCGGAAACCATGGGGAAGTTCCAGCAGAAACCGCGCTGTACAGGCAAGATCGGCGAGAAAAAGACGGAGTGGCTTGATTGCACGTCAGTTGACTGTCGCGCCTGACGGGATTTGCGATATACCGTCTCGGGCACTTCCCGCCCTACAATCCGCCAATCTCCTCCTGGCGCGATCACCTGCCGACCTCGAATCTCGAATGAGGGGAAATCACATGGCAATCGGACGACGGCAACTCCTCACCTCCCTCGCGCTGACCGCCCTCGCCGCACCCGTCCTGGCCAAGGGGACCGCGACCCGCGCCTCCGCGGCCACGGGTACGGGTACGGCCGCACGTATGGCCGCCGGCTCCGGGCCGCTGTTCATGCAGGTCGTCGCCCACGAGGACGACGACATCCTGTTCATGAACCCGGACCTGTCCAACGCCCTCGGCAACGGCACGCCGTCCGTCACGGTGTTCGTCACCGCCGGGAACATCACCGGTGACCCGTGCGTGGGCGGCTGCTGGGACCCCGCCGGCGACCCACTGCGCACCTGGAACCGCCAGATGGGCGCCGTCAATGCCTACTCCCGGATGACCGGGGTCGGCGACAACGACCCGGCGACCGACGAGGTCGGGCACTGGACGGTCGAGGCGTGGACGGTCGCGGGCAAGCAGGTCGAGCGGTACATGCTCAAGGACCGGCCGGTGCACCTGATCTTCCTCAACCTGCACGACGCCGGGCTCGCCAACGTGCTGAACGGCGGCACCGACACCACGGTCGTCCCGGTCGGCAGCCCGCTGTCCGGGCCGTCGACCTACACGGCGGCGGACGTCGTCGAGGTGCTGCGGCAGATCATGGTGACGTACCAGCCGACCGTGCTCCGGGCCCAGGACGAACTCCCGGACACCCGCTACAAGGACGACCACTCGGACCACATCTCCGCCGCGAAGTTCGCGGGCGTGGCGGCGAGCCAGTACGGCGGCTCGCTGATCCAGGTGAACTACCGGGACTACAACATCAGCGACTGCCCGGTGAACCTCGACCCGGCGACGGTCGGCGCCAAGGGCGTGTTCGTCTCCGAGTACGCGAGCCACGACCACTCGGGGAACTACGAAACCGCCTGGTTCTCCCGGATGTACTACCGCTGGTCGCGGGGCACCTCCTGGGCCGGACTCAACCAGGACGGCCGGCCGCAGGTCTTCGTCGTCCGGGCCGGCGCCCTCTACACGTACTGGCGTCAGGGGGACGGCAGTTGGGGCGGCCCGGCACGGTTCGCCGACCCGGGCGGGCGGCTGGCGCCGGGCATCGCCGTCGGCACCAACGCGGACGGCCGGATGGAGGTCTTCGCCCGCCGCCTCACCGACCACCACATCGTCTCCGTCCCGCAGACCACGCCCAACGGCGTGTGGCGGGACAGCTGGGCCGACCTCGGCAACCCCAACGCCGGGCTCGACAACGCGGGCCAGGTCGGCGTGCCCGCGGTGGTCGCCTCCCAGGACGGCCGGCTGGAGCTCTTCGTCAAGAACGGCGGCGGCGGCCTCAGCAGCATCCGGCAGACCAGCCCGAACGGCGCCTGGACGACCACCTGGGATGACCTGCACGGCACCGACATCCAGGACCCGGTCACCGCGATCCGCAACGGCGTCGGGAGGATCGAGGTCTTCGCCAGCACCCGCGACGGGGTCGTCAACTGGTGGCAGACCGCTCCGAACGACGCCATCAACGGCCCGGGCCCGATCCCGAACTCCCGGCCGGCCAGCCCGCCCAAGGCCGCGCTCGACCAGGACGGCCGCATCGAACTCGCCTACCGCGAGGCCGGCACCGGCGCGATGCTCGTCAGCTACCAGACCCGGCCCGGCGGACCGTGGAGCCAGTCCCCGGGCAACCTCGGCGGCCACGCAGGAGTGGGCGAGCCGGCGATGGCCAACCTCGGCGGGCGGGTCGTCCTGTTCGAGCGCAACGGCGGCGGCGGCGTGAGCACCACCGCCCAGACCGCCCCGAACTCCGGCTACGGCACCTGGCAGGACCTCGGCGGCACCGTCCTCGACTACCCGACCGCGCTCGTCGACGGCGGCGGTGTCCTCCACGTGTTCGCCATCGGCACGGACGGCCGCGTCTACTACCGCACGGGCACGACGCCCACCAACCTCGGCGGCTGGCAGGGCATGCCCCTGTGACCGCCGGTTCCGTCGGCCGGCCGGACACCCCCCCCCGGCCGGCCGACGGGCCGAGCCCGTGGGAGCGCCCGTGGGAGCGCCCGTGGGAGCGCCGGTGGAAGCGCCGGTGGGAGCGCCGGTGGGAGCGCCGGTGGGAGCGCTCTCACGCCGTGTAGGATGGCCACTCCCGAGAGTGAGCCACACCGGAGTGTGATCATGACCCGAACTGACAGGCCGGGCCCCGGAAGCGCCCGGTCTGCCGCGCGACCGACGGTGGAGGACGTGGCCGCCCGCGCGGGAGTCAGCCGGGGAACGGTGTCCCGGGTCATCAACGGTTCGCCCAAGGTGAGCGCCAGGGCGAGGGAGGCCGTGGAGCACGCCGTCGCCGAGCTCGGCTACGTACCCAACCAGGCGGCACGGTCCCTGGTGACCTCGCGCACCGACGTCGTCGCCCTGGTCGTCCCGGAGAGCCTGACGCGACTGAGGTCGGAGCCGTACTTCGCGGACGTCATCACCGGGATCTCCGACGAACTCGCGTCGACCGACCTTCAGTTGCTGCTGACCCTGGTCCGCAACGAGGACGAGCGCGAGCGTCTGACGCGCTACCTCACCGCGCGTCGGGTCGACGGGGTGCTCCTGGTCTCGGTGCGCCAGGACGACCTGTTGCCCGACCTGCTCGAACAGCTCGGGATGCCGGCCGTGCTGGGCGGTCGCCGGTCCGAGCGCGAATCGCTGAGCTACGTCCACGCCGACAACGCCGGCGGGGCCCGGGCGGCCGTCCGGCACCTGGTCGGGCGCGGCCGCACCAGAGTGGCCACCATCACGGGGCCGCTCGCCATGGAGGCGGCCGGGGCACGCCTGGCGGGGTACCGGGAGGCACTCACGGAGGCCGGCCTCGCTCCGGAGGACGCGCTCGTCGCCCACGGCGACTTCACCGAGGCGGGCGGCTACGCGGCGATGTGCGAGCTCCTGGCCGAAATGCCCACCCTCGATGCTGTGTTCTGTGCCTCCGACCTGATGGCCGTGGGCGCGTTCCGGGCGCTGCGCGAGGCCGGGCGGCGCGTGCCGGGAGACGTGGCCGTGGTCGGCTTCGACGACTCCGTCATCGCCCGTAGCACCGAGCCGCCCCTCACCAGTGTTCGCCAACCGACCGAGGCGATGGGGCGGTTGATGGTTCAGCTGCTGCTCGAGGAGATCGCCGAACCCGGGCGGCCGCGTCGCCAGGTGATCCTTCCGACCGAACTGACGGTCCGCGCCTCGGCCTGACGGCCTCGGACGGCTTCGAACTGAACGGCCGTCACGTTCCGTTGTTCCGGTATGAGCCACTGCCGCGTGTCGCGGCTGACCTGGGCATGAGGTGCTGCTACGCTCCCGATGGGTGTGGGAGCGCTCCCACGCGCCAAGATTCTGGGGGTGACGTGTCGAAGGCACAACAAGGGGATTCGGCATTCGGGGGCATGCTGAGGACACTTCGTCGTGAAGTGGGATTCACGCATGAGGAACTCGCCCGGCGTTCCCAGGTCAGTGTGAGGACGATCAGCGACATCGAGCGGGGCCGGGTGCGCCGACCACAGCGCCGCTCCGTCCAGCAGCTCGCGGAGGCGCTCGGCCTGGGGACCTCGCGATTGGAATGGTTTCTCCGTGCCGCGCGAGCCGTTCCCGGCAGCGGGCTCGATCAGCCGGACGGGAGCCGTCGCGAGACGCCGGCCGCCGGGGAGGTGGACGAACAGCCGTCCGCGGTGGTCGTGATGGTCCTGCCGTTGACCGCGATCGGCGAGAGCGGTCCGTGCTGTCGGCGCCGCCGACGCTGTCCGAAACCCCGCCCGGCCGGGCCCCGACACCTGCGCCGGGCCGGTTGACGGCCGTCGCGTGCGGCGGGCAGGCGCCGGCGGCCACACGTCCGCCACGAGGACGCCGAACGCGTACGCCCGCCCCACCAGCGCCGTCCGGTTGCGGACGTGCCACCGGCGGTGGGGTGGGCGGCGTCGGAGGCATGTCGGGCGGGTGTGGGCCGCTTCGGGATACGGGTGCCGGGGTGGACTGGCGAGGTTTCATCCTCTGGGTGCGGCGCGGAAGTGTGACGGGTGGTGCCTGGCGCTGAGTGATCCTGTGGGGACGAACGGTAGGTGGCTTTGATTCAACTTTCGGGCGTCGTAGTTCGTCTACCCGGAGAGCCGAAGCAGGCGGGCGACGGAGCCGTATCTGCTGTTCATTGCTTGTTTATTCCCAGAAGCCAGAGTCATTACTGATCTTCCTGACTCGGGCGGCCGGACGGTGCCTGGCAGGCAACTCTGGAGAACGCACATCATGCCGCGCAAGCCACTTGGGACCCTGGTCGCCGCCGCCGGGGCGACCGTCGGGCTCACGCTCGTCACACCGGCCCGGACCTCCGTCGCCATTGCCGCGGGGTGGGATGTGTCGGCGCAATCAGCACACCGATCGTGCGTACACCGACCCGGGTGTGGTGATGGGCGGCGCCTTCCCGGAATCGACTTCGTGAAGTCGCCGGTCGACGAGGCCGGAAAGAGCGCCGAAGTTCGGGGAAACCAGCCTGAGTTGCATGAGGGCCTGTCCAGGATGCCGCGACGGCTCGCCGTGAGCGAGTGCACCATCAGCATCTTCTGGTGAGACGAGGGCTTCCGGGGTCGACCAGCGACCCGGGCGGAGGCGGTCGCCGAGGCGTCGCGTCACAGCCGAGGCCGGGACACGGATGCGAGCCGGACAGAACCGGAGACTCCGCTTCCCGCCGTCCGTCTGACCGGCATTCTCCGAACGGCCACGCCGTTCCCGTACGTCAACACAGATAAGGCGACCGGCCCTCACCCCGGTCGCACCACCGGTCGACCGGGTTGCCTCCCCCACAGGCCTGAACCGACCGACCGCGCCAGCGCGTTCGCATCCTGTTACCCCCACGAAGAAGGAGGGTTTCCACATGACCGAGATTTCCACGCTTGCCGTCGTACGCTGCCTCGGCGGCTTTTCACTGGACTTGAGGGGACTCCCGGTCAGACGCTGGCGGGCCGGCAAGGCGCGCACACTGTTCCTTTACCTCCTCATCAACCGGGGCCGCACGGTCGACCGCGACGAACTGCACGCCGCGCTGTGGCCCGACCGCACCCGGGCGGCGGGCTCCAGCTCGCTCAAGGTCGCCAAGCACGCGGTGCACCAGATACTCAGCGGGCAGCAGGCCGCGGAGGAGCAGCCGGCCGCGGAGATCGTCTGCAGCGAGTACGGGTACTCCCTCAAACTCCATGACGCCTGGCTGGACTTCGAGGAGCTGGAGCGGCTGTGCAACGAAGGGCACCGGGCGGCGGCCCGAAGTGATCCGCGCGCGGCCGCGGAGTACTACCGCAGCGCGCTGGATCTTCACACCGGGGACTTCCTGCCCGGTGAGACCGCCGACTGGGCCAGGGAGCAGCGGGACTGGGTACGGTCCCTCGCGCTGGGGGCGGCGGACTTCCTCCTCCAGGAGGCACTGGACCGGGGCGAGTTGCCGAAGGTCATCGACATGTGCCGCCGCACGCTGGACATCGACCCGTACCAGGAGGACGTCTACCGGACTCTGATCCAAGTTCACGGCGACCTGGGCCAGTTAGGGCAGGCGAGGTCCTGGTACAAGCTGTGCCGGGCCCGAATGTCGGATGGTCTGGACATCGATGTCAGCCCTGACACCCAGCGGCTTCTGGATCGGGTTCTGCGCACCCAGGACGCGTCCGCCCGGACTGTGGACCAGGCCCCCGGCCCACGCGTAACCAATGCATAACCCACGCATAACCAGCTCATAACCAGCGCATAACCACCCTGTCTAGACTCCGAAAACCGCGACCGGTCAAGGAGATTGGGGTAACCGTGCTGGAGACGAACCAGGGTTCCGTTCTTTCGGTGGAGAATCCCGGTGTTGGTGCCCCAGCCGATGCCGGGCCCCTGATCGTCGGCATCGGGGGCACCGTCCGCTCCGGTTCCTCGACGGAACGGGCGGTCCGGGCGGTACTCGCGGCCTCCGCTTCGGCGGGGGCCCGGACCCTGCTGCTGGGTGCCGAGGAACTTCAACTGCCGCTCTACGCACCGGGGGAGTCACTGCGCACCCCGGCGGCCCGGCGGCTGGTCGAGGCCGTCGCCCTCGCCGACGGCCTGGTGATCGGCACGCCCGCGTACCACGGGGGCGTCTCCGGTCTGGTGAAGAACGCCCTCGACTACCTGGAGGACCTGCGCGAGGACGCGCGTCCCTATCTGCACGGCCGCGCCGTCGGCTGTGTCGTCACCGCACGCGGGACGCAGGCCGCTTCGACGCTGGCGGGGCTGCGCTCCGTCGTGCACGCCCTGAGGGGCTGGCCCACTCCCCTGGGAGTGGCCATCAACACGGAGAGCGTCACCCTGGCGTCCGACGACAGCGCCGGCGACAGCACCGGCGACCCGCATCTCACCGCGCAACTGGCCACCGTCGGACGGCAAGTGGTCGAGTTCGCCCGGATGCGCACGCCGGTCGGCTGAGCGCCCGGGGCCTGCCGCCGACCGCGGCCGCCCACCGTACGTCCCCCGTACGTCCCTCGTACGTCCGCCGTCACGATTCCCGCCCACGCCTTTGGTTCCGGCTGCCCTGACGCCGGATCCTTCGCATCCGCATTCCCACGTCCGACCGTGATTCCGAATGGAGCGCGCCATGGAAGACACCGCGAAGTCCACCGCGAAGTCCGCAGAGCCCGAGCAGACCGCCGAGGGGACGGAAGCCCCCCAAGCGGAAACCGCCGGGGCCGAAACCGCCGAGGACACCGAACTGGACGCGCTGGACGAGCTGGACGACGTCGACTTCGACCTCGACGAGGTCGAGAACAAGATCGCGCCGCTCGCCCTCGCCACCACCGAGCCCTCGCGATGGTGACGCGGGCGGCCGAGGTGAGCCGCGCATCCACCGCCTCCGTCCTGGTCGACGTGAACACCGGCCCGGCCGCCTCGTACAGCGGGCTGCGGGCGGGCATCGACGCCCTGCGCGCCGAGGGCGCCGACTTCACCGGGCTCGCGGCCGGGCACCCGTCCGAGTGGGCGGAGCTCTTCCCCGCCGAGACCGCGCCCGGCACCGCGCCGCTGGAGGAGATCGCGCTCGCGCCGTCCGAGCGGCGGCTGCACCGGGAGAGCGAGCAGGTCTACCGCGTGCTGACGGTGGCCGCGACCGCCCTGTGCACGGGCACCGCTCAGTTGGGCAGGCCCCTGCTGCTCAGTGGGATGGGCGGCACCGACCTGTCCTCGCTGCGCGGTTTCATGCGGGCGTTCGAGCACGCGCAGCTCGTCGAGGGCGCCGCACTGCTGCTGGACGCGCCGACCTCCGTGCGCGAGCCGGTCGGCCGGTACGCCGACTACCGCGGGGAGCGGGTGCGCTGTCTGCGCCGCATGGGGCTGCCGGTCACCGAGGGCGACCTGGCCGTGGACCTGGGTACGGCTCCCGACGCCGGATTCGAGCCGGTGTCCGAGGAGGGCGAACTGTTCCTGCGGGCGAGGGACTCCGAGGGCTCCGCCGTGGACCGGGTGGCCGCCGCACTGGCCTACTGCCGCCGGGCGTTCTTCTCCACGAACTGGGAGGGCATGGCGGTCGTCGCCGACGAGGCGATCGGGCTGCTCGCCGGCATCCCCGAGTCGGGCGTACCCGGGCTGCTCGCCGAGGCGGAGCGCGAGGAGGAGCTCGTCCACGCCATCGAGTTCGAGACGGCGATCCTGCGCGGCACCGCCGACGTACGCGGTTTCCTGCTCAAGGTGCTCGGCATCCAGGCGGGCTTCCGCGGGGACCAGGACACGGCCCTCGCCTGCTTCCGGGCCATCCGGGAGGACGCCGCCGGCCTGTCCCCGGAGCTGCGTGCCCAGTCGCACCTGTACTCCGCGCTCACCCTGTCCAAGCGCAAGAACCGGCGGGCGGAGGCGGTCGCCGAGGTCGAGCAGGGCTTCGAGGTCGTCGGGGAACGTCCGGGCGAGGCCGAGAGCGTACGCCGCGAGCGCGGCTGGCTGCACAACCTGCGCGGGCTGACCCTGTTCGCGGAGCGGCGTCTGGGGGCGGCCTTCGAGCACGAGAAGCAGGCGCTGGCCTGCATGGCGGGTCTGACCGACGCCAGTGCCGCGCATCTGCGCATCAACCTGTACTCGAACATCAGCGTGCTCCAGGAGAAGGCGGGCAAGCACGCCTCGGCCCTGGCGACCTGGGAGAAGTTCAAGCAGGCCGCCGGCTCGTCGAACGCGGGCTTCCGCAAGCACCACGCGTACCGCAGCGCCGGGCTGCGGCTGCTCGTCGGCGAGCGGGACGCCGCCCTGGCGGACCTGGACACCACGCTGGTGAACGCGGCCGAGCTGGGTGACCGCTTCCACGAGACCGAAGTGCGCCTCGAACTGGGCATGCTGCACGCCTCCGGCGGTGACGCGAGGACGGGCGCCGAGCAGTACGAGCGCGCCGAGGCCGCGGCGCGGCTGCTGGGCGACCCGTACCGCATCGCGCTGGCCCAGGCGGGTCGGGTGATGACGACCGGCTCCGTGACCGCGGCCGGGTCGGTGGCGGCCATGGCGCCGCTGAGCCTCACCCGTCCCGGTGCGGCGGACGCCCTCGCCAAGGCCGTCGCCGACGGCGGTGACCTGCAAGGGCTGCTGCCCAGGCCGCGGACCAAGCTCAACCGCCCGTTCGACCTGATCAACTTTCAGGACTGAGGCCATGACGGACCATGCGACCCAAGGGGAGACGGGACAGCGGGCCAGGTGGCAGCTCTACGATCGGCTGCTGCTGCGCAGGGCGGGCTTCGGTATCGGCCTGCTGACCGCTCTCGGCGACGGGCCGGCGGGTGCCGCGGCCGCGGAGTACCGGGAGGCGGTGGCGCGGTTCGAGCAGAGCCGCGCCCGGCTCCAGGAGGCGATCGCCAAGGCCGTCACCGGCGCCGACCGCGAGCGGGACCGGGCCGGACTGCGCGAACTGTCGAAGCTGCGCGGCCGGGTGGGCCGCCGGCTGCCGGTGGAGCACGACCCGCGCGGCGGCGACGTGGCATCGGCGGTGGCATCGGCATCGGCGGTGGCATCGGCGGTCGACGGCTACCGCGCGGCGCACTCCGCTCAGCAGCAGGCGGGCGAGCGGCTGACCACCGCCCTGGGTGAGGAGGTGCTGCGGCGGCCGGAGCGGGTCCGCGACGTGCTCCGCGACGAGCGGGTGTGCGACGCCCTGCTCCAGCTGTCGCCGTCCTTCCACACCGAGGCGGTGCGCTGGGTCGACGGCTGGCAGCAGCAGGACAGTACGACAGGCCGCAACCGCGCCAAGGACCGGTCCTTCTACCGCCGCGTCTACCTGTACGGCCAGCGGCTCGGCGCGAAGAACGAGACGACCAGCTTCTTCGGTCCGCTGGTGCACGGCCGGGTCGACCGTGGCGCCGAGGGCACCGTCCTCGGCCCCGAGACGGCCTGCGGCTACCACCTCCTGGAGGCGCAGACCGCGTTCTGGGCGGTGTGCGAGCTGGCCAAGCTCATCGGTACGGACCCGCAGGTGCGGGACCGCCCGCCGGTGGCCTGGCTGCCGTCCTGCCGCCGGACACCGGGCGAGGTGCCGGGCGGGGTGCCGGGCGGGGCACCGGGCGGGGCACCGGGGTCGGGGACGGCGCCGGGGTCGGGGACGATCCAGTCCGCCGACGGCCGCCGGATCACCCTGTCCGGGGTGCGCTGGCAGCTCGCCGAGGCCGTCGACGGGCGGCGTTCCCCCGTCGAACTGGCGGCGCTGGCGGGACTCGACCTCGCGCAGACGCGCCGGGTCCTGGACCGGCTGCGGCAGGCGGGGGCCGTCCGGCTCTGGCCCGAGCCGCCGTCCACCGCGGCACGGCCGCTGGACTGGCTGGTCTCCTGGGCCGACCGCTACGCGGAGGACACCGCCTGGCCGGCACGGCTGCGGGAACTGCGCGACCTGGGCGACGCCTACGCGGCGGCCGACGGCCACCGTGCCCGGGCGGTCGCGCTCGAGCGCGTCGAGGAGTGCTTCACCCGGCTCACCGAGGTCGACGCACGTCGCGCCGGCGGCCGGATGTACGCGGACCGGCTGGTGGTGTCCCTGGACGCCAAGGGCGACCAGAGCCCGGTGGTGGTCGGTGGCGACGTGGCCGGGCGCTGGGAGTCCGAGCTCAGCCCGGTGCTGGACGTGGCCGCCCGCTACGGCGAGCTCCAGCAGCACGCGGCGGCCGAGCTGTGCGCGGGGATCCTGCGCGAGGCGGGCGGCGGCGCCATGCCGTACGACGAGCTGATCCGCCGGATGCGCGCCTCCGTCGAGGCGGGCGGTCTGGACCGGCTCGCCGGGCCGCTGATCGGGTTCAAGCGGGACTACGCGGCGCTGGTGGAGTCCGCCGTGCAGGGCCAGGAGGCCCGGCTCTCCCCCGCCGAGCTCGCGGGGTTCGCGCCCGAGCCCGGCCGGCCCCGTTTCGTCAGCCCGGATCTGATGCTGGAGAGCCGGGAGGACGGCGGCGAGCTGCTGGTGCTGGGCGAGCTGCACCCGTACGTCTTCGCCTGGGGTTCGCAGGGGCTGTTCAGCGACGAACAGGACCGGATGCTGGGCGACTTCGAGGCGGGTCTCGAACCGTGGGGCGGCCCCGAGCGGCTGGCCACGGTGATCCGCCGCAGGCGCCACAAGGGCCTGGTGGCCGACTGGTTCCCGGGCCGCTTCATCGAGATCACCTCGGTGGCCACCGATGACCGGGAGCGGACCGTGCCGCTGACCGATCTGACCGTCGCCCTGGTGGACGGCACGCCCCGGCTGCGCACCCCGGACGGTGAACTGACCCTGTACGCCGGCGAGGACGACCATGTGCACCTGCGGGCCTTCGCCGCACCCGGGGTGGGGCTGCCGCTGGTGCGGATCGGGGACTTCGCGCCGAGGATCGTGGTCGGCGACCTGCTCGTGCAGCGGGCCCGCTGGTGGTTCGACCGTGCCGACCTCGGGGTCGACGCGGCACGCGACCCCGCCGCCGCCTTCCTCGCCGTCCAGTCGCTGCGGGCCCGGCACGGAGTGCCCCGGTTCTGCTTCGCCTCCCTCGCGCACGAGCCGAAACCGGTCGGGATCGACCTGGACAGTCCGCTGGCCGTCGACGCACTGGTGGCGATGGTGCTGGCCGGTGACAGCGCGACGGTGTCGCTGGCCGAGATGAGGCCGGCGCCGGACGCGCTGTGGCTGCGCCACGGCGGGGCCCCCGTGACCTCGGAGTTCCGGATCGCCATGAAGCGAGCGTCGTCATGACCCACCGATCCGACCGATCCGACCGATCCGACCAAGCCGACCGATCCGACCTGTCGCCACAGGAATCGACGGCGCGGCGGCACGGCTGGGAGCTGCTGCCCACGGTCGTCCTGCGCAGCGCCGGGTTTCCCTGGCAGATGGTCGAGCGACTGGCCTGTGAACGGACCCGTCTGCTCATCGAGGAGCTGTTCGCCCTGGAGGCCCGGTCGGCCGACGTGGCGTCACGGCTGCACCCGGCGGGGCGGCTGTCCCGGGGCCAGCAGGCCAAGTTGCGCGGTCTGCGGCCGCTGCCCGCGTCGGACAACCTGCCCGCCGACTGGCTGGCCGAGTGGAACGCCGCGGCGGAGCAGGTGAGCGCGGTGCGGGAGCGGTTCGCCGCCACCGTCGAGGCCGACACGGCGGCGGTCGACGAGGCGCTCGCCGCCGTCCGCACCGATCCGCGGGTCAACGACGCCATCGTCTGCTCGTCCCCCGCCGTCCACCGCGATCTCGCACGGGGTGCGGCCGGCGGCCGGATCCGGCGCCAACTCGCCTCCTACGCACAGCGGCTGGCGTCCAAGAGCGAGACGATGAGCTTCTTCGGGCCCATCAACTACGGCAGGCTCAGCCCCGACTCCGACGCCGCCACGGCGCTGGACTGGGAGGGCCACACCACGATCCCGGTCCGCCAGGCGCACACCGCGGCCCGGGTCAACGACGCCGTGCAAGGCCTGCTGCTGGGCGATCCGGCGCTGGCCGAGCGGCTGGCGCCGGTGCGCAAGACGATGACGGGGCCGCCCCGCGGCACGGGCGTCGGCGCGGCACTGCTGCGGGAGGCCGACGGCGTACGGACGGTGGCCCGGATCGCGTCCGGGTGCGGTGCCGGCGCCCCGGAGGCGGTGGAGGCGTTCGCGGCCGCCGTGGCGAAGGGGACGCTGACGCACACCCTGTGCCCGCCGGCGACCGTGGTCGACCCGCTGCGCTGGACCCTGGAACGCATCGACGCCTCGGACACCGAGACGGCCGCCCGCGCGGCCGGGGTGCGGGCCCTGCTGGTGAAGGTGCTCGAACTGCTCGACGGCTATCCGTCGGCGCCGCCCGAGCAGAAGCTGACCGTCCAGGCCGAACTGGAGGCGCTGCTGCCCGTCGCCGACCGCTCGGCGGAACGCGGCCGCTTCTACAACGACCGGGTCATCATCCACGAGGCCGCCGTCGGCACGGCCGGGCTGGAGGTCCGCGGCCCGCTGGCCCGCGACATGTGCGACGCCGTCGCGCCGGTGCTCGACCTGCTGGCCCACGAGGCCGAGGCGACCCGCGTACGCACCAACCGGGCGGTCGCGGCCCGGCTGGGAGCGGGACGCATCCCGCTGCTGCGGGCGCTGCGGGAGTGCGCGGACCTCGCCATCGAGCCGGGCGCAGAGCTCGGCGCCGAACTGAGCCGGGTGATCGGGGCCGAAGGCGCGGACCGGGCCGAACTCGACGTGGCGGGGCTGCTCGCCGCGCCGCCACCGCCCGCCGCCCCGGTGCTGTGCTCCATCGACGTCCTGATCGCGGCTCCCGACCTGGCCGGATACCAGCCGGGGGTGACCCCGCTCGTACTCGGCGACATCCACGACGCGGCGCTGCTCACCCCGTGGGCGCTGCAGTTCCATCCGGACGCCGCGGCGCTGCTCGCCGAGCGGGACGCCGGGGTGCGCAGGGCGCTGGGCGACCAGGTGGCCGTCAATGTGATCTCCCGTCGTACGACCGGGCTGCCGCCGCTGGAGTTCCCCGGGGTGGTGCTCGAACTGGGCGGCATCGCCGGCCCGGACCGGGAGCGGATCGGCCTGGACCAGCTGTGGCTGGAGAGCGACGGCGAACGGGTCGTCCTGCGCGGCGACACCCACCCCGGCCGGAGCCTGCTGTTCCACAACGGCGAGCTCGACACCGCCGTGCACACCGCGCTGGCACTGCCCCGGATCCGCCGCCCGGTGCTGCCGGACCTGCCGCACGTGCCGCGGCTGCGCTGGGGCAACGTGGTGTTCTCGCGGCGCCGCTGGGCGCTGCCGAGCGCGGCGCTGCTGGAGGCGCACGGCAGCCAGCGCGACGCCGAGCGGCTGCTCGCCACGGCCCGGCTGCTCCGGGAACGGGGCCTGCCCGACCGCTTCTTCGCGAAGTCACCGGCCGAACGCAAACCGGTGTACGTGGACACCGCGAGCCCCGAACTCCTCAAGGGCATGGCCCGGCTGGCGGGCACGGCGGAACAGCTCCTGCTGTCCGAGACGCTGCCCGCACCCGAGGACGCCTGGCTGCGGGACGGCGAGCTGCGCTTCGCCTCCGAGCTGCGCTGCGTGTATCTGCGGGGCGGTGGTGAGCGGTGACGCGCCGGGTGGTGCTCCCTCCCCTGTTCGATCCGAGTCTGGAACCGGAGCTCGGGCCGGACGACCAACTGATCGACGTGAACGCGCACTTCGTCGCACGCCTCGCGGACACCGGGGCACTCGCCGCGCTGGCCGACGACTACGACCTCGGCAGGCGCGGCGGGAGCGACCCTGCAGAGAACCGGACCAGGGCGCTGTTCGCTCGGGCCGCCGCGAGGGTCACCGCACGGGTCACCGCGCGGGGCGGCCAGGCCGCGGGCCGGCTGCGGGCCATGGGCATGGCGCTACGGCTGGCGGGCGAGGCCGATCCGGCCCTGCGGCTGGCCGCGGACGACGTGGAACTCGTCGGCGGCACCACCGAGTGCGGGGCCGATGTGGTGCTGGCCGCGCAGCGGACCGAGCTGCTGGGGCCCGAGGCGCGGTGGACGCGTGCGGCGGCCCCGGACGGGCGGGTGCACCTGGTGATCGAGACCGACCAGCAACTCCCGGCGGCCGCAGTGCTCCTGGAGGCGCTCGGCCCCGCACGGGTCGTGCTGTGCGGGCGTTTCGCCACCGCGCACCGGAAGGCGCTGCGCGCGCTCGCCCCGTTCTCGGCGGCGGCGGGCTTCGACGACTGGGCGCCGGCCTGGCGGCTGGGCAAGGAGTGGTCGGGGGACGGCACGCCGGTCCGCTGGGTCCGCCGCGCGGCCGACTGGCCGGCCGGCGCCCCCTGGGCGGGCTGGCTGGCCCCGGACGAGGCGGCGGCGCTGCCCGCCGAGGCGTGGCGCGAGTGCCGGGGCGCGACGCTGACCGTGGCACGGCTGGAGTCCTGGGCCGAGGTGACGGGAGCGGACGGCCGCCGTACCGATCTGCGGACCGTCCTGGACGCGGTGGACGGGGCCCTGCTCCGGGTCGAACTGCTCGTCGGGGCGCCCGGGGTGAGTGCCGAGGAGACGGCCGGCACGGCGCGGAGCCTGCTGTCCGGGCCGGGCCCTCGGCTCGCGGGGCTCAGCCCGTTCCGGCTGCCGACGGTCCGGGGCGGCGCGGCACCGCAGGCCTGGGGGGGGGGGGGGGGGGGGCGGGGAAAAAAACCAAAAAAAAAAACACCCCCCCCGGGACCCGTTTCCTCGGCCAAGAAGATCCCAACACAAACAC
>NZ_JBHVWW010000028.1:16634-23753 GCF_042882025.1 Kitasatospora sp. NPDC058243
CGGAGCCTGCTGTCCGGGCGGGGCCCTTGGCTCGGGGGGCTCGGCCTGTTCTGGTTGCCGGTGGTCTGGGGCGGCGGGGCACCGAAGGCTGGGGGCGGTGTGCCGCTGATCCGGCACACCGCCCCAGGCAACGACCTGCCCCGCTGGGACCGGTTCAGCGGGCCCGGGACGCTCGACGAAACGGCGCGCACCGCGGCGATCGGCGCACTCAACTCCGAACTCGGCGCCGTGGCCGACCTGTTCCCCGGCCGGTTCGCCTGCTGCGTGCTCGCCGCACCGGACGGGACGGCGGTCTGGGAGCCGTCGGCCGCCGTCGTCGCCGGGGAGGGGCCCGGCCCGGACGGCCAGGGCCCGGGTTCGTTCGTGGTGAACCTGCGGACGGGCAGCGCGTTCCGGCTGCATCCGAAGCTGACGCCGGTCGTGGAGCGGCTCTCGTCCGGCGACACCGCCGTCCTGGACCGGATCAGCGACGGTGCCCGAAGGAAACTGACCGACCGGCTGGTCCAGGCCGGTGTGATGCGGAGGAGCCAGTGAGCCGACAGTGGCGCATCGGGCGGGAGTTCATCCTGCGCCATGCGGGAATGCCGTTCGACTGGCTGGAGGAGCTGGGCGCGCCCCACTCCCTGCTGGAACTCGCGGACGAGCTGCTCGACCGCGAGCGGACCGTCCTGGAGTTGGTGGAGACGCAGTTCAGCGGGCCCCGCGCCGAGTCGCTGCGCTCCGACGTGCTGCGCGGACGGGCGCGGCAGCTGCCGGCGTCGTCCGGCGGGCCGCAGTGGAGCCGGGCGGTGAGCGCCTGGGCCGACGCCTGGGAACGCTACGCGCTCGCCTGCCGGCAGGCCGACGACGAGGCCGGAAAGCGGCTGCGGGACCTGCTGGCGGATCCGGGGGTCTCCGAGGCCGTGTTCCTGTCCAACCCGGACGCGTACCGCAACATGCTGCTCCCGCTGCTGGCGTACGAAGGCCCGCTGACCTCGCGCTGGCGCCGGGTGCGCCGGCAGATGTTCACGTACGTGCAGCGGTTCTGCGCGAAGAACGAGACGGTGAGCTTCTTCGGGCCCATGGCGTACGGCACGGTGGGCGAGGGCGAGGGTGCCGTGCTGCGCGACGACGTGCCCCGCGTCCGCCGGGTGTTCTTCTCGCACTGGGCGGCGCGTGCGCTGGCCACGGCGATCGCCCGGGACCCCAGGATCCTTCCGCATCTCGCGTTCCACTCCACCGGACGGGGTGACGCGGCGCGGGAGCCGCTGCTGCCGCTCGTGGCCCCGGACGGAACGGTGTTCCGCGACGTGGTGCGCGCCGCCGGGCAGCCGGCCCGCGACGTGGCCAGGACGCTGATGCGGCTGGTGGCCGAGGAGGCCGTCACCATCGGCCTCGGCGGCGGCGACTACGACCTGGAGCCCCTCGCGACGCTGCGGGACCAGCTCTCCGCGCTGCCCGCCTCACCGGCCCGCGAGCTGTGGCTCGACCGGGTGGCTGAACTCGCCTCCCTCATCGACGAGTTGGCGCAGGCGCCGCTGGACCGCAAGGCGGCCGCCGTCGCCGCCCTGGAGGAGCGGTTCACCGAGTTCACCGGCAGGCCGGCCAGGAGGGGCGCCGGTGCGGCGTACGCCGACCGCGCCGTGTTCTTCGAGGAGTGCGCGTCGCCCTTCGCGCTGACCCTCGGAGCCGGGCTGGTCGGCGACTGGGAGCGGCAGCTCGCCCCCGTGCTGGAGGTGTGCACCGCGCACGGGCAGGCCGCCCAGCGCGCCGCGGCGGCCGCAGTGCGCGACGCCTTCACGGACGGGACCGCAGGAGAAACGGGCCCAACCGGGGCACCGGCCACGGAGTTGGACCTCCTCACGTACGCGACCCGAGCGGCCGCGAGCCGGTCCGACTCGACCAGCACCTTCCAGGCGGCCCACGCCCCCGTCTACCCCGGCGCCGACTGGCGGGCCGAGGTCGAGCGGCTGACCGAGGAGGCCGGGGCGCTGGACGGCGACCGGTACGCGGTCATCGACCTGTGCCCCGCGGCACCGGACGCCGCCGGGCTCAGCGCGGACGCCCCGCTCGTCCTCTCCCGCGCCCACCACCACCTGCTGGTGCGCAGCTGGCTGGGCACGATGCACCCGGATCCGGACCGGCTCGGCGCGGACGCCGCCGCCTGGACGGCGGCGCAGGACGGCGCGGTCGTCGGCCTCGACTTCGGGCGCCGCAACAAGGGCTACTACCGCTTCCCCGGCCGTGAGGTCGCGATGCGCCCGCTGACCTGGACCGACCACGACCAGCCGGAGCTGCTGAAGCCGGAGGACCTCACCGTCCGCATCGGGCCGCACGACGTCACCCTGCACGATCCGGACGGCAAGGCGGTCAGCGCGTACGTTCCGCTGAGCGACTTCGTCAAGTACGCCCCGATCGCCGCCCTTTCGCATCCGCAGGTGCTCCACCCCACCTTCACCACCGAGGACGCACAGCCCGAAGTGGCCCTGGGATCGGTCGTCCTGCAGCGGTCCCGGTGGCAGGTGCCCACCGCGGCGCTCGCGGCACCGGAGCCCGAGGCGCGGTTCCTCGCGCTGCGCAGGCTGGCCCGGGACACCGGAACGCGGTTCGTCTTCTGCCGCAGCGCCCATGAGCGCAAGCCGTACCTGATCGACCTGGCCTCACCGCTCGCGGCGGACCTGATCAGCCATGTGGCGCGCGGCGCCGAGCAGTTGGGCGTGGAGCGGATGGCACCGGGACCGGACGAGCTGTGGCTGCGCGACGGCGAAGGCCGGCGCTACACCAGCGAGCTGCGGATGCAGATCATCGGCAGCTGCGGCACCGACAGCGGCACCAACAGCGACGGGAGCGGCACGCGATGACGCACACCACGCTCTTCGCCGAGCACTCGCTGCGGATGCGGGCCGACGTGCTCCCGGACGGCACCGTCTCCACCGAGCGGACCTCGGTGCGCGGGATGAGCGTCGAACGGCACCTCGACCGGGGCTTCACCGAGCACCGCTTCGCCGACGGCGACGACCTGCTGGCCTCGGGCGCCGCCGGAGCGGGCCCGGAGGCCGCCGACGCGCTGCGCGAGGTGCAGGAACGGCCGCTGTTCGAGCTGACCCCCGAGCTGCGCGCCGAGCTCGCCGGGATCGCCGCCGAGACCGGCGCGGAGCTGACCCTGGGGGTGGCCCAGCAGCACGTCGCCGCCGGCGGAGCGGACCGCGTCGCCACCACCGAGCGGATCGTCACGACCCTGGAGACCAGGCTGACCGGTGACGACGGCACCGTCCACTCCCGGTCACTGCTGTGCGCCCCTGCGGGCTCCGACCCGGGCGGGCTGCGGGACGCGGCCGTGCGGACGGCCGACGCGGTGCGCGAACGCCTCGCACTGCCGCTCGCCGCCGAACTCCCGGACGGCGCCGACCTCGTGCTGCTGCCCGGCCTCGCCGGGGCGTTCTTCCACGAGATCGTCGGGCACCCGATGGAGGCCGACGTGGTCGCGTCCGGAACGAGCTACCTCGGGGCGCGCGCCGGGCGGCGGGTCGCACCCGCGTGGCTGTCGGTGCTCGACGGCGGTGCGCACGACGGGCCGGGCTACCGCAGCCCGTTCGACGACGAGGGCACCCCGTGCCGCACCCTGCGGCTGATCGACCGGGGCACGGTGGGGCGGCCGATGACCGACCGGGCGCTCGCCGCCCTGCTCGGCGGCGGCCCCGGCACGGGCCACGGGCGCAAACAGAACTACCGGCATCCGGCGATCCCCCGGATGACCCACACCGTGGCCCTGATCGAGCCCACGGCCGAGCCGGAGCCGCCCTCGGGCGACTGGATCGCCCCGTACGGGCTGCGGCTGGACATGATGAACATCGCCTCGGGCGCCTTCGTCTTCCACGCCCCGTTCTCCCTGCTGCACCGCGTCGACGGCAGCACCGCCCGGCTGGGCCCGCTGACGGTGACCGGTGACGGAGCGCGGGTGCTCGCAGGCCTGCGGCCCTACGAGCACCGCGTCGCCGCCTACCTGCGGGCCACCGGGGGCTGCGGGAAGCTGGGGCAGTACCCGGTGCCGGTGTCGTTCGCCAACGCCGGGTTCCGGCTGCCGACCGGGCTCGTCGGGCTGCGGGCGGTGGCCCGTGGCTGAGACCAGGACCCGTGCCTCCGGAATCGTCACGCCCACCCGCGGCGCGCCGCGGCTGACCGTCTCGCTCGACACGCTGCGCCTCGAACGGGACGCGACGGGCCGGGTCACCGGCTCCCGGCGGGTCGCCGGGTCGGCGGACCAGGACGCGGGCAAGGAGACCGGGCTGCTGCTCACCGAGGCGGCCGAACGGACGGCCTCGGCCGTCGCCGGGCTCCAGAGCGCGGTGGCGCAGATCCACGAGTGGCGTGACGGCGACGGCCTGCCGGTGTCCAGGCGGGCCGAGTTGCTGGCCCGCGTCGAGACCCCTGGCGGTCCCGTACTGCTCGGCACCAGCGGCCCGGGGGATCCGGCCGGGCTCGTGGACGCGCTGCCCTGGGACGAACTCGGGGCGCTCTCGGGGCCGTTCGTACCGGCCGACCCGCCGGGCGACTGGCGCGAGCGGCCGCTGCTGCTGCGGCCGTCCGCGGCGTCGGTGCTGGTGGCCGGTGCGGCCTTCTCGCTGACCTCGCGCGGGGGGCGCGCGACCGCCGCCCGGCTGGCGGGGCGGCGCATCCTGCCGCAGCTGACCCTGACCGATCTGCCGTCGGCGCCGCCCGGGTCGGCGCTGGACGGGTCGGGGCAGGACGCTTCGGGGCTGGACGACCGGGGCGACCCGGCGCTGCCCACCGTCCTGGTCGACGGCGGCCGGATCTGCCCGCCGCCCCCGCTCGCCGAGGGCATCGCGCGCGGCCGGGCCGTGTGGGACCACGACACCGGCGGGTTCGGCCCGCCGCCGCTGGCCCGGCTCGAACTCGACGGGCCCCGGGCCGAGGTGCCCCCGGACGCGGTGGAACTCGTCTGGTGCGTGGAAGGCCTCCAGCGCTACCACGGCGACGGCACCGTCCGGCTCCAGTGCCTGGCCAGGGTCGCGGACCGGCCCGGCGGCTGGTTCCGCCTCGCCCTGCGGGGCAAACCCGTCCATCTGCTGCGCCAGGCCCGCGGCCTGGCCGGCCCACCCATGGCTGTCCACAGCGACAGCGACGTGACCACCCGCTCGCTGGTACTCGCCGGCGCGGCCGAAATGGAAGGTGCAGGACATGCCGTCGTCACCGTCATCACCCCCTGACTTCACGCTCATCGGCGGAGGGATCGTCGGCGCCTGCCTCGCCGAGGAGTTGAGCGACAGCGGGGCGTCCGTCCGGGTGCTCGACTCCGGTGCCGAACCCGGGCACTCGACCAACCGCGCGGCGGGGGTGGCGGTCCCCTCGCTGCGCTACCTCACCGACCGGGAGTTCTACGACTGGCTGCGCACCGCCAAGCGGGACCTGGACGCCGACGTCGCCCGGCTGGAGCCGGAGTACGGCGCGTTCAGCGTGGCCAGGCCCATCCTGCGCGCGCTGCGCGAGACGGACGTCGAGGCCCACGGCGACGTGCTGAGCGGGCTCGGCGTCGGCGACTGGGTGGAGGGCGGCGCCCTCGCGCAGGCCGCGCCCGGGCTCAAGCTGCCGACCAGCAGGCGCTACCTCCTCGACCCGGACGGGCTGATGATCGACGGCCGCCGCTACCTGGACGCCGTACGGCGCCGGTGCCTGGCCCGGGGCGTCGACTGGCAACAGGGCGTCACGGTGCGGGAGGTGCGCGAGGAGGGCGCGGCCGTCTCGGTGGTGACCTCCGACGGGACGCTCCGCGCGGACCGGGTGGTGATCACCGCCGGCGCCTGGAGCTCGGGCAAGGGCCTGGCCGAGGCGACCGGAGTCCGGCCGCAGCGCGGGCAGATGGCGGTGCTGCGGACCGGCGAGGAGCTGAACTGCATCCTGTCCTCCGCCTACTACCTCGCGCCCGGGGTCGGTGACGACGTGATCGTCGGTGCGACGGAGGAGGACACGGGGTTCGCCGAGCACGTGACCACCCAGGGCATCGCCAACCTGCTGCGGTTCGCCACGACCGTCATGCCGGGGCTCGCGGACTCGGTGCCCGTGGAACTCCGCGCCGGACTGCGCCCGGTGTCCGGCACCGGACGGCCGCTGGCGGGCGCACTGCCCGGCCACGAGCGGATCTTCCTGTCGGCCGGCCACGCCGGGCACGGGCTGCTCTCGGCGCGCGCCACCGGCAAGGGCATGGCGGCCGGCCTGGTCGGCGACGACTGGGAGACCCTGCCGTACAGCATGTGCCCCTCGCACGCCCTGGGCGGTGCCTCCTGATGCGCATCGACCACGTGATCCTCGGCGCGCGGACCATCGATCCGCTGCGCGAACTGCTGTGGGACGAGTACGGGTTCGGCATCACCGACGGCAGCCCCAACCCGGACGGCACGGCGAGCTGGGTGGTGCCCTTCGACACGCCCGACGTGCAGTACCTGGAGCTGCTCGTCACCCACGACGAACGGCGGCTGGCGGGCGAGGACTTCGGCCGGCTGTTCCTGGAACGGACGGCGGACGGGCCGGACTTCCTCAACTGGGCGGCGCTGACCGACGACATCGAGTCCACCGCACGCGCGGTGGAGACGGTCACCGGAGCGGATCCGGACCTCTTCCGCGGCGAATCGGTCCGGGCCGACGGAGGGAGCGTGCCGTGGGCGGAGGCGGCGTTCGACCTGTCGTGGCGCAGCCTGGTGCTGCCGTTCTTCCTGAGCTACGGCGACCCGCAGGCGCGCGCGGCACGGGTGCCGGGCGATCTCAAGGCGGCCGGGCACCGGGTCTGCCCGACGTCGCTGCGGCGCCTTGAGACGGGCCAGGCACGGGAGCCTGAGCGGGCTTGGGCGGACCGGTGGCCCGGACTCGCCGCGCTCGACGTCCTCGTCGACCCCGCGGCCGGCCCCCGCATCTCGGCGGTGCACATCGACACCGCCGAGGGCGAGACGGTGGTGCGGCTTCCGTGACCCCCGCACGCCCCGCACCCACGGGGGCACCGGGCGGCCTTTGCCGCAGCACCGCCGCGGCCGGGGCGTGCCGGACCCCCCCGCCGGAGAAACAAAGAAGGACAGCAGCAAGACCCCCATCCGACCCTCGTCCCAACGAACAGGCGTGCCCCGGCCCCCC
>NZ_JBHVWW010000028.1:23763-52766 GCF_042882025.1 Kitasatospora sp. NPDC058243
GGGCACCGGGCGGCCTTTGCCGCAGCACCGCCGCGGCCGGGGCGTCCGGGCCTGCCCGGCCGGGCAGGCCCGGACGGCGGCGGTCAGCCGGCCGTGCGGCCCGCGTCACGACGAGCAGTGCGGCCCGCGTCCCGACGAGCAGTGCGGCCCGCGTCCCGACGAGCCGCGTGGGCCGTGAGCAGCCGCTCCCGGGCCTGGTCGTCCTCGGCGGCCTGCACCGCCGTCCAGGCCAGTGCGACGGACGCCTGGAGCAGTGCCCGGTCGGCGGCCGGGGCCACGCAGGCCCGGGCGAACTCCGGCTGGTGGTTGACCGCGCCGCCGCTGTCGATGCCGATGCTGGGGTGCACGCTGGGCAGGACCCGGCTGACGTTGCCCATGTCGGTGCTGCCGGTGGGCATCGCGCGCTCCTCCTCCGGGGACACCAGGGGGCGGCCCAGTTCGGTCGCCGCCGCCCGGTAGGCCGCCACCAGGAACGGGTCGTGGGCCAGTTCGGCGTACGCGGGTGTCGAGCGGACCTCGTGGGTGCAGCCGGTGGCGACGGCGCCGCCCTCGAAGCAGGCCCTGACGCGTGCTTCGAGGCGCCCCAGGGACTCCATGTCGCCGGCCCGCAGGTTGTACAGGGCGCTGGTGTGCGCGGGGACGACGTTGGGCACCTCGCCGCCCCGGGTCACGATGCCGTGCACCTGCTGCCGCGGCTCGAAGTGCTGGCGGCCCACGCCGACGGCGACCTCCGCCACGGTCAGGGCGTCGGCGGCGTTGACGCCCAGGTGCGGGGCGAGCGCGGAGTGCGACTCCCGCCCGGTGTAGCGGACTTCGAGCTCGACCAGGGCGAGGGGGCGGGGAGCGCAGTTGTCCTCGGGGGCCGGGTGGACGAGCATCGCCATCGACACCTCGTCGAAGACGCCGGCCTCCAGCATGGCGATCTTGCCGCCGCCCTCCTCCTCGGCCGGGGTGCCCAGCACCATGACGGTGATGCCGAGGTCGTCGGCCACGTCCCTCAGCGCCAGGGCCGCGCCCACCGACGAGGCGGCGATGATGTTGTGGCCGCAGGCGTGACCGAGGCCCGGCAGCGCGTCGTACTCCGCACACAGCCCGACCGTGAGCGGGCCGCTGCCGTAGCGGGCGGTGAACGCGGTGTCCAGGCCGCCGGCGCCGGGCACCACCTCGAATCCCTCGTCCCGCAGCAGGCCGCTCACCTTGGCGGCGCTGCGGTGCTCCTTGAACGCGGTCTCCGGCTCGGCGTGAATACTCCTGGACAGCGCGATCAGTTCGTGTTCGGCGCGTTCGACGCTTTCGCGACAACCGCGCATGATCCGAGACGAGATTCGCATCTTCTCTTTCCCCTCCGCATGACCGGGATCTCCGTCGGCCGGATGGCCGGACAATTCCCTGGCCTTTTCCTTCCTACCGGAGTCTCCGACGAAAAGCGAGACCAGTCTGGAGAATTGACATGGCGTCACCGACAGATTCACTGACAGATTCACTGAAATATCCACTGACAGCGTCACTGACCTGGAACGTGCGGGCGGGCAACGGGGAACTCTCGGTCGAGATGATGCCCTGGTCGCTGCTGCGCGCGACCGGCTTCCCCGCCGGGCTCCTGGACGGGCTCGCGTCCGAGGAACTGCTCGGCACCGCCGCCGGGGTGCTCGCGGCGGAGCAGGCTGTCGCCGCCGAACGTACGCACTTCCTGGACGCGCTGTGGCCGGGGCTGCGGAAGGCCGTCCGGACGGTCGAACCGCGCCAGCGGTCGCTGCGGGCCCTCCAGAGCTGCCGCCGGCTGGTGGACGACGGCGCGCCCCTGGACGAGCGGTGCGCAGCGGTCCTCGCGGCGACCGGCGCGCCGGACTGGGCGCCCCGCTGGAACGCCCTGGTCGCCGCGCTCGACGAACGGCTGGCCGCGGCCGGAGCCGAACTGGAGGCGGCCCTGCTGCGGGCCCGGCTGCACACCGCACGGGCCGCCGGCCGCGACGACTTCGGGCACGCCGTGTTCGTGTCGAACCCCTCGTTCCACCACACCGCCCTGGAGACGCCGCCGCTGACGCACCCGGGCTGGGCGCAGGCGCGGGACGAGGGCGGCGCCCTGCCGCAGACCCTGCGTCGCCGGGTCGACACCCTGCACCGCTATCTGCGCCGGTTCGCCACCAAGTGCGAGACCGTCTCGTTCTTCGGCCCGGTGCTGTTCGGCCGCCTGGCGCCGGAGCAGGAGGAGACCCTGCTGGTCGGCGCGCCCGGCCGCGAGAGGGTCGTGGTGGAGGCGAGCGCCTGGCTGGTCGAGGAGCTGCGGGAGCAGGCCGCCCGCGAGGTGCCGCTGACGCGGCAGCGCGTGTGGCCCAGTCCGCTGTTCCGCCGGCCCGGCTCGTCCCCGGTGCTGGAACGGGCCGTGGACGGGCGCAGGTTCAAGGTCGCGGCGCCCGCGCTGGCCCTGTGGAGTGCCGCCGCCGCGGCGCCGGGGAGCCGGCTCGACTCGCTCGTCAGCGCCGCCGGCCCCGTACCGTCCCCGCATCGGGCGGGGGCGGACGACGCGTACGCCGCCGGGCTGGTGAAGGCACTCGGGCCGGCGCTGGTCGTCTCCCCCTGGCGGCTGCCGGCGACCGAGCTGCACGCGCTGACCAGGCTGGCGGCCGAGCACCCCACGGACACGGTGGTGAACCTGGCGGAGGTCCGCGACACGTACGCGCGGGCGCCCTGGCCCGAGCGGGCGGCGCACCTCCTCGCCGTGCGGGCGGCCCGCGCGGCGGACGGCGGGCGGGTCTCGCAGGACAGCGGACGGCACTACGCCGACCGCGAGCTGTTCCACGAGGACAGGTCGAGTCCGGTGAGCGAGCGGGTCGGCTTCGGGGCGCCGGTCGTGGAGCGCATCCGGGAGGTCACCGAGGCGGTGTTCCCGCTGGTGTTCCTCGCGGCGCTGCTGGCCAGGGAGGACGCCCGCGACGCCCTGCGCGCCGAGCTGGGGGGCGCCCCGGTGCCGCTCGCCGCCCTGGCCGCACGGGAGGTACCCGCTCGTTCACCGCGCCGCGACCGGCTGGACGCGGTGCTGCGCCGACTGGTCGGGCGGGCCGTGGAGGCCGCGGGAACGGCCGACGGCCGCCCCCCGGTCGTGGAGCTGAGCGGCAGCGAACTGGCCGAAGCGCTGGCGCCGCTGTGGGACACCGTGACGTACGGCCCCGACGACGCGTGCCTGCCGAGCCCCGACCTGATGGTGGCGGGCCCCGACCCGGCCACCGCCGACTGGGTGCTCTCGGAGCTGCACGACGACTGCAGCTCGATCTTCGGGGGGCTGGAGCGTCCGCTGCACAGCGACCCGGACGGGCTGTGGGCCGGCTTCACCGAGCGGGTGGCGCGAGCCGTGCCGCCCGGGACCGCCGCGACCATCGTCTCGCGCCGGCGCAGCGCCCATGTGACCCCCGAACTCCCCGGTGCCGCCATCGAACTGAGCGGCCTCTCGGGCAAGGACCGGGCCGACGTGGTGCCGATCGCGGACGCCGTCGTGCCCGCTTCGGCCGACGCGGTGGTGGTGGGCGGCCGGCGGCGGCTGCTCTACCCCGGCGACCTGTCGTCGACGCTGCACCGCGCGGTGTCCAGGCCCGCGCTGGTCCCGGTGCCGGTCGACCTCGGCGCGTACACCCCCAGGATCGTGGTGGACGGTGTCGTGGTCCAGCGTGCCCGCTGGCGGCTGAGCATTCCGGAAAGGGCTCCGGAGAAGGCCGCGGACACCGTCGCCCAGTGGTTGTCCGTGCAGCGGCTGCGGGCCGCCCAGGGAATTCCGCGCCACGTCTACGTGAAGCATCCGGCCGAACCGAAGCCGCTGTACGTCGATTTCGCCGATCCGCTGTCGGTGATCGATATCGCGCGACTTCCCGAAGGGGAAGTCGTCGTGTCCGAAATGCTGCCCACCCCGGACCAGCTGTGGTGGCGCGTCGCGGACGAAACGCATTGTGCCGAATTCCGTCTCGGCTGCATCGTGCGGCCGGTGACATCCGACAATCCGCCGACCCCGGAACAACAGGAAGAGAGCGCGTCATGACCGAGGACCTCCGCATCACCTCACTGGTGAGGGACGCTTACGACAAGGCCGCCGAGCAGTACGATTCCGCAGGTCAGATGATCTTCCACCCGCTGGGGAAGATGATCGCCGACACCCTGGAGCTCTCGCCGGGCGAACGGGTGCTCGACATCGGCTGCGGGCGCGGCGCCTGCCTGTTCCCGATCGCCCACGCGGTGGGCCCGGAGGGCTTCGTGCTCGGCATCGACCAGGCCCAGGGCATGGTCGACGCCTGCACGGCCGACATCACGGCCCGCGGGGTCGCCGGCCGGGCCCGCGCGGAGCTGGGCAACGCCCAGGACTTCGCCTTCGCCGAGCCGTTCGACGCGGCGAGCGCCGGGATGGTCCTGTTCCTGCTGCCCGAGGCGGAGAAGGCGCTGTCCTGCGCCGCCGCGGCGCTGCGCCCCGGCGGCAGGTTCGCCGCGACCACCTTCCCCACCGAGAACGGCAGGCTGGCCGCCGGCTGGGAGTCCGCCGAGATCCTCTCCGGGGTGCTCGCCAAGTACCTCCCCGAGGGTGTGGACGACCCGTGGCAGGTGGTCCTGGGCCTCGGCGGCCCGCTGGCCGGTGAGGAGTCCACGGCCGCCGCCTTCCTCACCGCCGGCTTCAGCGATGTACGGATCCGCCACGTCCCGGCGGACTCCCGCTTCGAGACCATCGACGACTACCTGGCGTGGACCAGGACCGTGACCACCCGCGTGCAGTGGGACCTGGTGCCCGCGGAGCGGGTGGCCGAAGCGACCGACGAGGCGCGCGAGGCACTGCGGGTGCTCGCGGGGCCGGACGGCTCCCTGTCGTTCTCCTGCCCGACCAGGACCGTGCTGGCCGTCCGCTGACGGCACGACCGCAACCGTCTACCAAGCGCTGAACACAGAGCCGAGAGGTGCGATGACATGGCTCCTGACACGACCCCTTCGCTGATCCGTCCGCTGTCCGAACTGCTCGGCGGACACGCCGCCCGGATCGGGGACAAGGTGGCCTTCGCCGACGCCCGGCGGGGCGTCGGCTACCGGGAACTGGATCTGCGGACCTCTCGGCTCGCCGGCCGGCTCGCCGCGCTGGGACTGGAGAAGGGCGGCCGCGCCGCCGTCCTCATGGGCAACAGCGTGGAGATGGTGGAGAGCTGCCTCGCCGTCATCCGGGCGGGCGGCATCACCGTGCCGCTGAATCCGCAGGCGTCCGAGGCCGAACTGGTCCACTTCCTGCGGGACTCCGGGGCGTCGGTGGTGCTGTGCGACCCGGCGCGGCTCGACGTGCTGCTGCGCGCGGTGGCCGCGTCCGGCCCGTCCCGGCCCTCGATCGTGCTCACCGGCGACTCCCCCATGGCACCGGCGGACGCCTCCGGCGCAACCGCGGACATCACCGCGTACGAGACGCTCGCGGCCACCCCCTACGACGGACCGGTGCCCGAGGAGAGCCCGCTCGACGCTCCGGCCTGGATGCTCTACACCTCGGGCACCACCGGCCGCCCCAAGGGGGTGCTCTACTCCCTGCGCAGCTCGCTGTGGCTGGTGGAGGCCTGCCACGTGGGCGTGCTCGGGATGACGCAGGACGACCGACTGCTGTGGCCGATGCCGCTGTTCCACGGCCTGGGCCAGAACCTGTGCGTCATGGCGGTCGTGGCCGTGGGCGCCGGAGCCCGGCTGATGAGCGGCTTCGCCCCTTCCGAGGTGCTGGACGCCCTGCGCAACGACGGGGTGACCTTCCTCGCCGGGGTGCCGACGACGTACCACTACCTGCTGGACCGTGCCCGCCAGGAGCACACCCGGCTGCCTTCGCTGCGGCTCGGGTTCGTCGCCGGTTCGGCCAGCGGCGCCTCCCTCGGCAGCCGTTTCGAGGAGGCGTTCGGGGTCCCGCTGGTGGACCAGTACGGATCGACCGAGACCGGCGCGATCACCTCGAACCGGCCGACGGGCGACCGGGTCGCCGGGGCGGCCGGGCCGCCCGTCCCGGGGGTGGACATCCGCCTGGTGGACAACGGTTCCGGCGCCGAGGTGCCCGACGGCGAGCAGGGCGAGGTCTGGGTCAGCGGCCCCAACCTGATGCTGGGCTACCACGGGCAGCCCGACGCCACGGCGGAGGTACTGCGGGACGGCTGGTACCGCACGGGCGATCTGGCCCGCCGGGACGCCCTCGGGCAGGTGACCCTGACCGGCCGTCTCAAGGAGCTGATCATCCGGGGCGGCGAGAACATCCACCCCGTCGAGATCGAGGACGTGGTGCGCACGGCGCCGGGCGTGGCCGACGCGGCGGTGGGCGGGGAGCCCCACGAGGTGCTCGGCGAGGTGCCCGTCGCGTACGTGGTGCCCGGTCCCGAAGGCGTCGACGTCCAGGCGCTGTTCGAGCACTGCCGGACGCGGCTGTCCTTCTTCAAGGTGCCGGAGAAGGTGTACGCCGTCGAGCACGTTCCGCGCACCGCGTCCGGGAAGGTCACCCGGCATCTGCTGGCGGACGCGGACCCCCGGTTGCTCGGTACGGCGTCCACCGGCGGGCCCGGGGAGCACGGGGGCCTCGGGCCCGAGCCCGACCGGGGCGAGTGGGCGGGCCGGCTCGCGGCGCTCACGGCGGCCGAGCGGGCCCGGACGGTACTGGACCTGGTCCGCGCCGAGGTGGCGCTCGCGCTCGGCGTCGAAGCCGAACGGGTAGCGCCCACACGGCCGTTCGTGGATCTCGGCCTCGGCTCCCTCGCCGTCGTGGCGGTCGGGCGGCGGCTGTGCGCGCTGGTCGGGCTGCGACTCCCGGCGACGGCGGTGTTCGACCACCCGACGCCCGCCGCCTTCGCGGACCGGCTGGTCGCGGAGCTGACGGACCTGACGGGGCTGACGGAGCCGTCGGACACCCGCGCGCTCTCCGAAGCGTTCCCGGCCGAGCGCACAGCCCCCGCGGGGCCCGACCCGGACGGCGCCGAGCCGATCGCCATCATCGGCATGGCCTGCCGCTTCCCCGGCGGGGTGGAGTCACCCGAGCAACTGTGGGACCTCGTCGCCGCAGGCCGGGACGCCACCTCGGACTTCCCCACCGACCGGGGCTGGGCACTGGACACCCTGTTCGACCCCGACCCCGACCACCCCGGCACCAGCTACGTCTCGCGCGGCGGCTTCCTGACCGACCCGTCCGCGTTCGACGCCGGATTCTTCGGCATAGCCCCGCGCGAGGCGACCGCGATGGACCCGCAGCAGCGGCTGATGCTGGAGGTCGCCTGGGAGGTCTTCGAACGGGCGGGCCTCGACCCGACCGGCCTGGCCGGTTCGGAGACCGGCGTCTTCGTCGGCACCAAGGGACAGGCGTACAGCACGCTCGCCGCGCCCGGGTCCGAGTACGAGGGCCATCTCGGCTTCGCCACCTCGGGCAGCGTGATGTCCGGCCGGGTCGCCTACACCCTCGGCCTGCACGGCCCCGCCGTCACCGTCGACACGGCCTGCTCCGCGTCCCTGGTCGCCCTCCACCTGGCCTGCGGCTCCCTGCGCTCCGGTGAGTCGCGGCTCGCGCTCGCGGGCGGGGTCACGGTGATGTCCACCCCGGACGACATGATCACCTTCAGCAGGCACCGGGGCCTCGCCCCGGACGGCCGGGTGAAGGCCTTCGCCGGCGCGGCGGACGGCACCGCCTTCGGCGAGGGCGCGGGGGTGCTGCTGCTCGAACGGCTCTCCGACGCGCAGCGGGCGGGCCACCGGGTGCTCGCCGTGATCCGGGGCAGCGCCGTGAACCAGGACGGCGCGTCCAACGGGCTCACCGCGCCCAACGGCCGGGCGCAGCAGCGGGTGATCCGCCGGGCGCTCGCCAACGCCCGGGTGGCCGCCCACGAGGTCGACCTGGTCGAGGCCCACGGCACGGGGACCATGCTCGGCGACCCGATCGAGGCCGAGGCGATCCTCGCCGCGTACGGGCGCGGCCGGGACCCTCAACGGCCGCTGTGGCTCGGCTCGGTGAAGTCCAACATCGCCCACACCCAGGCCGCCGCGGGCATGGCCGGTGTCATCAAGCTGGTGGAGGCGATGCGGCACGCCGTCCTCCCGGCGACCCTGCACGTGGACCGTCCGTCGCCGCACGTCGACTGGTCGTCGGGGAACGTACGGCTGCTCGACGAGGCGCGGCCGTGGACGGCCGCCGACGGACGGCCCCGGCGCGCCGGGGTGTCCTCCTTCGCCATCAGCGGCACCAACGCCCATGTCGTCCTGGAGGAGGCGCCGCACTTCCCCTCGCCCGAGGAGGCCCCGGCCCCGGCCTCGCCCGAGGGGACCCCGGCCCCGGTCTCGCCCGAGGAAGCCCCGGCCCCGGTCCGGGCGCTCACCGCCGTGCCGTGGCTGCTGTCCGCGAAGTCCCCGGCCGCGCTGCGCGACCAGGCCCGTCGGCTGGAGTCGTTCCTGCGCGCGGCGCCCGGGCGGGACGCCGTGGACGTGGGGCGCACCCTGGCACTGTCCCGGGCCGGGCTCGAACACCGGGCCGCCGTCGTCGCGGACCTCGGTCGCGGGGCGAACGGCGCGGACAGCGCGGAGGGTCTGCTGCGCGCACTCGGCGCGCTCGCGGAGGGCGAGCCCGCGGCCGGACTGACCACGGATCACGCCGGTGCCGCCCGGACCACGGCGTTCCTCTTCACCGGCCAGGGCTCCCAGTGGGCGGGCATGGCCCGTGAACTGTACGAGGCGTTCCCGGTGTTCGCCGAAGCGCTGGACGCGGTGTGCGAGCATCTGGCGCCGCAGGTACGGCAGTTGCTCCTTGCCGCCGTCGGCGACGACGCGGCGGAGGACGGGCGCATCCACCGCACCGGTATCGCCCAACCCGCCCTGTTCGCACTGGAGGTCGCGCAGTTCGCGCTACTACGGTCCTGGGGGGTGCGCCCCGACGCGCTCGCCGGCCACTCCCTCGGCGAACTGGCCGCCGCGCACGTCGCCGGGGTGTTCTCGCTGGCGGACGCGGCCCGGCTGGTCACCGCCCGGGGCGAGCTGATGCAGGCGCTGCCCGAAGGCGGCGCCATGATCGCACTGGAGGCCACGGAGGAGGAGGTCCTGCCGCTGCTCACCGGCCGGGAGTCCCGGCTGGGGATCGCCGCCGTGAACGCGCCCCGGTCCGTCGTGGTCTCGGGCGACGAGGACGCCGTGGCGGAGGTCGCCCGGCTGGTGGCCGAACTGGGCTGCAGGACCAAGCGCCTGACGGTCAGTCATGCTTTCCACTCGCCCCGGATGGACGCGGTGCTGGAGGAGTTCGAGGCCGTGGCCCGGACCGTCACCTACCGTGCGCCGGACCTGCCGATCGTCTCCACGGTCACCGGCGCCCTCACCGGTGCGGAACTGCTGACACCCGCGTACTGGACCGGGCAGCTGCGCTCGGCCGTCCGGTTCGCCGCCGCGGTGCGGACCCTGCGGGAGCGGGGCACCGACACCTTCGTCGAACTCGGCCCGGACGCGTCCCTGACGGCCCTGGTGCGCCAGATCGCCGACGACGCCGACGCCGACGCCGGCGGGGGTGACGGGGGTGACGACGCCGACGGGGGTGACCGGACGGGCGGCCACCGTGCGCTGCCGGTCTCCCGGCGTGACCGACCCGGTGCCGCGACCGCCGTCGCAGTCGCCGCCGCGCTGCACACCGCCGGTGTCCCGGTCGACTGGGCGGCGTTCTTCGACGGCACCGGCGCCCGCCACGTCACGCTGCCGACCTACGCCTTCCAGCGCAAGCGTTACTGGTTGCCCGCACTCGCCGGCCCCAGCCCCGCCCCCGCCCCGGCACCGACCGCGATCGCCGAGGCGGAGGCGGAGGCCGCAGCCGAGGAGGCGGCCCCGTCCGGGCGGGTACTCAAGCCGGGTGAGCGCCCGGAGGTCGCCGCCCGCCTGGCCGGCGTGCTCGCCGGACTGGACGAGGAGAAGCAGCTCCTCCACATGATCGACCGGATCGCCACCCGGGTCGCGGCGGTGCTCGGCCACGACAGCGCGGACGCCATCGACCCCGACGTGCCGTTCCTCGAACTCGGCGTCGACTCCCTCATGGCCGTCGAGATGCGCAACCAGTTCAGCGACTTCTGCGGGGTGAGCCTGCGACCGACGCTCGTCTTCGAACACCCGACCCCGGCGGTGCTCGCCGACCACCTGCTCGCGAAGGTGCTGGCCGCGGTGTCCGCCACGCCGGGCGTCGACGAGGACGCGGTGGACTTCGCCTCCGAGGTCGTCCTGGCGGCGGACATCTCCCCCGCCGACGAGGTGATCCGGGTCGCGGACGACCCGCGGGAGGTGCTCCTCACCGGTGCGACCGGGTTCCTGGGCGCGTACCTGCTGCGCGATCTGCTGCGGACGACCCGTGCGACCGTGCACTGCCTGGTCCGCGGGGCCGACGAGGCGGACGCGTGGGCGCGGCTGCGCAAGAACCTGGAGTGGTACGAGTTCTGGGACGGCATCGACCCGGACCGGTTGTCCGTGGTCGTCGGCGATCTCGCCCGGCCGCTGCTGGGGCTGGCCCCCGAACGGTTCGACGCCCTCGCCCGCAGCGTGGACAGCGTCTACCACGCCGCCGCCACCGTCAACGGCCTCTACCCGTACTCGGCGTTGAAGGACGCGAACGTCACGGGCACCGCCGAGATCCTGCGCCTGGCCGCACGGCACCGCACCGTGCCCGTCCACCACGTCTCGTCCACCGGCGTGTTCGCCGCGGAGGCGGTCCCCGGGCAGGCGCTCCAGGTGACCGACCCGCCGGGCCCCGCCGAGGCACTGTCGTCCGGCTACCGGCAGACGAAGCTGGTGGCGGAGCAGATCATCGAACTCGCCAGGGGGCGGGGCCTGCCGGTCTCGGTCTACCGGGTGGACGAGATCTCCGGCGACTCGGAGCGCGGCTTCTGCCAGACCCACGACTTCGTCTGGCTGAGCATGAAGGGCATCGTGCAGGCCGGTGCCGTCCCGCAGGATCCCGCCGGCATCTTCCACCTGGTGCCGGTCGACCACGTCAGCGCGGCGATCCTGCGGCTGTCCCGCGACGACCGGGCGGCGGGCCGCAACCACCACCTCGCCAACGGGACGCACCTCCCGTTCTCCGCGATGACGGAATCCCTCCGCTCCCTCGGCTACCGGCTGGACGAACTCCGCTGGGACGCCTGGGTGCGGCGCATCCGCGCCGACCGCGACAACGCGATGGTCCCGATGATCGACGCGTTCGAATCGACCATCTACAGCGGACGCAACCACTACCTGTCCGTCGACACCTCGCAGACCCGCGAGCTGCTGGCCGGTACCGGCGTCGACTGCCCGCCGATGACGCGTGAACTCTTCGAGAAGTACGTCGGGTTCTTCGTCCGCGTCGGCTACTTCCCCGAGCCGGACGCCGGCGCCGGGGGCGGCCTCGTCGACACCGGTGCGCAGGCCCTCCGGGTCCGGGAGGCGGCGTGGGAGGACCTTCCGGCGATGGCGGGCATCTGCTTCGAGGCCTTCAACACCCTCAACGCCTCGCTCGGCCTCGCCCCGGAGTGGTCGTCGGTGGACGAGGTGACGGAGATGTTCCGGGACCGGCTCGTGGCCCCGGGCTGCCTCGCCTACGTGGCGGTCGACGGCGCGGACTCCGTGACAGGCTCCAACTTCCTGGTCCTGGGCGAGTCCGTCGCCGCCTTCGGCCCGCTCAGCGTCGCGCCCGGCGCGCAGGGCGGCGGCGTGGGCCGACTGCTGATGGACGAGGTGATCGGCGCGGCCGCCCGGCACGACCGCGGCTCGGTCCGGGCCGTCCAGGTGACCAACAACCTGGGCGCGTACCGGCTCTACTCCTCGCTCGGCTTCGTCCCGCACGAGCAGCTGTCCCTGGTCGCCGGGTACGCACCGCCCACCCCGGCGAACATGGCCGGCTTCACGGTGCGCGCGATGACCGAGGACGACGTACCCGCGTGCCAGGAGCTGTACCGCTCGGTCAACGGCCATGCACGGGACGGCGAGATCCACATGGCGGCCAAGCGGGCCTTCGGCTGGTCGCAGCCGTACGTGGTCCTGGACCGGTCGAGCGGTGCGCTCGCCGGCTACACCACGGGCCTGTCCGACCTGGGCCATCTGACGGCGGCCTCGGAGGCCGCGGCACGGGCGCTGTACACGGGCGCCGGCGAGCTGATGCGCCGGGCCGTCCCCGACGGCCCGCCGCCCCGGCTGCGCATCCCGGGCCGACTGCTGCCCGAGACCCTGAGCTGGGCCTTCCACACCCGGGGCATCACCCTGGAGCGGCTGGAGACGCTGGTGGCACGCGGCTCGTACACGGCGCCGCAGCAGGGGGTGTACTGCCCAGGGCTGTCCTACTGAGGCACCGTCGCAGGCGAGGGACGCGTTGGTCCAAGCCCTGTCGTCCCGACGCGAGTCGGGAGGCCGTTGGCCGGGAGAAATCTCTGGCCAACGGCCCCAGCGGTCACGGCGGCCGGGATCCGCAGCCGGGTGTCACCGCCCGATGGACTCCTCGGCAGCCCCGAGTGCGGCCTCCCACGGGTAAGCCTCCGGTCTCCCCTGGCCCGGATCGTTCGAGACGAAGCCTCCTTCGCCGAGCAGCACTCGGACGCCGGAGTCACGCAGGGTGGCGACGCTCCGGGGGAACTGAGGGTGCCCGGTGAGCGCCGTGTTCGTACACGGCATCACCGACAGCGGGATTCCCTTGCCGATCGCCTCGGCCGCGAACCCTATGACCCAGGAGGTCGTGAGGCCGAGCGCCAGGCTGTTGATGCTGTTCATCGTCGCGGGAGCGAACAGAACCGCGTCGGCGGGCGGAAGCACGTCCGGCTCGCCCGGCCGACGGTACGTGGACTTCACCGGGTGGCCGGTCAGGCGGTTCAGCTTGGGAAGCTCGTCCTGGAGCCAGCTCGCCGCGGTCGGGGTGAGCCCGAGCGCGACCTCCCACCCCCTGAACTGGGCGTGGCGGACGACCTGCGCCATGTTCAGGACCGGCGGGGCGGCGGAGCCGAAGAGGTACAGGACCGGGCGCGTGGTGGACATGGCAGTCATCGAACCCCGTGGGGATGGCCGGCGGCAAACCCTGCCGAATTCGATGATGCGCCTGACTACTTGGCGCTACCGTCGGACCACCGGGCCGAACTCCTCAAGGAACGCGCCATGACCGACTTCACGCCTGACACCGTAGGCAAGCGGATCAAGCAGACCCGCAAGCTCCGACACATGACCCAGACCGAACTCGCCCTGAAGGCGCGGATCTCGGCGTCCCACATGGCTCAGATCGAGCAGGGCAAGCGGCAGGCCGGCCCGGCTGTCCTCGCCTCCATCGCCAGGGCACTGACCGTGCCCCCGGCCGATCTCGAAGGACGCCCGTACATCGAGGAGTTGCGGCGCGACCAGCTCGACGGGCTGATCCAGCCGATCCGGGAATCCCTCGACATCTTCGACCTCGGAGCCGACCCGGACGTGGCACCGCGTCCGACCGAGGAACTCGTCGACCACACCGACCGGGTCTGCCGCCTGATCCGGGCGTCGGATCTGCGGAGCGCGGCGGCCGAGCTGCCCGGCCTGATCACCGAGACCACGACCGCGGCGCACAGTAGCGGTGATCGACGTCTCTGGCAGGCCCTCGCCATGCAGTACCGCTCCGGCTACGACCTCGCGAGCAAGCTCGGGTTCCAGGACCTCGCGTCGATCTCCCTCGACCGCATGGGATGGGCGGCGGAGCGGGCGTCCGACGCCGTGACCGCGGCGATCAGGCAGTACAGCCGGGCTCTGGCCTACCTGCGCGCCGGCCAGTACCCCCGACCGGCTCACCCTCCGGATCACCGGCGGCCACCCGCTGCACGGTACGACGACCGTCCAGGGCAGCAAGAACATCGCCCTGCACCTGTACGCTGCCGCGATCCTCGCCGACCAGCCGCTCACCCTTACCGGCGCCCCCGCGATCCTCGACACCGGTGTGTGCGCGGAGATCCTTCACCGCACCGGCACCCGAGCCACCATCGCCGAGGGTGAGTTCGAGACCCGGCCCGCCGACTCCTACTTCCCGGTCATCCCCGACGACCTCGGACGGTGCATCCGGACCACCGCGGTCATCGCCGCCGCCCTGCTGGCCCGCTCCGGCACGGTCACCTTCCCACTGCCCGGCGGCGACGCCTTCTGCGCCCGGTACATCGACCTGCACCTGGCCGCCATGGAAGCCGCCGGCGCCGACGTCGAGGTCAACCGGGGCCGTGTGCGCGCCCGCTTCACCGGAACGAAGCGCCTTCCGTTCATCACCAACGTCAGCACCAAGAAGTGGGGCCCGAGCCTGGGCGCAACGGTCACCGCGATGCTGCTGGCCGCCCGCACGCCCGGCACGTCGTCCATCCTCGGGCCGAGCATCGAGCCCGAGGTCACCGTATCCGCCGAACTCCTGGCTCGCTCCGGCGTCGGCATCACCTGGCAAGGCACGGACGCCCTGCACGTCACCGGCACCGACCACATCGCCGGCGGCGTCTTCCCGGTCCCGTCCGACCGGCTGGAGGCCGCCACACTGGCGCTCGCCGCCGCGATCACCGGCGGCACCGTCCACCTCGACGCCTTCCCGCCCTGCGGCTTCCCGCCAGGCCTGGTCTCGGTCTTCGCCGACACCGGGATCCTCCTGACCGCCGAGCGCGGCGGAACGACGGTCACCGTACCGGCCGGGCTGCATGCGGCGGAGATGGCCACCGGCCCCCACCCGGGTTACCCGACCGACGTCCAGCCCCAGCTGACCGCGGTCCTCACCCAGGCCGCCGGAACGTCCCGGATCGAGGAGCGGATCTACAGCCGGCGCGACACCCACCTCGCCGCGCTGCGCAAGTTCGGCGCGGTCGTCAACGCGGAGGGCCAGCTGATCACCGTCGAGGGGCCCTCCGGGCTCGCCGCCGCTGACGTGGCGGGCGAGGACATCCGGGCCGCGACCGCGCTCGTGCTCGCCGCGCTGGCGGCCGAGGGCACCTCTACGATCCGGGGCATGTACCACCTCCGGCGCGGCTACGGCGACCTGCTGCCCAAACTCGCCGCGCTCGGTGCCAGCCTGACGATCGACCGGGAGATGCCGTGACCAGCACCAAGCCGTTGAGCCCCGACACCGTCGCCGAGCTGCAGCAGTGCCTCGACCTGCTGGTCGACGACGGCGCCCTGCCCGGCGGCGTCCTCGCCCACGGCGCCCGGAACGGCCGGCCCGCGTTCGTCTCCTCCGGCGTCGTCGCGCCCGAGTGCGGGAACGCCGGGCCCGGCCCGGACACGCTCTACGACGCCGCGTCGCTGACCAAGGTGCTGGCCACCTGGCCGCTGATCGGGCTCACCGATGGCATCACCGCCGACACCACGGTGCGGGACCTGCTGCCCGACCTGCCGGACCAGGTGCCCGGCGCGAACGTCACGGTCGGGCAGATCCTCGCGCACACCTCCGGCCTGCGGCCCGAGACCCGCCTCGACCAGTACCGGGGCCGCACCGAACCCCTCGCGGAGCTGATCTGCGGCGAACCGCTGATCGCCGAACCCGGCGTCGGCCACCGGTACATCAACCGCGGGTTCATCCTCCTCGGCCTCGCGCTCGCCCACCTCCACGGCCGCCGCCTGGACGAGCTCGCCGCCGACCTCTGGCAGTCCCTCGGCATGACCCACACCGCCTACGGACCCGTCAGCCACTCCGCCGACGTCGCCCCGACCGAGCAGCGCCTCCCCGGCGGCCCGCGGCTGTGGGGCATCCCGCACGACGACAACGCCACCCTGCTCGGCGGCGTCGCCGGCCACGCCGGCGTCTTCACCACCCCGGCCGACCTGGCCACCTTCGCCGACCGGCTCCTCACCGCGTACACCTCCAGCCACGGACTGGGTGCCTGGCTCCGCACCAGCATGGAACCGAAGGCCGAGATCGAGCCCGGGCTCCACCGCGGCCTGGCCTGGATCCTCGCCGACGGCGGCCGGGTCGCCTACCACCACGGCTTCACCGGCACCAGCCTCTACCTCGCCCCGGACACCGGCCGCTACCTGGCCATCTGTACCAACGCCGTCTACCACCACCAGAACAACCGCACCCGGCTCGCCCCGCTCCGCAACCTCGCGCTCAAGGCCGTCGCCGCCGACTGAGAGGACCCTGCCGTGCCCCAGGCCACGCTCGCGTCGCTGACCACCCTCCGGCTCGGCGGGCCCGCCGGCGCCGTGCTCAACCTGTCCGACCCCGCGGACTGGCTCGACGCCGCCCGTGCGCTCAGCGCCCAGGAGCAGAACGGTCCCGTCGTCCTGGGGCACGGCAGCAACGTGATCGCGGCGGATGCCGGCCACCCCGGCACCGTCGTGGTCATGAACACCCGCGGCATCACCGCCAAGAAGCTCGACGACACCACGGTGGCCGTCACCGTCCAGGCCGGCCACCCGCTCACCGACCTCGTCCAATGGGCCGCTGCCGAACGGCTTGCCGGCATCGAGTGCCTGGCCGGGATCCCGGGCACCGTCGGCGCCGCGCCGGTCCAGAACGCCGGCGCATACGGCCAGCAGATCGCAGACTCCCTCCACAGCGTCACGGTCTGGGACTGGGGCATGGGCTGCCTGCGGACCTTCCCGGCCCAGTCCTGCCGCCTGCGCTACCGCAGCAGCCGCTTCAAGCGAACCCCCGGCCGCTGGACCATCCTCGCCGCCTCGCTCCACCTGACCCACACGCCGGCGGCCCCGATCACCTACCAGCCGCTCGCGGACGAGCTCGGCGTGCCCGTCGGCGCGCGCCCGACCGTTCCGGAGGTCACCGCGGCCGTACTCGCCAACCGCCGTCGGCGCGGCCTCCTCCTCGACCCGAGCGACCAGGACTCCCGGCAGGTCGGATCCGTCTTCCTCAACCCTCGAATCACCACCGCCCAGGCCACGCGCTGGTCCGACCGCGGCTGCCCGGTCCACCAGGACAGCGATGGCGGCCTCCGAGCCAGCGCCGGGTGGCTCCTGGAGCATGTCGGCTGCCGGCCCGGCCAAGCCGTCGCCGACGGCGTGCGCTGCTCGGAACGCCGGACCCTCACGGTCACCGCTCACGGAGAGGCCACAGCGGCAGCGTTCGTCCGGGCGCTCGCTGACCTCACCGCCCAAGTCACAGCTGCAACCGGAATCATCCTCCAGCCCGAGCCGACGCGCGTCGGCCAGTGGGTCACCGGCCCCTGATCTCCCGCTGGCCTCAGCTACTTGCCACCTCCGCCACACGCCGGTCGATCAAGGTGGCTGGGCTGGCCGAGCGCACATTGCCGAACAGCTCTTGGCCCGCGAAATGAGGCAGTGCGATCCTCCACCGAGGGCTGGAATCTGATCAGCAGGCTTACCGTCAGCTACATCGTCCGAGTGTCCCGGTTGACCGAGGTCGCAGGCCGGATTGCTGCCCATCGGGGTGAAGGATCGACGAACAGGCCTTAGGCCTACAGCCTTTCGATGACCTTCTTCACGGCCGAGGAGTTGTCCCCCGGCTACGGGAAGCCCGCAGGGCGCTCACCCCGTGGCCGTGGAGGCGGGGTGAGCGCCGTCGCGCGTCCGGACGTCGCCGTTCGTCAGACCGGCGCGACCGGAAGGTCGTCATGTGCGGGCCGTTCGCCCCTGGGTACGGCCAGCAGGGTGATCAGCACGCCGAGCACGGCGAAGCCCGCCCCGACGGCGAACGCGAGCCGGAAGCCCTCTGTCATCGCGTCGGCCATGGCCGGGCCGCCGGCCTGCTTGCCTTCAAGGAGCTCCCTGATCCGGGCGTTGGCCACCGAGGAGAGCACGGCGAGCCCGAGCGCGCCGCCGATCTGCTGGGTGGTGTTGATGAGTCCGGAGGCGAGGCCCGACTCCTGCGGTGTCACACCGGAGACGGCGACGATGGTCACGGGCACGAACGAGAAGCCGAGTCCGAGCGCCGCGACCACCGAGGGCAGGAGCACGTCCCCGGCGAACGTGCCGTCGGCGGGGATGCGGGTGAACAGCAGGAGGCCCACCGCGGTGAGCGCCAGACCGCAGGCGAGGACGGGCCTGGGCCCGACCTTGGTCACCAGCTGGGAGGCGGCGCCGGCGGCGACGATGCTCGCCACCGAGAAGGGCAGATAGGACAGTCCGGCCTCCAGTGCGGAGAAGCCGAGCACCTGCTGGAGGTAGAGGGAGATGAAGAAGAACATCGACAGCAGCGCGGCGCCCACCAGCAGGGACACCGCGTTGGCGCTGGACAGGTTGCGGTTGCGGAAGATCCGCAACGGCATCACCGGGTGCTTGACGAGGCGCAGTTCGACCAGGGCGAAGACCAGCAGCAGGACGGCCGCGAGGCCCAGCAGCCCGATGGTCCTGGCCGAGCCCCAACCCGCCCGCTCGGCGTCCACGAGCGCGTAGACCAGCACGCTGAGACCGCCGGTGACCAGTGCGGCGCCGGCGAAGTCGATGCCGGTGCGTTCGTGGCCGCGGCTCTCCCGGACGAACCTCGGTGTGAGAACGGCGGCGACGACGCAGATCGGCACGTTGACGAACATCACCCACTCCCAGCCCGCCCACTGGGTGAGCACACCGCCGAGCAGCACGCCGATGGCGCCGCCCGCTCCGGCGAGCGCGCCCCAGATGCCGAGGGCCTTGTTGCGTTCGGCGCCTTCGGTGAAGGTCGTGGTGACGATGGACAGGGCGGCCGGCGCGATGATCGCGGCGCCGAGGCCCTGCCCGACCCGCGCGGCGATCAGCAGGCCCGCGGTCGGGGCGAGACCGCCGAGCAGTGACGTGGCGGCGAACAGGCCGAGTCCGGTCATGAACACCCGCCGCCGTCCGAGCAGATCGGCGGTCCGGCCGCCGAGCAGCAGGAAGCCGCCGAAGGCGAGTGCGTAGGCGTTGACGATCCACTGGACGTCGGAGTCGGCGAAGTGCAGGTCCCACTGGATCGAGGGCAGCGCGACGTTCACGATCGAGGCGTCGAGCACCACCGTCAACTGGGCGACGGCCAGGACGACGAGCGCCTTCCAGCGGAGCGGATCCGGGGAGGGGGTCGAGGTCGAGGTCGATAAGGAGGAAGTGGGAGGCATGGCCATGGGAGGGATACGCTCCTGTGGGTTAAAGTGGTAACCGGAATCGGACTCACGGTTCCGGATGGTGACGATACGGAGGCGCGGTTCCCCTTGTCAAACACCCCTTCCCCTCCCCCTTCCCGCTCCAGCACACCCACCGGCGGCAAGCTGCGCTCCGACGCCGCCCGCAACCGGCTCAAGGTGCTCGACGCCGCCCGAGCCGCCTTCTCCGAGTCCGGCCGGGACGCCCAGATGGGCGACATCGCCCGCAGGGCCGGGGTGGGTGTCGGGACGGTGTACCGCCACTTCCCCACCAAGGAATCGCTGGCGGAAGCGATCGTGGAACACCGGTTCCAGCAGACCCTGGACTTCCTCAGGAACGAGGTGCTCCCCGACCCCGACCCCTGGCACGGCCTCGCCCGCTCCCTGGAGTTCTGCGGAATCATGCAGGAACAGGACCGGGGCTACGCGGAGACGGTCACCGCGATGGTCGGCGGCAGCACGTTCGACGCGGCGGCGATCGCCGAACTCAACGAGCTCACCGACAAGGTGCTCAAGCGCGCCCAGGCCGAGGGCTCGGTGCGAGAGGACCTGACCGTCTCGGACGTGTCACCGCTCTACATCGGCCTCTGCCACGTCGTACAGGCCGGGGTCACCGACTGGCGCCGCTACCTGGGCATCATCCTCGACGGGCTGCGCCCGCGGCGGTGCGCGGACTGCTCCCGCGACTGACACCGCCCATCGCCCGCCGACGGGGGGCGAATCAGGAAATCCGCCGGCAAACCCCCCACCTCCCCAACTCCCTCGACAAGAACTCCCCCCAAAGGTGAACCCGATGGAGACCCGGCCGCGTGTCTACGTCTGTAGGGCGACTGCAGAGTGGCCTTACATTCGCTCAGCCACCTGGTAACGAAAGGGAGACCCAAAGATGAAGATCCTGTTCGCCATCCGTGACGCGTCCTTCGCCAAGAAGAGCCTGAAGGCCAGCGCTTGGTACATCTGGTACTAAGCCGGCTGATCGGTACCTCCGGTACCTGAACAGCTGATCCGCCCCCGCCCCTGCCCCCCCTCGCGGCCTCCGCCGGGAGATCGGGCCCGGGGCGGGGGCGGAGACCGGTCCCGGCAAAGTCTCGGAGACATCACATGGCCCTCTCCCCCGCCTCCGCCCGTTCGCGAACCACCGTGCTCTCGCCCCGACTTGAGGCCCTGCTCAGGGACCATCTGGGCAAGGACGCCGTCCGGCTCGAACCCGACACGATCGGGGTCGCCGGGCCCGAGCTCACCGACCGGATCCTCGCCGCCCGGCGCGCCACCGAGATCGAACGGCCCACCTTCAAACCGCTGCACGGACGTTCGATCACCCGCACCGAGGCATCCTCGGTGACGCGGACGATCGGCAGCGACGTGCGCGAGGCACTGAAGGCTCCGCTGCCGCCGAACATCGACCTGTCCGGTCCGTGGCCGCTCACCGGACACCTCTTCCTGCGCGACCTCATCCTCGGCCGGGACCCGCGCCGACTGCGGATCCTGATGAGCCGCAACCTCGAACTGACGCCCCTGCTCACCTGGTTGGTGATCTCCGCCGGCGCCGCACTGCCCGGCAGGCCCAAGCCCGGCGACGACCTCACCGAACTCGGCAAGCTCACCGCGAAGGCGACCAACTACCAGGACCGACGGTACGCGCTCGGCATGTACCGCCGAGCCGCCGCACCGGTCTGCTTCACCATCTCCACCCTGGTCGCGAACGCGCTCTGGCTCGGCGCGCCGTTCGACGACAGCACGCCGAACCGGAACATCATCTTCGAGTCGCTGCGCCTGCTGCCGCCGTCCTGGAACATCCTGCGCCGCGCCTCGCCCGAGTACCCCGCAATCGACCCGCGGATCGGCGCCGGCGACGACGTCCTCGTCCTGCCGCTGCTCTCGCACCGCGACCCGGCCCTGTGGGAGGACCCGCACGAGTTCCGCCCGGAGCGCTGGGACCACCTCGACCCGGACAACACTCCCGGCTACCTGCCGTTCGGGCACACCTCCGAACGCTGCTGGGGCCGGCACATGGTGATGCCGCTCGCCGAACTGCTGCTGGACCAGATCCGTACGGCCGGCCTGGTCGTCGACCCCGAACAGCGGACCGCCAAGGTGCCACTGCTCGGCCTGCTCGGCGTCAGCGAGATCCGCGTCCTGAAGCCACGGGATGCACACTGATCACATGCACGCCGATCACATACGTACCGAACACAGCGCCACCGAACACAGCGATACCGAACACAACGCCACCGAACCGGAGCTCGCCGACGGCCAGTTCTACGCCGACCCGCACGCCGCGTACCGCCGCTGGCGCACCGAGGGCGGCGCCCGCAAGGTCCGGTTCGGCGGCGCGGCCGGACTCGAAGGCTGGGTCGTCACCGGCCACGCCGAGTGCCGGGCCGCCCTCGCCGACCCCCGGCTGAGCAAGAAAGCCGTCACCGAGGCGTTCGCCCGACACGTCGGGAACTCCGAGGGCGGCCCGGGCCGCGACCTGATGACGCACATGCTCAACTCCGACCCCCCGGAGCACACCCGACTGCGCAAGCTGGTCCAACAGGCCTACACCGGACGGCAGGTGGCGACCCTGCGACCGATGGTCGAGCGCCACGTCGGCGCACTGCTCGACCAGCTCGACGGGCCCGACCCGGTCGAGCTGATCAGCGAGTTCGCGCTGCCGCTGCCACTCGCGGTCGTCTTCGAACTGTTCGGCGCGCCGCAGGCCGAACGGGAGAACCTCCAGGTCCGCGGCAACGCGGTCGACGCCGGCCCGCAGGACGACGGTGAGGCGGACGGCGGAGCGGACGGCGAAGTCTCGGTGGAAACCGCCGAAGGCATGGCGGACTACCTGCGCGCCCTGGTCGACCACAAGCGCACCCACCCGGGCGACGACCTGATCTCCGGACTCCTCGCCGCCCAGGCGGACGGCGACCGGCTGACCGAAGCCGAGATCACCTCGATGGCGTTCCTGCTCGCGATCGCCGGCCACCAGACCACCGTCAACCTGATCGCCAACGGCATCCACGCGCTGCTCAGCCACCCCGGGCAACTCGCGGCGCTGCGCACGGATCCGGCACTGCTTCCCGGCGCGATCGAGGAAGTCCTGCGCTACGAGAGCCCGTTCAGCATCGCCTCGCTGCGCCGCACGACCGAGCCGGTGACCATCGCGGGCACCACGATCCCGGCCGGCGAGTTCGTCCAGATCGCCCTGCTCGCCGCCAACCGCGACCCGGCCGTCTTCACCGACCCCGACCGCTTCGACATCACCCGCCCGGACGCCACCCGACACCTCGCATTCGGCCACGGCATCCACCACTGCCTCGGCGCACAACTGGGCCGCCTCCAGGCCGAGGTAGCGTTCACCGAACTGCTGCGCCGCTTCCCCGCCCTGCGCCTGGCCGAACCGGCCGAACCCGCGCAGTGGCAGGAGAACCCGAGGCACCGCGGGCTGCTCAACCTGCGAGTGCTGCTGCACTGACGCCGCCAGGCCCCCACCCACCCAAAGCCGGTGGGGGCCGAGCACCTCGACGATCACCAGCCCGGACCCGCCCATCCGACGCACCCCGTCGAGGACCAACTCCACACACCAGAACGGTCTCCACCGCGGTAAGTGGCAACTCCCCCGGACAGCCGTGCTCCCACGCGCCGCTTCCAGGACTCACTGCGGCGGCGCTGAAGCTCTACGACCTTCCCCATGCCCGGGGCCAACTACCCAAGGCCGGCAACACTCCCCGGCAACCGGCGACCAGCCCCCGCCCCACTTCGCTCCGCCCAGCAGCGCCCACCGCGCACCTGTCCCACAAGAACACCGCCCAGCGGACAACCTCCTCAGCCGCGCATCCCGCACAACCAGCCGAACAGACCTGGCCCCGCAAGACCATTCAGACGCCGCCACGTCACCAGCACCAGGCAGCGGCCCCGGACAATCCCAGCCACTGCCCCAGCGTCCAGCATGTACAACAGCAACAGGCTGCCCCCCCAACCAGCCCCTAACCTCGGCTGGCTACCACTGCCGACGGTCCTCAACCTCCACCTGCGGGTACGCTTCGAGAACTCAGGCCACGACATCGATAACCACCCCTGGGGCAAGGAGAGATGGCAACACCGCATCGACTGTTCGACGGGACCCCTACCAATCGAACTGAACCAATCAGGCCCCTCGACCACTAATCACCCCAGGTCAAAAAGCATCGGCCCCGCGCCCGCGGGGATTGCTCTCCACCGCATGGGCGCCGCTTTGGTTCTCGCCGATCGGCCCCGCGCCCGCGGGGATTGCTCCGGTCGGATTGACGTGCCCCTGGGCCATCCGGCATCGGCCCCGCGCCCGCGGGGATTGCTCTGACTGCCTCGTCCAGGGTGGCGAGGCCGTCGAATCGGCCCCGCGCCCGCGGGGATTGCTCCGCCGCCATGAAGAAGATGATGGGTGGCGCCGTATCGGCCCCGCGCCCGCGGGGATTGCTCCGCCATGAGGGCATCGGCGCCTGGTCCGGCGGGATCGGCCCCGCGCCCGCGGGGATTGCTCGTCGGGGTTCAGGCGGCGCCAGTTCGTCACGGCATCGGCCCCGCGCCCGCGGGGATTGCTCCGTGAACGACGCTCGCCGGGCCCTCGACGACCGATCGGCCCCGCACCCGCGGGAATTGCTCTCCCTTGGCCTTCTCTTCCGTCGACACGCGGAGGTCGGCCCCGCACTCGCGGGAGTTACTCTCCGAACAAGGCCAAGGGGACGGCTTGGGAGAGCTCGGCCCCGCGCTCGCAAAAATTGCTCCCGGTGGAAGCCCGCTTCGTGGTCGTCAGCGTGGTCGGCCCTGCACACGCGGGGATTGCTCCAGCGTTCCTCAGCGGTGCCAGCCGTACGCCTTGTCGGCCCCGCACTCGCGGGGATTACTCCAAGGGCTGCCACCGGATCCGCTTCATGTCCGCTCCGCACTCGCGGGGATGGTTCAGGGGACCAGCCCGTCGCACCATTGACCACCGGGAGTTGGTCTCGTCGAGGGTGCGAGCAAGGCGGACACGAGCCTGCCAGGGCCGGTCGAAGACGGTGTCCAACCGCCTTCGACCGGCACACGGGCCCGCGCCACTGGCAACACACCACGGTGCTGCCCGACGCCCGCCGCGACACCGTCGAGTTCGCCGAACCGTCTACCAACGCCCCGCAATCGTCACCTGCACCACCGACCGGAACGGCCTCCAGGACAGCGGACAACACCCCAGAGCGCGGCACCGGGACGACGAGCGGCAAGCTGGCGGGCGGGAGGCTGCCGACGGACCTGCCGCTCGGCACCGCACCTCGACCCGAGCGAGAGCATCCAGACCCCCCGGCGTCACCGGCGGCAGGAAGCGATCCCAAACGACCTCCGCCACCACCACGGCACACAGCATTTGCGACAGCAATACGCCGCCCCCGCCCACCCAGCCACCTCCTGACCTCGGGCGGATACCAACGCCAACCGTCCCCAAGCACCGCCCCGGACCTTCCCCCACGAGTACGCTTCGGGAGCGCACGACACAGCTGACAACTCTCCCCACGTGCACGAAGAAGCATTAACTCCTTCACAGACCGCCTGCCTAATCGAACTGAATCAACTGACGGCCCCTGACACGAATCACCGCAGGTCAGGAAGTATCGGCCTCGCGCTCGCGGGGATTACTCCCGGAGTTGGACCCGCAGGACATCACGATCACCATCGGCCCCGCGCTCGCGGGGATTACTCCCTGGACAGCTACGTGGCGGTGTGGGACGAGATATCGGCCCCGCGCTCGCGGGGATTACTCCCAGTCGGCGGGCGCGACCGCGCTGTCCAGCCAATCGGCCCCGCGCTCGCGGGGATTGCTCCTTCCGCCTCGACATCGAGGCGACCACCACCCGATCGGCCCCGCGCTCGCGGGGATTACTCCGGCCACCAGGTCGCGTCGAGGGCGTCGTCGGCATCGGCCCCGCGCCCGCGGGATTTCTCCCCCAACAAGGCCAAGGGGACGGCTTGGGAGAGGTCGGCCCTGCGCTCTCGGGGATCGCTCCGCGGTGCGGGCGTGGACGAACGCGGTTGCTCGATCGGCCCCGCACACGCGGGGATTGCTCCTGGGGCATGACTTCCGCCCGGCGCCCGTTGTCGTCGGCCCCGCACGCGCGGGGATTGCTCCCCTGATTCTGCCCTGTGGCCACTTGCTGATGCGTCGGCCCCGCACGCGCGGGGATTGCTCCGTCGTCCTCACCCAGGGCCGGCTGTTCACCCCGTCGGCCCCGCACGCGCGGGGATTGCTCCAGCTGCCGCCGGGCGTGGTCGGTGAAGACCGCGCCGGCCCCGCACGCGCGGGGATTGCTCCTTGTCCACGTCCGCGTCACCACCGAGAATCACGTCGGCCCCGCACGCGCGGGGATTGCTCCTTCCACAGGGCCGCCCGTCCGGTCGGTGACGCGGTCGGCCCCGCACGCGCGGGGATTGCTCTCGCAGGTCGCCCCGGCAGGGTGCCCGGTCGGTATCGGCCCCGCGCTCGCGGGGATTGCTCCTACCTCTTCATCCGCGCCAATTCGGACGAGTCGCCGGCCCCGCGCCCGCGGGGATTGCTCCTTCAGCGGGTTCGGTGAGCGGCTTCACAAGGAGTCGGCCCCGCACGCGCGGGGATTACTCGGGGTACGTCCCCGGGTGCGTCCTTGACGCAGTGTCGACCCCGCACACGCGGGGATCGCTCCCACATCGGCGCCGTACCTCTGTGGCTCGGCCAGTCGGCCCCACGCTCGCGGGGATTGCTCCGTCGAGGAAGCCGCGCAGGCGATATCCGGCGTGGTTGGCCCCGCGCTCGCGGGGATCGCTCCTGGCCGATGCTCTTCGGCGTCCGCAGGCGCGGGTCGGCTCCGCACACGCGTGGATTACTCCAGCACCGGCTCACCGGGGAACGGCACGGCCCAGTCGACCCCGCGCTCGCGGGGGTTGCTCCGCTGAGCACGTCGCCCTCGCCGAACTCGCGCTGTTGGCCCCGCGCTCGCGGGGATTGCTCCCCCACCCCCGCCACCCCGACCCATGGGGAGGCGGGGATCGGCCCCGCGCTCGCGGGACTGCTCCCCGTAGAGGAAGAGGGCGTACGTCATCTACATATCGGCCCCGCGCTCGCGGGGGATTGCTCCACCTTCGGCACCATCAAGGCGAAGGCCGCGGTGTCGGCCCCGCACACGCGGGGATTACTCCTCCAGACCGGAAGACGAATCCGGACGTGACTGATCGGGCCCGCGCTCGCGGGGATTGCTCCGCCGGCACCGCCTTCCAGCAGATCGCGGGCATGTCGGCCCCGCGCTCGCGGGGATTGCTCCGGGCGGACGGGGGGCCGGCCTTCTTCGCGGGTCGGCCCCGCGCTCGCGGGGATTGCTCCTTGCTGTGATCGGCCGGCGTGCACTCGGGGCGGTCGGCCCCGCGCTCGCGGGGATTGCTCCCGCCGCTCGATGTCCTGCTCCACCTTGTACGGGTTGGCCCCGCACATGCGGGGATTGCTCCAGCACCGGCTCGCCGGGGAACAGCACGGCCCTATCGGCGCCGCGCTCGCGGGGATCGCTCTGTGGGACACTCCGGCATTTTCCTCGGCCGGGGATCGGCCCCGCGCTCGCGGGGATCGCTCCGCCCCCGCTCGGCTTCGGCCTGGCGGGGGCGCTTCGTCGTTACGGGGTGTCGTGCGTCCACCGCCACACGCTGTCCGCGTCCGGCTCGTACCAGGACCGTCCGTCGGCGTATCGGCCATGCCGCCATCGTGCGACCGGCATCGGACCATGCAAGTCAGGAACGTGGGGCGCGCCCGTACTCAGCAACCCAGCGCGAGGTGAGCACGATGTCTGCGGTCTCAACTGGGCGCCTGGTGGCCTGGTCGTAGTAGGTCCGTTCAATTGCCATCACCGGGACAGCGGGTGCAACGCCGAGGGTCTGAGCCTCAGGTCGCGTGGCAGCCCTGGCACTCACGCGCTCAACGGGCACGCCCACGTCGATGCCGATGATCGCCATGCGGTCGGCGACGCCGATACCAGCGTGTGGACCGGCCTCGGGCAAGACAATCAAGCTGCCGCCAGTGGTGGCCATCGGTTCCCAGCTCTCTGCGAGCTGCACCGGGTCTCCGTCGGCCAGGTACACGTAGGTCGTGTGCATCACCGGATCGCCGGGCTGGATTTCCAGCCGGGCCGCGATGCGGGCCTCGGCGGCACGAGGCTGAGATTCGTGCCGCCAAGTACCGGCGACACCCTGTCTGGCGAGGGTGGCCTCCGTCGGGCTGCCGTCGCCGCGGGGTGCGCGTTGACGGCGCACCAGGACGGTGGGCGGTTCCTGGCTGCGGACGTAGTAGCCGCGGCCATGGCGGGCGACGACCAGGCCCTCGGATTCAAGTAGCCGGTAGGCGTTCTGGCCGACGCCGTGGGAGTAGCCGAATTCCTCACGCAGTGCAGCGAGAGATGGCAACTGGGCTCCGGCTGCGAGCTGGCCGGTGAGGATCCGTTCGCGGATGTGGTCTGCGATGCGGAGGTAGGGGGATTCGGCGTCGCCTGCCATGCATGTCCTCCTACGTTCCGTGCTCGGTGGGTGACAGAGTATGCGGCCAGGCCCTACTGTATGTGTAGAGCTAATCCTTACATGTACTGGGGGATCGGTGCAGATCGGCATGTGCGCAGGAGCCGTGAAGGCTGCGCTCGGTCAGGCCACAGGCGCCCACGTACGCGTTACGCGCCCCAACGCTGGAGTAGTGCGCCTGAGCGTCCCCGCGCCTGTCGACGAATCAGTCGAACGCTGGGCTGATGTCCTGGCCATCGTGCAGTCCTGCACCTCATGGGGATCCACGGACGCAACTGGCGCGGTGGTCGTTTGGGCCGAACTGGAGGAGCCGCAATGATCTCCAGACCGGACGTCCCCTCCGGCATCGTCATCACTCTGGACACAGCCCAGGCCGGGTGCTACGTCAGCGCCGAGTGCCAACTCGACGCCCACCACGGGTGTCCCGGCGGCCTGTGGGACGAGTGCGGTGCTCGGGTGCTGGTATGCCTCTGCGGCCAGTCGGGGTGCCCCTGCGTTCGCAACCTGCCGAGCGGATCTCCCACCGGTGGCCCGAACCAGCCCCCTCGCGATCAGGTCGAAACGCCCTGATCAACCCTCCGTTTCCTCCCCGGGCCTGACGACGTCGGCCCAGGAGGTTGCACCACTCGCCACACCGAGAGGAGCACTACCATGATCACTCCCGAACCCACCCCGGCACTGGCGCCGCCCCCGACCGCTCCGGACCAGTTCGTGAGCGCGGCGACGTTCGACTCCGTCATCTCCACCGTGCTCTCCAACAACGAGGGCATGGACGTCGCGATGGCCACCCGGATCACCCGGGAAGCCATCGCGTTCGTGGTCGTGGGCGCCCGCCGCCCGCACCTGGCCATGGCGCCGTCCAGGATCGTGGACGAGGGCTGGCACGCGTTCCTCGTCCACACCGAGGCGTACGCCGAGTTGTGCGAGCGCGAGGGCCGGTTCGTGCACCACAGCCCGGGATTCGACCCGGGCAACTTCGACCAGGACATCATGGAGCAGACCCAGGCTGCCATCCGGGAGGCGGGCTTCGAGGTCGACCAGGAACTGTGGCGGCCGCCGACGGACGACAGCCTGGTGACCGTAGCGGCGAGCTGTCAGCACTCGCCCAGCTGTTCAATCAGGCCGATGAAGAAACCGGAGAAGCCCTGCACCAAGCCCGCTGAATAGCGGACTCGGAACGCGTACGCTGCCGGCACACGAGTAGGAGGCATCCGATGGAGTGGATCGATCCGCGGTACGCAGACCTGGTCGCGTGCTACCGGCAGCAGGACTTCGAAGCTTTCGGGCCATTGCTCGAACGTCCCGACGGCGAGCCTGTGCCCCCGCGGCTCGGGTTCGTCATGGAGCCGCTTCGAGGCGAGTAGCAGCAGGTCAAGGCCCTGGGGGGGCCGAGGGGAGGAGAAAGAGGCGCGTTGAGGGCCAGAAAAAAGAGGGGAACGACGACCGTCCACACAAAGGAACCAAGATGGGCGAGCAGTTCAGAGGCAG
>NZ_JBHVWW010000028.1:52776-95997 GCF_042882025.1 Kitasatospora sp. NPDC058243
AACAGCAGGCCAAGTCCCTGTCCGGCCTGATGGCCGGCCAGGGCTACTCGTCGCGGACCAGACGCCAGAGTGGCACGCCGATTGCCCGCACGATGGCGCCGAGTTGGTCGAGCGTCGCAGGTGCGAGGCCGTTCTCGATCCACCCGATCGTGCGCTGGCCAAGTCCGGCGCGCTGCCCAAGCCGCTCCTGCGTGAGGTCCGCCTGTCGCCTGAGCGAGAGGATCCGGGCCCATGAACTCCTTCACACGCCGCCTGCCCAATCGAACTGAATCTACTGACGGTCCCTGATACGAATCGCCGCAGGTCAGGAAGTGTCGGCCCCGCGCTCGCGGGGATTGCTCTTATTCGGGCCGGCGGCCAGTGGCTGCCGGCGGGTCGGCCCCGCGCTCGCGGGGATTGCTCCCAGGGTGGTGCCGCGGCCGCCGGTGCTGAACTGTCGGCCCCGCGCTCGCGGGGATTGCTCCGGTGCCCCGTCGCCGTGCGGTCCGGTTCGACTGTCGGCCCCGCGCTCGCGGGGATTGCTCCCAGAACTGGGCGTGGCGAGGGTGGCCGCTGAGGTCGGCCCCGCGCTCGCGGGGATTGCTCCGCGGGACACATTGCCATCGCCGAACTCACGCTGTTGGCCCAACACTTGCGGGGACTGTCCCGTGGCAGATCCCCAGCCCGCCCGACGGACTTACCCCACAGCGCACCCAGCCAGCCCCTGACTTTGGGCAGGTACCACTGCCAGCGGTCCTCGATCATCGTCTCAATCTCCACGTGCGGGTACGCTTCGGGGAGTCAGGCCACGACACTGACAACCAGCCCTGGGGCAAGGAGAGGTGGCAACAACGCATCGACTGTTCGACGGGACTTCTACCGATCGAACTGAATCAATCAAGCCCCTCAGCCGCTAATCACCGCAGGTCAGGAAGTATCGGCCCCGCGCTCGCGGGGATCGCTCGCGGCGTTGGGCGGCCGTGCGCGTCCAGTGCTTATCGGCCCCGCGCTCGCGGGGATCGCTCTCGGGGGCGTAGACCCCGAGTTGGTGAAGCAGGATCGGCCCCGCGCTCGCGGGGATCGCTCCTGTCGATGGGCAACCCGCGCCGAGCAGCAGCGATCGGCCCCGCGCTCGCGGGGATCGCTCCCGCAGCGTGGTGAACGCGGTGACCAGGACCAGATCGGCCCCGCGCTCGCGGGGATCGCTCCTGCTCGGTGGTCACGAGGTAGGCGCGGGCGGGATCGGCCCCGCGCTCGCGGGGATCGCTCAGGTGCCGGCGATCCTGCGATCCCAGCCCTTGCATCGGCCCCGCGCTCGCGGGGATCGCTCCTGCACCGAGCCGGTGCTGATCGGCAACCAGGTATCGGCCCCGCGCTCGCGGGGATCGCTCCCCTCCCATGCCCGTCGCCGAAACCGCCAATTCACCGGCCCCGCACTCGCGGGGATCGCTCCCGCAGCGTGGTGAACGCGGTGACCAGGACCAGATCGGCCCCGCGCTCGCGGGGATGGTTCAGGAGACCAGCCCGTCGCACCGGTGGACCACTGGGAGCTGGTCTCGTCAAGGGTGCGAGCAAGGCGGACACGAGCCCGCCAGGGCTGGTCGAAGACGTGTCCAACCGCCTTCGACCGGCACGCGAACCCGCGCCACTGGCAACACACCACGGTGCTGCCCGACGCCCGCCGCGACACCGTCGAGTTCGCCGGCACCGTCTGCCAACGCCCCGCAATCGACACCTGCACCACCCACCGGAACGGCCTCCAGGGCAGCGGACAACACCCCTGAACCCGGCACCGGGACGACGAGCGGCAAGCTGGCGAGCAGGAGGCTGCTGGCGGTCCTGCCGCTCGGCACCGTGCCTCGGGCCCGAGCGAGAGCATCCAGACGCCCCGACGTCACCAGCGGCAGGAAGCGATCCCAAACAACCTCAGCCACCACCACGGCACACAGCATTTGCGACAGCAACACGTCACCCCCGCCCATCCAGCCACCCCCTGACCTCGGGCTGATACCAACGCCAACCGTCCCCAAGCACCGCCCCGAACCTTTCCGCACGAGTACGCTTCGGGAGCGCAAGACACAGCTGACAGCTCCCCCACCCACGGGAAGAAGCATGAACTCCTTCACAGACCGCCTGCCTAATCGAACTGAATCAACTGACGGCCCCTGACACGAATCACCGCAGGTCAGGAAGTATCGGCCCCGCACGCGCGGGGATTGCTCCGCGACCCCGAGCAGCAGCAGGACGAGGGAAGCATCGGCCCCGCACGCGCGGGGATTGCTCGGTGCGGGTGATGATGAAAGTGTCAACCTGGAAATCGGCCCCGCACGCGCGGGGATTGCTCCCTGGGCGGCGGCGACGAAGGGGCCTGCGCTTAATCGGCCCCGCACGCGCGGGGATTGCTCCTTCCAGGGGGACATCGCATTCGCCGTGGAGTTGTCGGCCCCGCACGCGCGGGGATTGCTCCCACTGCACCCACCACCCGGTGATCCCGGTCGTGTCGGCCCCGCACGCGCGGGGATTGCTCCGGTGGTGACGACATGCAGGCGCGGGGCATCATGTCGGCCCCGCACGCGCGGGGATTGCTCCCGGGCGGCGGAGCGACGCAGCTGCGAGCGGCGGTCGGCCCCGCACGCGCGGGGATTGCTCTACCCTGTGGGCGCATACCTTCGCGGCTGCCGCGTCGGCCCCTCGCTCGCGGGGATTGCTCTGCCGTGATGGCTGGTCAGCTCTCGGCCGCGCAGTTGACCCCGCGCTCGCGGGGATTGCTCCTCGAGGAAACCGGCCAGGACCTCCGTGCCGTCGTCGGCCCCGCGATCCCGAGGGGCTTTAAGAAGCCACTGTCGTACCGATCCGAGTAGGGGTTCGGCGTGACGACGCCGGACGCCGCTGCGCCCCACCCCGGGAGACTCGGGGTGGGGCGTAGTGGCGTGTTCAGCGCATCAGTTCATCTGCGGTGGCGGGCAGTCGTATGGACTGACCGTTCGTCACCATTTGTTGGAGGAGGGCGAATCCCTCCTGCTTCGAGACGATGAACCCGACGCAGGCGACCGCCATCACGTCCTTGGTGCGCATCGTCGGGATGCCTCTGTGTCGCGCGAGGTCCAGCGACGCCTTGTCATCGCTGATCCACGTGGCCTCTTTGAACTCCACCCGGGTGCTGATGACGTGCAGGGTCTCGGACTCCCCGAGATGCCTGAGCGGATCCGACGGGCTGCCGAAGAACACACCCTGTCGAATCCGCTCCACGGCCTCGGGGTCGTCGACTTCGATCGGATCCCCCAGCCAGCGGGAAACGTCGGGTGGGTCCAGGGCCGGCAGATATCGAGATGATCGCTTGGCTTCGTACGCCACTGCTTCCGTCCATCGACCCCGGCCGCTCAGTACGTTTTCCAGGATGTCGAGCCTGGAGACGGACGCGAAGTTGCACAGGACCGTGTTGTCGGGAAAGCAGATGATCATGGGCTGAACGCGAGCTCCGTTCCGGGATCGGACGGTGCCGCCTGCTGTTGCTCGGGCTCGGGCTGGGCGGGCTCTAGGAGGTCTAGGAGCACGTCCGGGTCGAGGTCCAGGAGGGCTGCCAGCGGCCGGACTGTCGTATCACCCGAAGCATAAGCCTTGATTGCCAGCTCTGTTAGTCGTCGAGGATGCCAACCCCGTTGGCTGCGCTCGGTGTTGACCATGTGCTGCTCCAGGGCCCCCGCAGCGCCGGCGATCCTGGCGCCGTCGGCTGTCAACATCGCGCCCCACTGCCTGCGCTGATCGGCAGTCAGGACTCCCAACACCTTCAGCCGGGTCGCCATCGCGCTCGGCGACACGCGGTACTTCCAAGCCAGCTCCGCCACCAGGTCAACGCCGACCGTTCGGTCCCGGGCGTCGGCCAGAACAGTGGTGCGCGGCATCAGGAACTCCGCGGCGAACGCGTTCGCCTGCACTTCCATCGCGGTGGTCGACCGGCCCGGTTGCACCTTCTCGACGACCGCCTCGTCATGCGCGTCGCCGGCGAGAATGTGGCCGAGTTCGTGGGCAAGGGTGAACCGCTGGCGCGTCCACACATTGGTTTTGGCGACGAGGATGAGGTCGAAGCTGTCGGTCGACCAGGACAGGCCGTCCAGCTTGTCGGGAAGGTCGACGCCCGCGATCTCCACGCCGAAGGCCTGCTCGAAGCTTGAAGCGAGGTTCTGGGTCGAGAGGGTCCAGGGGTCGACTCCCACTGCCGCCAGGGCGGCCTGGGCGAGCTGTGGGCCGCCGATTCCCCCCGGGCGGTTGTGGGCGCGCCTCGGCAGGTCGCTCCCGATCCGCGCCAAGGCGTCGATCACCTGCTCGTACCGGCCCAGGAGTCTGCGCACTTCGTCCGTGGTGTGCTCACAGGCGCCCGTCTTCCGCGCGGCGGCACCGAGTGCTGTGCGCGGCTCGACGCCGCGCAGCAGCCAGTCAACGGTTCTGCCGCCGAAATCGGCGATCAGCGCTAGTTCGAGGGAGGTGAAGCGGCGTTTCCCGCCAAGCGACTTCGACAGCTTGTCTGGGGAGATTCCCATGCGCTCCGCCATGACGGCCTGGGTCTCACCCGTTGAGCCGATGACCTGACGCACGCGTTCAATCAGTCCGGCATCCATGCTGTGATCGTACAGTCACGTTGCGATTCTCGCAATCGACATGACCAGGTTGTGACCTGGGGTTCACCCGCCCGAGTGAGTGCGCGGCGCGCACTGACGGCAAAGCCACGACAGGTGCCCTGACCTGCGGAAATGCAATCGCGGCCACACGGTGATTGGGCGCCGCCGGGCGCAGTGGCGAGCCAGGCCCGCAATGGCCGCTGCGATCATTGGTACAGACCAGGCCGCCGCACGTCATTGCTTCGGGGACGTGCCGGCTTGTCGAGCGGATGGCCGCGTCCGCGTCCGCCCAAGGCCTCCCCGCGTAGGCCGGGACGCGGCTGTGCCCCACTGGGCAGGGCCAGTGGGGCACAGCCACGCAAGCGGTCAGGAGAGGCTGGTGGTCTTCAGAACTGTGACGCGGCGCGTCTCCTCGTTCGGCGGCATTCGCCCCGGCGCTCGCGGGGATTGCTCTCCGCTAGCATCAGTGCCGATTCAGTGGCACGGGTCGGCCCCACGCTCGCGGGGATTGCTCCACCTTCGGCACCATCAAGGCGAAGGCCGCGGTGTCGGCCCCGCACACGCGGGGATTGCTCCCCGAACAAGGCCAAGGGGACGGCTTGGGAGAGCTCGGCCCCGCGCTCGCGGGGATTGCTCGTGCGCGGCGTCCAGGAGCTCGGTCCTCGCGTCGTCGGCCCCGCGCTCGCGGGGATTGCTCCCCTCAGGCGATCGTCCTTGCCTACCGCACCAAGTCGGCCCCGCGCTCGCGGGGATTGCTCCTTGCCCATGGTGGTGACCCCTTCGGTCCGTCGGTCGGCCCCGCGCTCGCGGGGATTGCTCCGCTGAGCACGTCGCCATCGCCGAACTCGCGCTGTTGGCACTGCGCTTGTGGGGATTGCTCCGGGTGGCCGCCGGGCAGGGCGGCCTAGGAGAAGAATCAGACCTTTTCAGTCTCGCGTCTCCAGGCGGGGGTTGTCGGCATCAAGGGGATCTTGGTCGGCTCGCTGCCTGGACGGCGGCTCCCGGCCCTCCTGGTAGTTGAGGGGGACGCCATCGTCGGTGGGGGCCAGGACTTTGTGGGGCTGCCCCTTCGTCCCATGTGCCACGTTCGTGTGGCCCCTGGTTGCCGGGAACGCCCGGTTGGCCTTGGGGCATGCCGTCGTATCCCGCCAGTTCTGGTGCTCGGTCAGTCATGGGCCCGAATCCGGGCCCATGGCGTGATCTCTGGGGAGACATCCGGGTCTTCGGAAACCGTCCTGGTGCCCACACGGGCTCAATCGAACGCGTGCTTCTTTCTCCTTCGGAAAGGTGTCGACCTCCAGGGCGGGGCACGAAACCCCCGTCGCCGGCGTGGGCAACTGGCTTATAGGCGAGACCATTTGTGGCCGACAAGAGGTGGTCCCGTTGTGCGGCGTGCCGCGCAACGGGACCATCGGCCGGCTGCAGCCGGGCTGCCGGCGGGAATCCCACCTCCGGACCCCGTGGCTCCGGAGGTGGGATTCGAGGGGCCCTGTCGGGCCGGCCGTGGGGGAGATCACGGCCGGGCCGAGGGGGCGGGGGGATCAGTGCGGGAGGTTCCACTTCTGGTTGTCGGCGCCGTTGCAGTCCCAGATGCCGAGCTGGTTGCCGTTGTTGGTGGCGAAGCCCAGGTCGTCCAGGCAGCGGCCGGACTGCGGGTTGAGCAGCGAGCCGTCGGACTGGGCCTTCCACTGCTGGGCGCCGCTGCCGTTGCAGTCGTAGAGCTGGACCATGGTGTGGTTGGCGGTGTTGCCGCCCTGCACGTCCATGCACTTGCCGAGGGCGCGCAGCGTCCCGTCCACGCCGACGGTCCACTTCTGGGCGTTCGTGCCGTTGCAGTCGTAGATCTGGACCGGGGTGCCGTTCTTGTTCTCGGCGCCCTGGACGTCGATGCACTTGCTCGCGTAGCCGCTGATCTGGCCCTGCGGCCCGGCCACGGGCGGCGGCACCGTCCCGAGGAAGACGACCTGCGGGAACATGATGGTGTCGCCGAAGTTGCACATGGCGGTGCTCATCCCGCTCCCGACGACGGCTCCGCCGATCGCCATGCGCATGTACGGGCCGGTGTTGTTGACGTAGTACTGGCACTGCGCCTGCACGCGCCAGATCTGCAGGGGGCTGATGCCCGAACAGGTTCCGATGACCTGGCCGCCGCCGGCGGCGATGGCGTTACACCCGCCGGCCAGCGCCGAACTCGAACTCGCCTGCTCTGCCTGAGCGGTGGCGGGCGCGGCCTGGCGCGCGGCGGTGGATGCGGCCTGGGCGGCGGCGGGGACGGTGAGTGCCGCGGCGGAGGCCAGCAGCGTGGTCATCATGACAACAGCGGTACGGCGCATGAGGGTTGGGCCCTTTCCGTGATGACAGGGTGATGGCACTGCTCAGATGTTGCGCAGGTTTGGTCATGAGCATTGCAGTGCCGCCTGGGGCCGTCAACGGATGTGGGCCGACGAGATGTCGCCATTCACCTCAGCTCATCCGCGACCTGCTCGTTCCCGCCGGACGGGAGTCTGAAAGGAGTCGGACGGGAGCCGAACAGGGTCTGGATTCAGCCGAATTGACGCAATCTCAGCCCAGCGCGCGGTCGAGGTTGAAGGCCGCGCTGATCAGCGAGAGGTGGGTGAAGGCCTGCGGGAAGTTGCCGAGTTGCTCGCCGGTCGGGCCGATCTCCTCGGCGAACAGCCCGAGGTGGTTGGCGTAGGTGAGCATCTTCTCGAAGGCGAGCCGGGCCTCCTCCAGGCGGCCGGCGCGGGCCAGTGCCTCGACGTACCAGAAGGAGCAGATCGAGAAGGTGCCCTCGGAGCCGCTCAGGCCGTCCGGGCTGGTGGCCGGGTTGTAGCGGTAGACCAGGGAGTCGGAGACCAGGCCCTTGGTGAGCGCGTCCAGGGTGGAGAGCCACTTGGGGTCGGTGGGCGAGATGAACTTGGCCATCGGCATCATCAGCAGCGAGGCGTCCAGTTCGCCGTCGTCCAGGGACTGGACGAACGCGCCCAGCTCGCTCGACCAGCCGCGCCGCATGATCTGGTGGTAGATCGCGTCCCGGGTCTGCCGCCAGCGGGGCAGGTCGGCCGGCAGGCCGCGGCGGTTCGCCATCCGGATCGCCCGTTCCAGCGCCACCCAGCACATCAGCCGCGAGTACACGTAGTTCCTGCGGCCCCCGCGGGTCTCCCAGATGCCCTCGTCGGGCTGGTCCCAGTTCTCGCAGAGCCAGTCCGCCACCATGCCGACGTCCTCCCAGCCGGCGCTGCTGATCGGCTGCCCCCACTTGTCGTACAGGTAGATGGAGTCGATCATGGCTCCGTAGATGTCCAGCTGGAGCTGGCCGGTGGCGGCGTTGCCGACCCGGACGGGTGCGGAGCCCAGGTGGCCCTCCAGGTGCGGCAGCGCGTACTCGGGCAGCTCGGTGCGACCGTCGATGCCGTACATGATCTGCAACGGGCCGTTCGCGGCGGTGTCGCGCATGCGCTCGAAGAGGAAGCCCATGAACGCCTCGGCCTCCGAGGTGAACCCGAGGCGCAGCATGGCGTAGACGCAGAAGGCGGCGTCGCGGACCCACATGTACCGGTAGTCCCAGTTGCGCTCGCCGCCGACCTGCTCGGGCAGGCTGGTGGTGGGTGCGGCGACGATCGCGCCGGTCGGCGCGTAGGTGAGCAGCTTGAGCAGCAGGGCGGAGCGGTGCACCATCTCCCGCCACCGCCCCTGGTAGCGCGACCCGGCCAGCCAGTGGCGCCAGAACCGGACGGTCGCCTCGAACTGTTCCTCCGCCTCGGCGCGCGGACACGACCGGGCCGGGACGTCGTCGCCGATCTGGTCGAGGGCGAACACGACGGAGTCGCCCTCCAGGAGCTTGAAGTGCGACCACACGTCCAGGCCGTCGGTCTCCAGCGGCGCGGTGGCGGTCAGCGCGAGCGTGAGCGACGGGGAGCGGAACACCGCGACGTGGCCTTCGAGGGACACGGTGTGCGCCTCGGCGCCGTAGCCGAAACGCGGGGCGATCCGCGCCCGGAACGGGAGGATTCCCCGGACGCAGATGAGCCGCCGGATCAGCCGGTGCCGGGCGACCTCGGGCGACCCCTCGGCCACGGGCATGAAGTCCTGGATCTCCGCCACGCCGTCCGCGGCGAAGAAGCGCGTGATCAGCACGTTCGTGTCGGGGAAGTAGAACTGCCGGGTGCGGGTCGGGACGTCCGCGGCCAGCTCGAACGATCCGCCCCGGTCCGCGTCGAGGATGGCCCCGAACACGCTGGGCGCGTCGAAGCGCGGACAGCAATACCAGTCGATGGTGCCGTTCGTGCCGACCAGGGCGGTCGTCCGGAGGTCGCCGATCAGGCCGTGCTCGGAGATCGGCAGGTACCGGCCGTTGTCCGCCTGCTCGAACCCCGTCGTGTCGAACGCCATGCCGACCTCCCCGCCGCTGTGGCGCGGGCTTGGAGACGAAGCCTTCCCAGCCATGGTAGATCGCCGTCGACGTAGGGGCCGGGCCGAGCACCGGCCGGGCCTCGCGGGCCCCAACCGGAGCGGGCCCCGGCCGGTGCGGCTTCCGCCGTGGTTTTCCCCCCTCCCTCCCCAGCCGGACGCGAGGGCCCACGCCCCGTGGTCAGCGGGTGACGCTCCAGACCAGGCTGCGGGTGAGCGCCGGGGTCAGGGCCGGGTCGATGACGGACGAGGTGGGGTCGTTCGCGACGGCCTTGAGCTCGTGGGCGGCGGGCTTGGGGCCGGTGGGGCCGAGGTCGGAGACGGCGATCGTCTTGCGGTCGCGCAGGGCCGTCACCTCCTTGCCGTCGAGGTACCACCGCAGCTTGGTGCCGGAGACCGGGAGGTCGACGGTGAGGCGGTCGGTCGCGGTCAGCCGGGTGGTGACGGGCGTGGCGCTGGAGAGGGTGGAGGCGTGCCGGTAGAAGCCGGCGATCATCGCCTCGCGGCCGGGCAGGTTGAACTCGCGGCCGAGGGAGCGCATCACCGAGTTGTCGGTCGGCCGGTTCAGGCCGGACGGGTAGTTGCTGCCGCCCTGGTAGGCGCCGACGGTGCCGCCGTCGGGCGAGGTCTTGCCCAGCCAGCGGTACCACTTGGTCTTGTCCTGGCGCATCCGGTCGGCGCTCAGGGTGGTGATGTTGGGCTGCGTGGGCTCCGCGCCCTTGTAGGGCCCCGCCCCATCGGCCCAGTACTCGTCCGCGAGCTTGCCCAGCGAGTGGCCGGTCTCGTGCACCGCTATCTGGCCGGACGCGGCGTTGCCGCCCGCCACGGTGGCGATGCCCTCGTAGCCGAGCGGCGACTGGGTGCTGCCGTAGCCGGCGCCGCCGTACTTGGCGGTGTTGGCGACGACGATCACGAGGTCGGCCTGCGGGGCCTTGGCGGCGTAGGCGTCGACGGCCTTGATGTCCACGCACAGCAGCCGCTCGATGGAGTTGCACCAGAAGTGCGAGCCGAGCGCGGTCTTGCGGACGGTGTTCTGCTTCGGGTCCCCGGAGACGCCCGACTGTTCGGAGACGGCGCCCACGGCCCACACGTTGAACAGCTTGCGGTAGGTGGCGTAGGGCTCGACGGCGCTGATGTCCTTCCACTTCGCCGCGGCGTCCTTGCGGAACTTGTCCTGCTCCGAGGCCGTGTAGCCGTCGCCGATCATGACCACGTCCAGCTTGCTGTCCGTGCTCCCGTTGTTGACGACCTTCGTGACGGCGCCGTCCCCGGCGGCAGCCCCGGCAGCGGCCGCGCTCATGGACTGCTCGGCGACGAATGGGGACGCCGAAGGGACCTTGGTCCGGCTGATGGCGCCGTCCTCGGCGAAGACCTCGACGTCCTGGCCGCCCGGGAAGGCGTCCGGGGAGGCGTCCGGGGAGTCGGCGATGGCGACCGGCTCGGACGGGGCGGCGACCGCCGGGCCGACGCCGACGGCGAGGGCCGCCAGCGTCGTGACGCCGGCCAGGAGGACCGAGGTGAACCTGCTGTTGCGCAAAGGAGTTTCTCCGAAATCGACGGGCACGAGGGCCGGTGGCGAGCTTTCCGGGACATGACGCGCGGTGCCGCACGGTCCCGCGCCGTGACACCGCCGCCCCTCGCCAACACGGCCGCACCAGGACCGAGCTGACTGGGCGACATCGCCCGGTCGCCACCTCACCGGTGGATACGGCCGGTCCCCCACGAACGGTTCACACCGGCTGCCGCCACGATGGTGACGGCGTCCTCGAAGTGGTCGACGACGGCCAGGCGGCCGGTGAGGTCCGCTCGTACGATGCCGCCTGCTCGCAGCCGGACGAAGGAGGGAAGCTCGGGCCCGGTCATGAGTAATCCCCGCGCGCGGCACGGGACTTGAGCACACTCCCGGCCCGGGCTGCCGCGAGCACGACCGGCGACAGCCGGGTGGCCAGGTTCCGGGCCAGGATGCCGCCGCGGCCGGCCGGGACGAGCAGCGCGAAGGCCGCTCGTACGGACTGCCGGGCCTGGTCCACCAACCCCCGGTGCGCGGCCTCGTAACGGGCCAGGGCCGCGCGGTGGTCGGCGGGATCGGCGGCCAGGGCTTCGGCCAGGGCGTAGGCGCCCGCCAGGGCCAGGCTGGAGCCGCCGCCGAAGAGCGACACGCAGGACGCGGCGTCGCCGAGCAGCGTGACCCGGCCCCGCGACCACTGCGGCAGCCGGACCTGGCTCACCGCGTCGAAGTACAGCTCCTCGCTCTCGCGCACCTGCGCCAGCACCTCGGGCGCGCGCCAGCCCATCTGGGCGAACGCGGCGGTCAGCAGTCGCCGGTGCTGATCGGTGTCGCGGTGGTCGAAGTCCGGCACGGCGGCGGACCGGACCATGAACGCGGCCAGCGGCCTGCCGCATCCGGGATGCACGCAGAGGGCGCGGCCCGGCGTGTTGTGGATCGCCACTTCCCGCAGGTCGCCCGCCATCCCGGCCAACGGCATGGTGGCCACGTACATCCCCAGGTGGCGGACGAACCCGGACTCCGGGCCGAAGGCCAGCCGGCGGACGGCGGAGTGCAGGCCGTCGGCGCCGACCACCAAGGCGAAGCGGCGGGGGCGGCCGGACTCGAAGGTGACGTCGACACCCGCCTCGTCCTGGCTCAGGCTCGCGATCGAGTCGCCGAACACGAACTCGGCGTCGTCCCGGCCGGCTTCGTGGACGATCGCGGCGAGATCGCCGCGCGGCAGCTCGACCGTGTCGGCCCGGTCCGCGCCCGACAGGCCGCGCAGGTCGATCCTGCCCACCCGGCGGCCCGCGGCGTTGTAGAAGCCCACACCGGTGACCTGGGTGGCGGCCGCCCGGAGGCGGTCCCTGATCCCCATCCGCTCGGCGACCTCCATCGCGCGACCGGCGACATCGACCGGGCTGCCGCTGGAGCGCGCGGCCGCAGCCCGCTCGACCACGGTCGGCTGGAAGCCGTGGCGGGCCAGCCAGTAGGCGAGCGTCGGTCCGGCGATGCCGGCCCCGGAGATCAGCACGGTGCGATCGGCTGTCCTGGTCGAGGCGTTCATGGACGCTCCTTCTGTCATCGCCCGATCGTCGTCGCCTGATCGCGGCCAGGCCGACTCGCGGCAGCCGTCGCCGGTCAGCGGTCGCGTCGGCGCTCCCGGACTGACCATCGGTCAGTACTTCGACGCTACGCCCTGACCGTCGGTCAGGCAAGGGGCGGCGACGGACAGGGCCTAAGCTCCCCACATGACTGCTGCCGAGAACCCCGACACCCGGGCACGGATCCTTGCGGTGGCCCTGGAGGAGTTCGCCGCGCACGGCTACCACGCCACCTCGGTACGCGGGATCGCCGAGCGGGTGGACGTGACCAAGGCCGCGGTGCTGTACCACTTCCCCAGCAAGGCGGACATCCTCGGCGCGCTGATCGAACCGATGCTGGACGACCTCGACGCCGCGCTGGCGCCCACCGACCCGCCGGATCCGGCCGCAGCCCGCCGGGCGGCGATCGAGGGGCTGCTCGACGTCTGGCTGCGCCACCGCGACCTGCTGCGGATGAGCCTGTACGACGCGGCGCCGGGCCTCACGGGCCCGGGCTTCACGCGGTTCCGCGACGGGATGCTGCGCGCGAACGTCCTGGTGGCAGGGCCCCACCCGGACTTCGTCGCCCGGGTGCGCGCCGCCCAGACGATCGCCATGCTCTCCGACCCGGTGATCCTGCTCGCCGACGCCCCGCCCGAGGACCTGCGCGCCTGCATCCTGGCCGGAGTTCACCGGCTGCTGGACGGCCCCGAACCCCCCGCCGCGGCCGGCCCCGGGCGCGGCGGCGCTGAACGGCGCGGCCGGCCGAGCGCGATGAGCCCGGCGATGGTCGACACCGCCCGGCGCCTGCACGCGGCCGGCCGCACCGCCGAGCAGATCGCGGCAGAGCTCGGAGTCTCCCGGGCGACGGTCTACCGCCACCTGCCGACGTAGCCGGAGACACGAGGGCGGCCGCCGGGCAGCGGCTAATAATGAGACTTCATTGAGACAGTGGCGGCCATCTCGGCGGTGGTGCCGGTGGGACAGGCGCAGGAAGTCTCCACCCCGCCAGTGCTCACGTTCCCCTGGCCTCCTCGATGTCCGATCTCGCGGGGGTGTCCTGCTGTTGACGGGGCAGAGCCGCGACGCCGACCGGGGCAGCAGCGCCAGGAGCACGGATGAAGCGCCGGACGAGCGGGTTGACGGGCAGGGTCGCGGCAAAGGCGGTGACGAGGAGAACAGTGAACAGCCGGTCGCCGATGATGCCCAGGTCACGGCCCAGGGTCAGGATGAGGACCTCGCTGAGGCCCTTGGTGTTGAGCAGGACCGCCACCGTCGTGGCCTCGCCGCGCGGCACGCCGATCAGCCGGGCACCCAGCCTGGCGCCGGCGAACTTGCCACCCCAGGTGACGGCCAGGAACACCACCACCGCGACCAGGCTCCCGAAACCCAGCCCGCCGATGTCCACGGACAGCCCGGTGAGCGCGAAGAAGACCGGCACCAGCAGCGCCCCCGCGTGGCGCAGCGGCACCTCGACGGCGTGCCGCAGTTCCTCGGCGGCGTCGCGCGGCATGGCCAGCCCGAAGGCGAAGGCGCCGATCACCGCGTGCATGCCGAGCCACGAGGTGGTCCACGCGGACAGCAGGATCCCGCTGCCGAGGGTCAGCAGAACGAGCAGGGGATGCCCGTCGACGCGGGCCGGCCGGCGCAGCAGGCGCCGCAGCAGCGGGCGGACCACGAAGGCCATCGCCGCCGCGTAGCAGGCGAGTTCGGCGAACGCGAGGAGGACGTGATCCGAGCCGCCGCTCCGGGCCGCGGAGGCGACGCAGGCGACGCCGCACCACGCGGCGATCTCGGTGAGCGCCCCGCAGGCCGTGGCCATGGCCCCGGTGCGGGTCGTCTGCAGCTGGTTCTCCCCCACGATGCGCGCGAGCACCGACAGCGCGCTGGCGGACAGCGCGATGCCCAGGAACACGGCCAGCAGCACGGGGGACGTCTCCGTACCGATGAGGTGGGGCCACCTGGCCGCGAGGACCGCCGCCAGGGCGACCGCGAGGGCGAAGGGCACGGCGACGGAGGCCGCGGTGACCGCCACCACGGTGCGGACCCGCCCGTTCAGCTGCTTCAGGTCGAGTTCCCAGCCGGCGGCGAACATGAAGAGCGCGATGCCCAGTTGGGCGATCACCGACAGATGCTCGCGGACCTGGGGCGGAAAGAGGACGTGCGGGAGGTCGCCCGGCAGCAGCCCGAGGACGCTCGGCCCCAGGATCACCCCGACCGCGATCTCGCCGACCATCACCGGTTGGCGCAGGCAGGTGCGCAGCGGCGACAGGACGAGTCCGATCAGCAGGATGGTCGCGATGTCGGCCAGCGCGGTCGAGGAGGAGCCTTCCATGGTCGTGCGCCTTCCTGGGAACGGGGGCGTGCGCGGCCCGGTGACGCGGCCCCTGCATTATCGGGAAGGGCCCGTTCGTCGACGCAGCGCTCCCCGCGTGTCGCAGGCGCGCGGCTCCCACACCACGCCCCGACCCGGACCCTCACGCCCTGACCAGGCGGACCGGCGGACAGGGGCGCACGAAGGGCGCGCGGCGTAACGCTGTGCAAGCAAAAGATCGCGTTCCGATACTGATGGTCGGAACGCGGAGGTACGGTGACGCCCAGATACGCGTGTTGAGCACGTGGTGCACAGCAGGGGGCAGTGATGGCACGACGGAAGATCAAGCGGGGACCGACCGCGAGCTCCGCGATCCTGTTCGGCGAAGAGATCCGCTACGCACGCGAGTTGGCGGGCTACACCCAAGAGGAACTGGGCAAGCTGCTGCACCTCGACCGGACGGTGATCTCCCGCATGGAGAGCGGACAGCGCAAGCCGTCGATCGACGAGGTCGAGGAGCTCGACCAACTACTGGACACCGGTGGCCTGTTGAGGCGTCTGTACGACCGGGTGGACTGGACCGCGCAGATCGAGCATCCGGACTGGTTCCAGAGCCATGCCGATCTGGAGGCCGAGGCGGTTGGACTCCACGCGTTCCAGACCGACTACATGCATGGGCTACTGCAATGCAGGGACTACGCACGAGCGATGTTCGAGGCGGGCGGGACTGATGAACGCCCTGAAGTGATCGAGGAGCGGGTCACCGCGAGGCTCGCGAGGCAGGAGCGGTTCCTCACCGAGGGCGGGCCGCAGTTGGTTGTCCTCCTGGACGAAAGTGCCATTCGATCGGTGGTCGGCGGGGCGAAGGTGATGGTACGGCAGCTGGAGCACCTGCTACGCGTTGCTCGGCGCGAAAACATTGTCATCCAGATCGTGCCATTCACGGCTCGCGTGACGATCATCAAGACCTCAATGGTCCTCCTGGAGATGCCGGACGGGCAGCACTTGGCGTACTCGGAGAGCCTTGACCGGGGCAACCCCAGCGACGATACGGCCATCGTTTCCGGGCACCGCCGGCGCTATGATCGGCTGCGTGGCGACGCGCTCACGGTCGGCGACTCGCTCACGCTGATCGCCGAGGCGCTGGAAGGGTTCAGAGATGATGCAGAACGAGCTCGCCGCGGCCAGCTGGCGCAAGAGCAGCTACAGCGGTCCGGACGGCGGCGATTGCATCGAGGTGGCCCACGGGTACCCCGGCCGCGTCCCCGTACGTGACTCCAAGGACCCCGACGGCCCGACCCTCGCCTTCCCCACCGCCGCATGGCAAGCCTTTGTCGCGGCCGTTCACGAGGGCGAGTTCCCCGTATGAAGCTGCTCTGGCGCAAGAGCAGCTACAGCGGGGGCAACGGCGGCAACTGCATCGAGGTCGCCCACGGGTACCCCGGCCGCGTCCCCGTGCGTGACTCCAAGGACCCCGGCGGCCCGGTCCTCGCCTTCCCGGCACCCGCATGGCGCGCCTTCGTCGCGGCTGTCCAGAACGGGGAGTTCCCGGTTTAGCGCGCCCGGCCGGGCCTGTTACTCGTGGGGGCGGGCCAGTAGGGCTGCCGAGTTCGGGTCGCCGACGAAGGTCGCGGCCACTCCCTTGACCACGGCCAGTGCGGCCGGCAGTGCCGCCACGGCTGCCGCCTTGAACGCGCCGATCGACGTCAGGTCGAATCCGTCGGCCAGCAGCAGGCCGAGGAATGCCACGGCGTAGGTGGCGACGGTGCGTTCGGCCAGATCGATGATGAACTTCCGCATGGTCGGGACTCCTTCGCGGTGAAGGTGCAGAGGTACACGGGGGGCGCTCGGAATTGCCGTCCCTGGTGTACACGTTCACGCTGTCGAGTTCCGACGACGGGCTCGGCGACCAGTCCGGTGCCCCGCACACGCGTGGTGTGCGGGGCGCCGGGTTCCAGAGACCGCCTGGCTGTCACCCGTCGTGCAGGGCCCACTTGCTGCTGTCGACCTGCACCGTGCCGGGCAGCGCGATGAGTTCGGGTTTGAACAGCGGTGGCGCGCCCATCGCGGGCTCCCAGGTGGCCAGCTTCTCGTCCTGGGGGACTTCGATCCGCCGGTCCGCGGTGAGGTCGGCGACCACCTTGAGGAGCAGTCGCACGCCGAGCGGTGCCAGGTGGTCGCGCCACAGGCTCTGCGCGGTCGAGCCCGGGGGCACGAACAGGTGCTCCTGGGCGGCGAGCGGGCCCGCGTCGGTGCGTTCGGTGAGGTGATAGACACTTCCGCCGGTCACCTTGTCGCCGTCGCGGATCGTCCACCGGATGGCGTCCCGGCCGCGGTGCAGCGGCAGCAGGCTGGGGTGGTAGCCGATGGTGGCGACGGCGGCCCGGGCGCGGGTCTGGCGGCCGAGGAAGGCGTGCGAGTGGGCGGCGACGATGATGTCGACCCCGTCCGGGATGTGCCGCGCGCGCAGTTCGGCCGAGTCCGTCCACGGGACGTCCTTGTGGTACGCCCAGGAGCGCAGGCGGTCCCAGCACATCGCGTCGCCCTCGTCGGACTTCCCCTTGCGCAGCCGGGGGGCGGCCGCGCCGACGATCTTGTGCCCGTCGTCCAGCAGGGCTTCCGCGACCGCGACCGCGAATCCCCCTTGTCCTGACATGTAGATGTTCATCCGGATCAGTCGACCTCTTTCAGTCCGCGGTGGTCGGGCTGGAACCGCACCGGCATCGTGGAGAACCCGGTCAGGAAGTTGGACCGGATCCGTAGCGCCTCCTCGGTCTGCTCGAATCCGGTGGTGAAGTCCCGCAGGGCCGTGAGCAGTTCGGCGATCTCGACCTTGGCCAGGTACGAGCCGACGCAGAAGTGCGGGCCGTAGCCGAAGGCCAGGTGCTTGTTGGGGGTGCGGCCGAGGTCGAACACCCCGGGCCGGGCGAAGACCCGTTCGTCGCGGTTGCCGGAGGCGTGCCAGAGTGTGACGATGTCGCCCGGCCGCAGTCGTACGCCGTGCAGTTCGGTCTCCCGTACGGCGCTGCGCCCGAAGTGCATCGTGGGCGAGGCCCAGCGCAGCACCTCGTCCACGGCGGTCTCGACGGCGACCTCGCCGTGTTTGAACCGCCGCCACTGCTCGGGTTGGGCGGCGAGGGTGTGGACGCAGTCGATCATCGTCAGCCGGCTGGTCTCGTCGCCGCCGATGATCAGGCTGTAGCAGTTGAGCACGACGTCCTCGTCGGTCAGCGGCACGCCGTCGATGGAGCTGGCGATCAGCATGCTGATCACGTCGTCGCCCGGGGACTCGCGCCGTTCCTCGACGACGTCCATGAAGTACATCAGGATCTCGTTGCGGGCCATCTCGGAGTCGACTTCGTCGACGTCCTCGTCCTCGGCCGACAGCGCGGTCTTGGTCAGGCTGAGCAGGTAGTCCCGGTCCTGTTCGGGCACGCCGAGCAGGTTCGAGATCGTGGTCATCGGGATCCGGCTGGCGATCTCCTCGGCGAACTCGCAGCCGCCGGACTCGACGGCCTCGCGGATCCACTGCCGGGTGTTGACCCGGACGGTCTGCGCGACCTCGTCGAGCACCCTCGGCGAGAGCACCCGCTGGAGGATCTTGCGCAGTTCGTGGTGCCGGGGCCCGTCGGTGACGGCCAGCATCCGGCCGGCCCCGGCGTCGCCGCCCTCCAGGAGCGTGACGAGCACGTTGCCGCGCTCGGAGGTGAAGTTCACGTTGTCCCGGTAGGTGGCCATGATGTCGTCGTGGCGGGAGAGCACCCAGAACCCCCGACGGCCGTCGACGGGCGGGTTCCAGTGCATCGGGGCGGTGTCCCGCAGGGTGCGCCAGAACCCGTCGAGGTCGTGGTCCGCGAAGGTGGCCGGGTCGCCCAGGTCCACGGTGTCCGGTGCCGGCGTGCTCATGGTCACCAGTCCGTGCGCCAGAACCGGCGCGGCTGGAACGGGTAGGTGGGCAGCGGCACCCGGTGGCTGGCCTGCCCCCGGTGCAGGGCGTCGAAGTCCACCTGCTGGCCGGTCACCCAGGCGGCGGCCAGTTCGGACAGCGCCCGCTCGTCCTGGCCGGAGGGCACGATCCCGTTGTCGTTGCGGGAGAAGCGGGAGAAGGAGCCCGGGTCGGTCTGCGGGGCGGCGGCGGTCGTGGTGGCGGGGCCGCGGGCGGCGTCGTCGGACAGCGCCGCGATCAGCTCCGCGCGGCTGCGGACCACGGCCGCCCACCGGCGGGCCATCACCTTGCGGCCGAGGTTGAGGCTGAAGCAGACGTCGTCCAGGCGCAGGTCGGGGTCGGCCTCCAGCCGCTCCTTGAGCCGCGTACGCTGCCGGGCCAGCGTGTCGTCGTCCAGGGCGGACAGGGTGGCCAGCCGCGGCCGGCCCTCGTCCTCGGGGGCGCGCCCGGCGGCCGTCGGCGCCTCCTCCAGCAGCAGGTGCGCGTTGTAGCCGCCGCCACCGATCGAGGTGATGCCCGCGCGGCGGATGCCGGCCTGCGGCTCCCAGGGCGCCCCTTCGATCTGCGGCACGAAGGGGGTGCTGGGGAAGTCGAGGTCCTGGTTGACCTCGGTGAGGTTGATCGTCGCCGGGAGCGTCTTGTGGTGCAGGGCCAGCGCGGCCTTGATCGCGCCGAAGCCGCCCGAGACCACGCCGCCGTGGCCGACGTTGCCCTTGACCCCGCCGATCGAGGTGGTCGCGGTCTGCTTCCCGAACGCCATGGTCGCCGCGTGCACTTCGAGCTCGTCGGTCATCGGCAGGCCGAGACCGTTGGCCTCGTACATGGACACGGTGTCCGGGGTGACGCCGCCGACCTCCATGGCGTTGGCGATGCAGGCGCTCAGCCGCTCGGGCTGGGCCAGGCCGTACGCCATCGCGCTGACGCCGTTGTTGTTGACGGCCGAGCCCTTGACGACGGCGTAGATGTGGTCGCGGTCGGCGACGGCGTGGCCCAGCGGCTTGAGCAGCACGGTGACGACGCCGCTGGACAGCGCGGTGCCGGTGCCGTTGGCGTCGAACGGGCGGCAGTGGCCGTCCTTCGACAGGATGCGGTTCTCCTCCCACAGGTGGCCGCGCGGGTGCGGCAGGCGGACCATCGCGCCGCCGGCGATCGCCAGGTCGGTCTGGCCGAGCAGCAGCGACTGACAGGCCAGGTGGACCGCGTAGTGGAAGCCGGCGCAGACGGCGGCGACGGTGACGGCCTCGCCGATGAGCCCCATGTAGTACAGCGCGTTGGAGGTCATGGTGTCCGGCGACCACGCCAGGCTGGCCTCGATCGCCTCGGGGCCGACCGACACCCGGTCCGGCGGGGAGCTGTAGAGCGCGGCGGTCTGCGGGTTGTTGGCGCCGTACATGCCGATCTCGGCCTTGAGCCGGTCCGGGTCGTAGCCGCCGTCCTCCAGCGTCTCCCAGGCGCTCTCCAGGAACAGCCGGTTCTCCGGGGTCATCGCGGCCGCCATCCGGTCGCTGATGCCGAACACCGACGGGTCGAACTTGTCGTACGTGTCGAGCACGCCGCAGGCCCGTACGTAGAACGGGCTGTGGATCAGGGTCTCGTCGACGTGGATGTCGTCCTTGGCCAGGAACGACACGGACTCCCGGCCGTGGACGAGGTTGTCCCAGAACTGTTCCTTGGTGCGGGCTCCGGGCGCCCGCAGGGACATGCCGATGACGGCCACGTCGCCCGGGTCGTAGTCCTGCTCGGGGTTGTCGGTCATGGGGAGGCTCCTGCTTCGTTTCGAGTGAGGGTGGCTCAGCAGACTCAGCGGCTCGTGGTTCAGCGGCCGGTGGCGCCGCCGCGGCCGCGCAGCGCGGCCCGGCGGGTGTTGGCGCGCGCGCGGGCGGACTGGACCGCCTCGGGGGTGGCGCCGCTCTCGTCGTCGAGCCAGCGGGCGAGGGAGGAGATGTCGCGGAAGCTGAAGAGGTCGGGCACCCGGACGCGGCGGTCGAAGCGCCGGGTCATCAGCCGGGCGAGGCGGATGAGCAGCAGGGAGTCCCCGCCGAGGTCGTAGAAGGCGGACTGCACGTCGATGCTCGACGGTTCGAGGTCGAGCAGCTGGCCCCAGATCTCCGACAGGGCGACCTCGGTCGGCGTGCCGGCGGCCGTCAGGGGCCCGCCGGTGTCGGCGGCCGGCGGCTCGGGCAGCGCGTTGCGGTCGAGCTTCCCGCCCGGCCCCAGCGGCAGGGCGGCGAGGAACACGAGCGTCGCGGGCACCATGTAGTCGGGCAGTTCGACGGCGAGCCTGCCGGTGACGGCGCTCTGGAGCGCGGCGTCCAGCCGGGGGCCGCCCTGCGGCGCGTCGTCGCCGGCGGGCACGACGTAGCCGACGAGCCGGTTGCCCCGGACGACGGCGGCGGCCTCCCGGACTTCGGGGCAGCCGGTGAGCCGGGCCTCGACCTCCTCCAGCTCGATGCGGTAGCCGCGCAGCTTGACCTGGTGGTCGGTGCGGCCGAGGAAGCGGAGTTCGCCGCCGTCGGTGAACTTGACGACGTCCCCGGTGCGGTACATGCGTTCGCCGTTGCGGAACGGGTCCGGCACGAAGCGTTCGGCCGTGGTGCGCGGCCGGTTGACGTAGCCGTGCGCGAGGCCGGCGCCGCCGAGGTAGAGCTCGCCGGGCTCGCCGGCCGGGAGCGGCTTCAGCTGCTCGTCGAGCACGTAGACCCGGTCGCTGGTCGTCGGCGGGCCGATCGTCGGTTCGTCGGTCCCGTCCTCGGGCACCGGCCCGAACGAGCAGAAGACCGTCCCTTCGGTGGGGCCGTAGGCGTTGAACACCCGGTCGGCGCCGGTCTCCCGGTAGGTGCGGTCCACCAGCTTGCGGCGCAGGGCCTCGCCGCCGAACACGACGGTGCGCACGTTCGGGGGCAGGGCTCCGGCGTCGAGCAGGCTGTTCATGACCGAGGGGACGACGTTCAGGTGGGTGATCCTGTCGGCGTACCGGCTCTCCGGCAGGTGCACGGCGCTCTCGACGAGCACGACGGCGCCGCCGCGGCACAGCGCGTTGAAGATCTCCATCACGGACAGGTCGAAGCAGACCGAGCTCGCCGCCGAGACTCCGCTCAGGTCGCAGCCGTCGAGTACCCGGTCCATCTCGGCGAGCATCGCCACGCAGCCGCTGTGCCGGACGGCCACGCCCTTGGGCCTGCCGGTGGAGCCCGAGGTGTAGATGACGTACGCGGTGTCGCCGGGCACGACCGCCACGGGCTTCGCGCCGGGCTCGGTCGTCACGCTCTCCCCCAGCACCACCACGGTCGGTCCGGGCGGACAACTGGACCGGGACGCGGGGGTGGTGAGCAGCAGCCGGGTGCCGCTGTCCTGGACCATGAAGGTCAGCCGGTCGGCGGGGTAGTTCGGGTCCAGCGGCAGATAACAGGATCCGGCGCGCAGGGCCGCCAGGATGCCGACGAGCAGGTCGGGGGTGCGCTCGACGCAGATGCCGACCGGGATGCCGGGGCCCGCGCCGTCGGCGACCAGCCGTTCGGCCAACTCCCGGGAGCGTTCGTTCAGTTCGCCGTAGGTCAGGACGCCGGCGTCGGAGTAGACGGCGGTCGCGTCGGGGTTCTTGAGCGCCTGCTCGACGAACGCGGAGTGCAGGGTCTCGGTCACTGGTCCGTCTCCTCGGGGAGGCCGGTCGGCGCCAAGTCGCCGAGGGCCCGGTCGGGTTGGGCGATCGCGTCGAAGAGCACGGTGCGGTACAGCGCGAGCAGTGCCGTCACGGTCTGCCTTTCCAGGTAGCTCGGTTTGAACTGGACGTGGCCGGCCACCTCGCCGTCGATGTCGGCCATCGAGATTTCGAGGTCGAACTTGGCGAGGTGCCTGCGCACCTGAAGCGGTTCGAGCGGCAGCGCGCCGTCGGGCGTGATGGTGTCGCCGATGCCGTGGAAGAGCTTGACGGACCGGGGGAACGCGTCCGAGGACAGCCAGTTCACGACCACGTCGAACCACGGGGAGCGGCCCTCGGCCCTCGGCGGCCGCAGCTGGGAGGCCAGCAGGTCGAGGGGGTAGTTCATGTGCTCCAGGAGGCCGAGCGAGAAGGCGTGGACCTCGCGCAGCAGTTCGCGGAAGCTGCGGTCACCGGCGGGGTTCGCCCGCACCAGCACGGTGTTGAGGTAGTAGCCGATGGCGGATTCCCAGCCGGGCTCGGCGCGTTGGGCGATGGCGGTGGCCAGCACCGCGTCCTCGGTGCCGACCGCGCGGTTGAGCGTGGCGAAGAACCCGGCCAGCACGACGGTGCTGATCGACACGCCTTCGCGCACCGCGAACTCCCGCAGCAGGCGGGTCTGTTCGGCGCTCCAGCGGAAGGCGAGGTCGCGGCCCTCGTAGGTGACGCCCGGCGGCCGCTCCTTGGTGGACAGGTCGAGGTGGGCGGGCGGGTCGGCCAGCTTCTGCGACCACCAGTCCAGGGCCGCGCCGGCCGCCGGGCCGGCCAGCCACTGCCGCTCCCACGCGACGAACTCCGTGTACGGGGCGACCGGCGCGCTGTCGGCGGGGTCGGCGCCCTCGTAGTACTCCTGGAGTTCGCGGATCATGACGTCGGCCGACGCCGCGTCCGACGCGATGTGGTGGACGAGCACCAGCAGGTAGTGGTCCGCCGGTCCGCGCGTCATGAGGACGATCCGCACCAGCGGCCCGTTGTCCAGGTCGAGCGGCTCGTGCCCGTAGCGGGCCAGTTCCTCGCGGGCCTGTTCGTCGTCCAGGTCGGTGCCGTCCGCCACGACGAACTCGTACACCGGCTCGTCCAGGATGACCTGGTAGGGGCTGCCGCCCGCCTCCACGAAGAGGGTGCGCAGGGCGGGGTGGCGCTCCATCACGGCCCGGACGGCACGTTCCAGGGCCTTCTCGTCGACGGCGGTCCGGATCCGGGCGGTCACCATGAAGTTGTAGGGCACGGCGTCCGGCGCGACCATCTGCATGAACCACAGCGAGGCCTGGCCGTGCGAGGCCGGTGCCAGGGCGAGGCCGAGGCCGTCGGCGCGCAGCTGGTCCAGCGCCGGGGCGTCGGTGGCCTCCAGCAGTCCGCGCGCGTCCAGTTCGTCCACCAGCTCCTCGGCGTCCAGTTCGGACAGCTCGTCGAGGTACGTCCGGTCCGGCTCGGCCTTGGGGACCGGAACCGGGGCCGGAGCCGGTACGGGCTGGGCCGTCGCGGGCGCGGCCGGTCCGGCGGTGAGCCCGACGAAGTGGCCGACGACCTCGGAGATGGGCCGGCCGTCCAGGAACACCACCGGCGACACCCGGTGCCCGAACAGCGACTGCAGCCTGTTGACGAGGCGGATCGCCAGCATCGAGTCGAGGCCGAAGTCGAGCATGCTGGCGTTCACGTCGAACCTGCTCACCGGCACGCCCAGCGCGTCGGCGAGCTCGGCGAGGACGACCTCCGCCACCGGCCGGATCTCCGCCGGCTGCTCCTCCTCCACCACACGGGCCACGGGCGCGGCCACGGTTTCGGCAGCCGGGGCCGTCGCGCGTACGGGGCGGGGCTCGGTGTCGATCCAGTAGCGGTCCTTCTGCCACTGGACGAGCGGCGTCTCCACGACCTCGACGTCGTCGCCGAACAGCGGGTCGAAGGTCAGCGGCAGGCCCCTGACGTACAGCGACGCGGCGGCGCCCAACAGGCAGCGGACGTCGCTCTCGTCGCGCCGCAGGGAGTTGATCGCGTGCACCCGGGCGCCACGGGTCAGCGCGATCTCCTCGACCGCGCCGCGCAGCGTCTCGTGCGGGCCGATCTCGATGAAGGTGCCGACGCCCTGGTCGACCAGCGCGCCGATCGTCTCGGCGAACCGGACCTGGTTGCGCAGGTTGTGCACCCAGTAGTCGACGTCGGCGACCGGGTTCACCGTGTCGGCCAGTGCCGTGGAGTGGAAGTCGATGCCGGGCGTCAGCGGGGTGATGCCGTCGATGCCCGCGCGCAGCGGCTGGAGCAGCGGGTCCATGCCGGGGCTGTGCACCGGCCGTTCGACCCGGATCCGCCGGGTCGAGATGCCGTCCCGCTTGAGGTCGGCCTCCAGGGCGTCGACGGCTTCGGGCGAGCCGGAGACCGCCGCGCTGGTGGGGCTGTTGACCACGGCGACGGCCGCGTGCGCGGCGTAGGGGGCGAGCCTGGGCAGCAGCTCCGCCTCCGGCAGGTCGACGGAGATCATGGCGCCCGCGGCGGCCTTGCGCTCCAGCAGGTGCGACCGGGCGACCACCACGCGGGCGGCGTCCTCCAGCGACAGCGCGCCGGCCACGCAGGCGGCCGCGACCTCGCCCAGGCTGTGCCCGACGACGGCGGTCGGCTGGATGCCCAGTCCGAGCCAGACCTTCGCCAGCGAGACCTGGAGGGCGAACAGCACGGGCTGCTGGAAGTCCATCTCCTCGTACCTGGCCTCGTCGGCCGGGGCGGCGAGCTGGTCGAGCACCGAGCAGCCGCCGGCCGCGCGCACGGCGGCGTCGCAGGCGGTCATCCAGGTGCGGAAGCCGGCGTGCGAGCGCAGGAGTTCGCGGCCCATGCCGACCCACTGGGTGCCGCCGCCGGAGAACACCAGCGCGACCCGCCGGTCGACGTTGCCGGAGACCGTGCCCGTGACGACGTCGGGGTGCGGCTGGCCGGCGGCGACCCGGGCGAGGCCGTCCAGGACGTCCTGCCGGTTGCGGGCGAACAGGGCGATCCGATGGTTGTGGTGGGTGCGCCTGGCGGCGAGCGTGTAGGCGAGGTCGGAGACCCGCAGGCCCGCGTCGCGTTCGACGTGGTTGGACAGCTCGCGGCAGGTGTCGGTCAGCGCGCCCGCCGTCCGGGCGGTGACGGGGACGAGGTGCACCTGCTCGTCGGCGGCGGCGTCGCTGCGGCCCGGCGTGACGTGCCGCCCGCGGTCGCCCGCGAGGAACGGGTGGGCCGCGACGGGGAGGCCGGCGGTGTACAGGGCGCCGAGCGAGCCGAGCAGGGTCGAGGCCTCGTCGGCGCCGCGGCGCAGCGAGGGCAGGGTGGTCGCCGTCAGGATCTCCGACACCGACTTGAGCAGGACGGGGTGCGGGCTGATCTCGATCACCGCGTCGACGTCGTGGTCGCGCAGGTTCGTCAGGGCGTCGACCACCCGGATCTCCCGGCGCAGGTTGTCCGCCCAGTAGTCCGGCCCGAGCTCGGCGCCGTCGACGCGTTCGCCGGTGACGGTCGAGATCATCGGGATGCGGGTGGTCCGGGGCCTGATGCCGTCGAGTTCGACCTTCAGCGGGGCGAGGACGTGGTCGACCAGCGGGGAGTGCGGGGCGTGGCCCATCCGGACCCGGTGGTTGGTGACGCCCTCCGCAGTCAGCCGCTGGACGAGGTCGTCGATCTCCTGCGGTGTGCCGGTGACCAGGGTGGAGTTCAGGCCGTTGTGGCCGGAGACGGTGAGCCGGCCGGTCAGGTACGGCCTGACCTCGTCGGCGGCGGTCATCACCACGATGCCCTCGCCGCGCCCCACGGCGAGCTGCTGGAGGAGCCGGCCGTGGTGGGCGGCCAGGCGGGAGGCGTCGTCGAAGTCGAGTGCGCCGGCGATGTGGGAGGCGGCGAACTCGCCGACGCTCTGCCCCACGACGACGTCCGGCTCCACCCCCAGCGAGCGCCAGGCCTCGGCCAGCGCGACCTGGAGGGAGAACAGCAGCGGCTGGAAGACGTCCATGTCGTCGATGCGGCCGTCCGGGGACATCAGCTGCTCGACGAGCGAGAAGCCCAGCAGTTCCCGCATCCGCCGGTCGGACTTCATCATGGACCGGCGGAACACGGGCATCCCGGCGAGTAGTTGCCGGCCCATGCCCACCCACTGCGAGCCGTTGCCCGAGAACAGGAAGGCCACCCGCGGCCTGCGTCCGGTCCGCTCCCCGACGCTCAGCCCGGCGGCCTTCGCCCCGCTGCCGAAGGCGTCCAGCTGGGAGCGGAGTTCGGGCATGTCGCGGGCGGTGGCCGCGAGCCGGAACGGGCCGTCACCGGGCGTCCGGCGGCAGAGCGCGCGCAGGTCGCTCTCGTCGCGCAGCGCCCGGGCCCGCTCGGCCAGCGCCTCCCGGGAGTCCGCGGCCAGCAGGAGCAGCGAGCTCTCGGGGCGCGGCAGTTCCTCGACGGCGACGTGGCAGATCGCGCCGCCGAACCCGAACGAGCTGACGCCGCCCCGGCGGGCGTCGGAGCGTCGCGGCCACGGTGTCAGCCGGTCCTGGACGGTGAGGTTGTACTCGTCGAACATGATCTGCGGGTTCGGCGCGCTGTAGTGCAGGCTCGGCGGCAGCACGCCGTTGCGCATCGACATCGCGAGCTTGACCAGGCCGACGATGCCGGCGGCCGCCTCCAGGTGCCCGACGTTGGACTTGACGGACCCGAGCCGCAGCGGCTCCGTACGGCCGCCGCCCAGCACCGCGCCGATGGCGTTGGCCTCGATCGGGTCGCCGAGGGGCGTCGCGGAGCCGTGGCACTCGATGTAGTCCACGAGGTGCGGTGCGATGCCCGCCCGCTGGTACGCGGTGCGGAGCATCTTCTCCTGCGCCTGGGGGTTCGGCGCCGTCATGCCGTTGCTCAGACCGTCGTTGTTGGAGGAGCTGCCCTTGATCAGGCAGTACACCGGCAGGTCGCGCTCCAGCGCCACGCTCAGCGGGGCGAGCACGACGACGCCGGCGCCCTCGCCGCGGACGTAGCCGTTGGCGCGGGCGTCGAAGGACTTGCAGCGGCCGTCCGGGGCGAGCGCGCCCATCGCGTCCATGGCGGTGTAGTAGTCGGAGACGAAGCTCAGGTTCACGCCGCCGGCCAGCACCAGGTCGCTCTCGCCCAGCCAGATCGACTGGCACCCCACGTGCACCGAGACCAGCGATCCGGCGCAGGCGGCGTCGATCGCCATGCTCGGGCCCTGGAGGCCGAGGACGTAGGAGACCCGGTTGGCGATGATGCCGTCGTGCATGCCGGTTGCGGTGTGCGGGGTGATCTGGCTGTCGGGGCCGCGGTAGTGCGCCAGGGCGGCGTAGTCGCCCCAACAGGAGGCCATGAACACGCCGGTGTCGCTGTCGACCAGGCTGTGGGGCGCGATGCCCGCGTCCTCCAGCGCCTCCCAGGACAGCTCCAGGATCAGGCGCTGCTGCGGGTCCATCTGGACGGCTTCGCGGGGCGAGATGCCGAAGAACAGCGGATCGAACTGGTCGATGCCGTCGATGAACCCGCCCCAGCGCGCCCTGTCGTTCAGCAGCTCGCGTCGCGCGGCCGGTACCGGCCCGACGGCGTCGCCGCCCTCGACGAGCAGTTGCCAGAACGACGACGGGTCCGGCCCGCCGGGGAACCGGCAGCCGATGCCCACGATCGCGACGGGCTCGTGCGAGGGCAGGCGGCGGCGCTCGGTACTCGGGGCGGGCTCCGCGGCGCGCGGACCGTCGACGAGCGCACGCGCCAGCCCGTCGACGGTCGGGTGCTGCCACATCCAGGTGGCCGGGACCTGCCAGCCGAGGAACTCGGACAGCGAGGCCGCGAGGGTCACCGATCTCAGCGAGTCGAGTCCGTACCGGTGCAGCGGCGCCGAGCGGTCCACCGCGCTCGCGGACACGTCCAGCAGCTCGACAACACGGGAAAGCAGGAAATCCGTTACGGCGGAAATGTCTCGCGCTGCGCGCTCTCGGGGCACGGCGACTCCCTCAACAGGGCGGATGGAATGGACGGGTGGAGCTTCACGGCCGACCGGTCGGGGGGGTTGGTCCGCACCCGGGCGGCCGGACACGGGGGGCGGCTCATGACGCGGAGGGTCCCCTTCGCCGCATCAAGTTCCAAGGTGGGGCAGACGGTTGGCGTGCGGATGAGATCGGCGTTTCCGATCTCCGCGTTCACAGTGGGCGAGAACTCCCGTTCGTGTACCGCCGTTTCAGCCGGCGGCGCAGCTCGTTCTCACCGCGGGAGAAATCACGGGCGTCTCTGGATCACATCGGTCCGCGAGTGCATCGACGACAGGATCGCGTACGCGGAATCTTCACCTGCACGGCTACTGTCGATGGGCTCCAAGGTCCATTTGGTCAAGCGCGACGAGTATGCCGATTGAGGCAAAATGGATCGTCAGTGCTAATCCGACCGGCGGACAGCAGAGTGCCAGTTTGTTAATGGTGAGACAAGCGCCATTCGAGGGCCGGTTGAGGCAGTGGCGAGATTTGACCTCCAAGTGTCCGGTTCGAGTGGGAGCCGTCGGCGATCCGAAATGGCGCCTCGACCCGGCGGCGCGCCCCGTCACCGAGCCCCGGCCGGGATAGGCGCTCGGCCCCGCGAAAGGCGCGCTCCACCGGCACGCGACGGGGGTAGACAGCGACTGAGTGACCCATGCAAGCTGACCCCCATGGCAGTTGAGAACCTTGATGCGGCGTCAGCCCGTGCCGACCGTTCCTTAGCCGGGCTCACCGGCCGCGACGTCGACGGCAGGCCCGCATGACGGACGCCACCGACACCACCGGCACCACCGACACCGCGGCCAAGCCGGCGCTCCGACCGGGACTGGCACTCGGCGTACTGGCCGGGGCGCTCGCCCTGGACGTGAGCGGTCTCGGAGTCCTCAACGCCGCCCTGCCGTCGGTCGGAGCGCGCTTCGACCTGGACGAGACCACGCTCCAGTGGGTCATGACCGCCTACGCCGTCACGTTCGCCGGCTTCCTGCTGGTGGGCGGCCGACTGGCCGACGTCCTCGGCCGGCGGCGGGTGTTCGAGGTCGGGGTCGCCCTGTTCACCGTGTCCGCGCTGGTCGGGGCGCTGGCTCCGGACACCGCGGTGCTGCTGGGTGCGCGTGCCGTCCAGGGCATCGGCGCCGCCCTGTCGGGCCCGGCCGCGCTGGCCCTGCTCACCGAGACGTTTCCGGCCGGTCCGGCCCGCAACCGGGCCTTCAGCGTGTACGCGGCGGTCGGCGCCGCGAGCTTCAGCGGCGGGGTGATGCTGGGCGGCGTACTGACCCAGTTCCTCGGCTGGCGTTCGGTGCTGTGGTTCTCGGTGCTGCTGGGGCTCGCCGTGCTGGCCGCGACCCGCGCCGGACTGCCCGGTGGCGCCGGGCACAGCGGCCGGCTGGACCTGCCCGGCGCGATCACGGGCACGCTCGGCCTCACCCTGCTCATCGTCGGCGTGAGCAGTGACGGCGCGACGGCGTGGATCGTCCTCGGCGCCGCGGTCGCCTCCCTGGTGCTGTTCGTCGTGCGTGAGCACCGCACCGCCGACCCGGTGCTTCCGCTCGGCCTCTTCCGGATCAGGTCCGTCCGGGCCGCGAGCCTGGCGGCGTTCCTCCAGTACATGGGATCGGTCGGGCTGCTGTTCTTCGCGCCGCTGTACCTCCAGGGAATGCTGGACTACTCCCCGTTCGAGTCCGGTCTCGCGCTGGTGCCGATGTCCCTGGCCGTGTTCCTCACCGCCAACTTCGCCACCGGACGCCTGCTGGCCCGGTTCACCCCGCGCACGCTGATGGCGGTCGGCCTCGTCCTGATCGGCGGGGGTGCCGCACTGTGGCTGGGCACACCGCACGACGGCGGGTACGTGCAGTACGTGCTGCCCGGCCTGGTGCTCAGCGGCATCGGCCAGGGGCTGAACTTCCCCTCGATGACGTCCGCCGGGCTCACCGGAGTCCCGGCGCGGCAGCACGCCGTCGCCGGGGCGGTGAACGTCGTGGCGCAGCAGATCGGCGCGAGCGCGGGCGTCGCGGTGATGGTCCTGGTCGCCGCGACCAGCACGGACCAGCTCACCGGCTACCACCTCGCCTACCTCACCGCCGCCGGCGCGTGCGTCCTGGGCGCGGCGGTCATCGCCGTACGACGGCAGGCCTGAGGGCCCCGGCCGACCGGCGACCGGCCCGCGCCCGGCCGGGCGCTGCCGTGTCGGCCCAGTGCGCGGTCGAGGTTGAAGGCGGCGCGCCGTCCGCGGCGAAGAACCGCGTGATCAGCACGTTCGTACCGACCAGCGCGGCCGTACGAAGCTCGCCGATCAGGCCGCGCTCGGAGATCGGCGCATAACAGCTGCCGCCTGCCTGCTCGAACCCCATCGTGGCCGGAGGCGATGAGGGCGCGGAGCGCGCCGGACATCCCGCGCTGGGCCGCCCCCGGCGGCGACGGCAGCCGGCTGTGCGGACCGGGCAAGGCGATCGAGGCGTCGGCGACCCTCCCGGCCTCCTGGACTGGAGGGGACGGCAGGCCCGGCCCTCGCCCCCTGCACGCCCACACCCACACCCGTATCCCTGAGCCGCGTCCGAGCCGGGCACCGGCGCCGCCACCGAGGAGTGGGAAGCCTTCCTGCTGATCTGCTGATCTGCATCACTCCCTCGACTGTCGTCACGTCACCCGACGGCATCAGGCCGCCCGCGACCATCACCGGTGCGCGACCAGAGCAGCAGGGCCGATCGCACCGGGGCCGCCGAACCGAGAGCGGCCGAGGAGGCGGACGGCAGGCCCGAGAAGCACGGGGCGGCCTGCCGGAGCGGGCGGTTGCCCACGCCAACAACCCGGCTCACCTCGCTAGTTCAGTCGACGATGAGCCGGGGAGCGGCGGTCCCGCGCGGACGGGCCGCCAGGTTGCCGCGAGCCGCAACGGAGATTGTGATCATTCACAGTCCCTTCCCCCTCTTCACACCCACCAATCACACGAGATGCGCACGGCCGGGCCGGCATCGCGCTTCGTTCACGGAGAGCGAGATCATCCCGTGATCTCACCGTTTCCGACGCGGCGAAAAAGCGCCCTTGGGCTGCCTGCGAGGGTCGGTTAGGTTCTCCTTACATCAGGTCACGGCAACAGTCCCGGTGCCGCCGCAGCTTCGGACTCCAGCACCCCGTTGCCTGTGCGGCAAGCGGGGTTGTGACCTGGACCATAAAGCCCGCGAAAACCAGCCGCTGATCGACGATCGGAAGAAGATGAATGGTTGGCGTTCCCAGTTGATGGCTGACCCCGGACCTGCACTGCGGCCGCTGCCGTGACGGTCGGCGCCGCCGCCCACGAGGGCGGCGGTCGCCCGAAGGTGCAGGTGACGCCGGTGCGCGCAAGCCTCCGTCGGCATCGAGGCCGGACCTCACACCGACGGTCGAGGCCTCGCGGACCACCGGGCCGGGACGGCCGAATGGCACCAGCGGGCTCGGCACCGCGCAGCCCCCGATATCACTCCCCCCACACGCCCGTTGCCGTCGAATCCCGTCGGGCGCGCCGCTCTCCGCGGCGGGCCGAAAACGGCTGCCACGGCCGGGAATTCGCGCCTTCTACCAACGAGGTCTATCGTGACAATGATAAAGAATCGCACGTCGGTCCTCGTCCTCGAAGGAAATTCGCTGCTGCGCCAAGGACTGCACGCCTTCCTCTCCGCCGAGCCCGACCTGGTCGTACGCGCGACGGTGGGCACCGTGGACGAGGCGCTGGAGGTGCTGTCCGAACACCACGTCGACGTGGTGCTGTTCGGGGTGGGCGACTCGCACGCGGCCACCGAACAGGCCCTGGGCCGGCTGCTCCCCCGCGGCGCCCGCTGCCGGGTGGTCGTGCTGAGCAAGCGCGAGCGGCCGGGCGAGGTGGAGATGTACCTCGGCTTCGGAGTGAGTGCCTACCTGCGCGAGGACGTCACCAGCGACTGCCTGGTGTCCGTGGTCCGGGGGCTGGCCGTCAACCGGGAGCGGGTGTACATCATGGCCTCCCGCTCCGGCATCGACTGGATGACCGGGCCACGCGGATCCCAACTCTCCTCACGGGAACGGGAGATCATGGGACTTGTGGCGAACGGCCTGAGCAACTCCGCCATCGCCGGCCACCTCAGCATCGCCCCCGGCACCGTCAAACGCCACCTCAGGAACGTCTTCGTGAAACTCAACGCGGTCTCCCGGATCGATGCCGTCAACAAGGCCAGGGCTGCCTCCCTGCTGGTGCCACTAGGCTGAGCCGGCCGGCTGCTGGCCGAGTTCCATCACCTGCCCGGCACTCGGCCGACGCGGCTCCCGCAGCCGCGAGATTCCACTGAGCAGATCGTCGTGCAGCTCCCGCAACGGCTGCGACGGGTAGATGCCCAGGTCCTCGTCGAGCTTGCGGTAGAGCGACCGGTAGACGTGCAGGGCCTCACTGCGTCTGCCGGCACAGTCGAGCGCGAGCATGAGCTGCTCGTGAAACCACTCGTTGAGCGGGTGGTGGAGCGTCAACGCCCGTAGCTCCGGTATGAGTTCCCGGTGCCGGCCGATCTGCTGATCGGCCAGGATGCGGTTCTCCAGCGCGCGCAGGCGCATCTCCTCCAGGACGGCCACGTGGCCGGCGAGCGCCCTGCCGACGGGGATGTCCGCCAGCGCGCCGCCACGCCACAGGCTCAGCGCCTGGCCCAACCGGTCCGACGCCGCCTCGGGGTGGCCGTCGGCCAGCAGGCGGGCGCCCTCGTTGTAGAGCCGCTCGAAGTCCTGGGAGTCGAGCTCCTCCTCGCCCAGGAGCAACAGGTAGCCCGGCGCCTTGGTGAGGATGAAGTCGCGGCCCTCCACCCGACCGAGTTTGCGGAGTTGGTAGATGTAGGTCTGCGCGGTGGTCACCACCGTGCGCGGAGGATTGTCGCCCCATATTTCCTCGATCATGACGCCGAGGTCGACGATCCGATTGGCGTGCATCACCAGGATGGCCAGCGTCCACCGGACCTTCAGCGCGCTGGGTGTGCACGGGGTTCCCGCATCGAGGACTTCCATCGGGCCGAGAACATTGAACCTCATGACGCCTCCGATTTCGCCGAGATAATCACTCGACTCCTGTATATCCACGCTTCGATCAACGACTCAAGGGGACTGCGCGCAAGGTGGCACTACTGCTATTCCCAGGCGCTCGGCACGGTTGTTCCAAAAGGAATACTCCCCCGCCGATCGACGGGGGTCGATCGGCGGTCGGATCGTCAAGTGCTGTTAGACTGCGACAGGTTGGACTACTGTCACGACACGAGGAGAATGACGTGCCCCGAAAGATCCGTGTTGCTCCGGTTGTGCAAGCGAAGACCGAAGAACTAGGGGAAGCACGTCATGTCAAGCGTGAACATCGGAATCCTGGCCCATGTCGACGCCGGTAAGACCAGCCTGACCGAGCGGCTGCTCTACACCGCCGGCGTCATCGACCGGATCGGCAGCGTCGATCGCGGCGACACTCAGACCGACTCCCACGACATGGAGCGGCAGCGCGGCATCACCATCCGGTCGGCGGTGGTGTCCTTCACCGTCGGCGATGTGAAGGTCAACCTCATCGACACCCCCGGCCACCCGGACTTCATCTCCGAGGTGGAGCGGGCCCTCGGCGTGCTCGACGGCGTGGTGCTCGTCATCTCCGCGGTGGAGGGCGTCCAGGCCCAGACCCGCCTGCTGATGCGCACGCTGGTCAAGATGCGCATGCCGGTGATCCTCTTCGTCAACAAGATCGACCGCATGGGCGCCCGCCACGACGACCTGCTGGAGTCGATCCGCTCCGAACTCACGCCCGCCATCGTCCCGATGAGCAGGGTGGAGAGGATCGGTACGCCGCAGGCGAGCGCCGCGGCCCGCCGGATCGCGGCGGGGGGCACGGAGGAGGAGGCGGGGGACGACTTCGCCACCGAACTGGCCGACGTCCTGGCCGAGCACGGCGACGCGTTCCTGGCGCGCTACCTCGACGACGAGGCGGCGCTGACCGAGCAGGATTACACGACCGAGCTGGCCCGGCAGACCGGCTCGGCGCAGTTGTACCCGGTGTTCTTCGGCTCGGCCGTGGCCGGCGTCGGCATCACCGACCTGATGGACGGGATCACCAGCCTGTTTCCGGTCAATCACGGTGGCTCCGGCGATGCGCTGCGCGGAACGGTGTTCAAGATCGAACGCGGCTGGGCCGGCGAGAAGGTCGCCTATGTCCGGCTGCACACGGGAGCGCTCAAGGGCCGCACCAAGGTCTCCATCCACCGGCAGGACCAGCACGGCGCCGTCGTCGAGCTGCCCGGCCGGACGACCGTGGTCGAGGTGTTCGACCGGGGCTCCGCGGTGGTCGAGGCGCCGGCGTCGGCCGGTGACATCGCCAAGGTCTGGGGGCTCAAGGGCATCCGGATCGGGGACCAGCTCGGCACCGCCGAGGGGCTGCGCGGGCAGCACCTGTTCGCGCCGCCGAGCCTGGAGACCGTGGTCAGGGCGACGAGGTCCGGCGCGATGCCCGAACTCTACGAGGCCCTGCTGCAGTTGGCCGACCAGGACCCGTTCATCAACGTCCGCAAGAACGACGAGGAGCAGGAGGTCTCGGTCTCCCTCTACGGGGAGGTGCAGAAGGAGGTCATCAAGGCGACGCTCGCCGAGGACTACAAGCTGGACGTGGTGTTCGAGGGCACCCGGATCATCTGCGTCGAGCGGCCGATCGGGGTCGGTGAGTCGGCGGAGGAGATCGACTACCGGAGCAAGACCTACTTCTGGGCCACGGTCGGGCTGCGGGTGGAGCCCGGAGAGCCCGGCTCGGGGGTCGTCTTCCGGCGGTCGGTCGAGTTGGGTTCGCTGCCGTACGCCTTCCACAAGGCGGTGGAGGAGGCGGCGCGTTCGACGCTCCAGCAGGGACTGTGCGGGTGGGAGGTGCTCGACATCCTGGTGACGCTGACCCACACCGGGTTCGCCAGCCCGGTCAGCGCGGCGGGCGACTTCCGCAAGCTCACCCCGCTGGTGCTGATGAACGCGCTCAAGCAGGCCGGGACGCAGGTGTTCGAGCCGGTGAACAGGTTCGAACTGGAGGTGCCGGCCGAGAACGTCAGCACCGTCCTGTTGAACCTGGTGGAGTGCGGTGGCACGCCGGAGACGACGAAGGCGCAGGGCAGCACCTGCCTGGTGGAGGGCACCATCCCGGCCCGCACGGCGCAGGAGTTCGAGCAGCGGCTGCCGGGGCTGAGCCAGGGTGAGGGAGTGTTGGTCACCCGGTTCGACAGCTTCCAGCCGGCCGTCGGCGCGGCCCCGAGCCGCCGTCGGACCGACACCAACCCGCTGGACCGCAAGGAGTACATGCTGCGGATGTTCGGCCGGATCTGACCACAGGGCCGCACGCCCGACAGGTCCCGATCACCCCACGGTGGTCGGGACCTGTCGCATACCGGCCGCGCTGAATTCGGCGGCCGCGGCCGTCAATCGAGCAGTGCCACCGCCCGAGTCCAACCCGCGCCCGCGCCGACGATTTTGACCGGAAGCGCGTGTACGGTGAATCCGGTCGGCGCGGGCAGCGCACCCAGATTGCACAGCCGCTCGATCTGACAGTATTCCCGCTGCCGCCCCGCGAAATGCGCGGGCCAGAGCACGGAATGGTCGCCGGAACGCCGGAACTCCGAGAGCATATGCGTGAAAGGGGCGTCCAGGCCGAAGGCGTCCGTCCCGATGAGCCGCACCCCGAGGTCGAGCAGTAAGTTGGTCGCCTCACCGTCCAGGCCGGCGAACTCGGTGAAGTACTCCGGTGTTCCGGCGAGCTGGTCGGCGCCGGTGTGCAGGAGCACGATGTCCCCGGCGCGCGGGCAATGGCCGATGTCGTCGAATGCCCGCCGCAGTCGGTCCGCGCCGATCGTACCGACCCCGGTGTCGGTCAGGTCGAGGACGACTCCCGGGCCGATGAACCAGTCCAACGGCAACTGGTCGATGTCGCGCGGAATTCCGTACGCCGTCTTGGTGCCGTAGTGCGACGGCGCGTCGACGTGGGTGCCGGTGTGGGTGGTCAGGGTCAGGGTGTCGAGGGAGAGCAGTTCTCCGTCGGGCAGGTCGGCGATGTCGAACTCGATGCCGTGGTTGCGGAGCATCCCCTCGGCCATGTGCCGCGCGCCGTCGGCCGGCGTCAGTACCTCGTGACGGATCCCGTCCACCTCCCAGGCGCCGCCGTCGATCGCCGAGGACAGGTCAATGATGCGCACTGGTGGTCCCTTCCGGTAGCAGGGCGCAGGCCTGGAGGACCTGGCGGAACCGGCCCGGGCCGCGGTCCCGGGCGGCGACGTAGCCGTCCGGCCTGATCAGCAGGAACTCCCCGGGCGCCAGACCCAGGGCACGACGCAGCGCGCCGTCGGTGTCCGCGTCGGAGTGACCGTCGGCGTCGGAGTGACCGTCCGCGTCGGAGTGACCGTCCGCGTCGGAGCTACCGTCGGCGTTCGCGTCGGACAGCACCCGTACCGAGACGGCCGCGCCGAACAGCCGGTCCACCTGCTCCACCGCCTCCCGGTGGGCGGCGCGCCCGGTTGCCGGCTCGGCGGCCAGCAACGTCCATCGGGGATCGGCGAGTTCGGCACGGAGAGCGGCCCCGCCGGGGTGCCCGCCTGCCGTGCCGGCGGCGCAGCCCACCCGGTCGCCGGGCCTGATCCCACCGGTGGCGTCGGTCGCCAGGGTGAGCGGGCTGTCCGGGTAGGCCAGGCCCAGCCCGCAGAAGCCGCGGATCATCTTGCCCTCGACCCGGCGCTTCAGCGGCGGCACCGCGCGCAGCACGGCGGTGCCGACGGTGAGCAGGGCCGGCCCCAGCACGGTGCGCAGCGAGACCAGCGCGGTGGCCGTCCTGGTGGAGCGCAACAGGACGGCCCCGGTCGGCACCCGCTCGGCGTCGTAGCTGTCGAGCAGGTGGGGCCCGGCGTGACCGCGCGTCACGTCCGCCAGCTTCCAGGCGAGGTTGTAGGCGTCCTGGATGCCGCTGTTCATGCCCTGCCCGGAGGCGGGGCTGTGCACGTGCGCGGCGTCGCCGGCGAGGAAGCAGCGTCCCGAGCGCATCCGGGTGATCTGGCGCTGCTGCACGGTGAACACCGAGAGCCAACTGGGCGCGCCGACCGTGACCGGCCGGCCCAGCGCCCGGCCGATTTTGGCGGTCAGCCTGCGCCGGACGACCTCGGGGTCGTCGGCTCCGCCGGTGTCCCTGGTGTCCACCACGCGCCACTTGCCCGGCTCGGGGAAGGGCACCAGCAGCAGCGTTCCCGGGTCGGTGTGCAGCAGGTGGTTGCTGTCCGGCGGCAGGTCGGCGTCGATCGTGACGTCGGCGTTGAGCCACTCCTGGGTGGTGTCCCCGATCAGCCGCATGCCGAGCTGGCGCCGGACGGTGCTGCGCCCGCCGTCGGCACCGATCAGCCAGGGCACCGGCGTCTCCTCGACCCGCCCGTCGGGGTGGCGCAGGGTGACCAGCGCGGCGTCCGTCTCGGAGCGGACGCCGACCAGTTCGACGCCCCATTCGACGGTGACGCCGTACCGCGCGGCGCACTCGCGCAGCACGCGTTCCGTCACCACCTGGTCCACCATCAGGCTGAATGGGTAACCGGTGGGCATCGTCTCGTAGTTGGTGTCGAATCGAACCAGGGTGCGGCCCCGGCGGTGCATGGTGAAGTGGGTGACACGTCGGCCCAGCGGGAGCAGCCGGTCGAGCGCTCCCATCTGGTCGAGCACCTCCATGGTCCGGGCGTGCACCGCGAGCGCCCGGCTGCTGGTGGCCGGGCCGTCGGCGGCGTCGATCAGCCGTACCCGTACGCCGCGTCGGGCGAGCTCGTGGGCCGCGGTGAGCCCGACCGGGCCGGCGCCGGCGATCAGGACGGACGGTGCGGGGTCAGCCATGGCGTTCCTCGGCGAACCGCTTGGCCAGCGCCAGGGTGGCGCGGCTGTTGCCGCCCGCGGCGGAGCGGATGAACGTCCGGGCGGAAGCAGTGGTCGCCTCGGGGCCCAGGACGGCGGGAATCGCCTCGGGGTTGAGCACGACGGCGTGCCAGGACGTCACCCGGACGCCGTGCCCGGTCTGCTCGAAGGTCCACCGGCCGGTGTGGGCGGACATCATCGACGGTGTGCGCAGCTGCTTGTAGGCGATGGCGGTGCCGGGGAAGCAGATCCGGATCGACTCGGTGGTGTGCTCGGAGCCGTCCGCGGTGCGGGTGTCCATCGCCATGTGCTGGATGCCGGGGACGTCCTCGCGCAGGTCGAGGCGGGCCACGTGGGGCAGCCGGTCCGGCCACTCGGCGGCTTCGTGGAGGAAGCCGTAGACGGTCTCCAGCGGCGCGTCGACCAGCACCGAGTCCTCGAACTCGAATTCCAGGTCGGCGAGCGCCGACCAGCTCTCGGCGAGGGCCTTGATGTTGCCGAGTTCGGTTCGACTGTTGCGGTCGGTGGCCCGGGTGATCCACTCGACGCCCTGTGGGTCGTCGTCGACCGCGGTGAACTCGTGGGTGAGCGTCAGGGTGGCGCCGCCGGGCCGCTCGTGGACCTGCCACTCCCCCGCCATCGAGGCCACCGGCGGCGAGGAGACCTCCTGCCGGAACCGGATCCGCCGGCGGCCGCCGTCCAGCTCGCGGCGTGAAGTCCAGTGCTTCACCTCGCCGTTGGCGCCGGCCCAGATCCGCAGCCGCTCGGTGTCGGCCGTCAGGGCCTCGTGCTCCACGTGCAGGGTGGGTCCGAACCGCCGTGGCCACGCCAGGGCGTCGGCGATGACGGCGTAGACGACGTCGGCGGGGGCGGCCACGTCGATGTCGTGGGTGGTGTGCTGTGTGCGGGTCATCCGTCGACCAGCCTTCCGTCGGTGGGTTCAGTAGATGCCGAGGCCGCCGCAGACGTTGATCGCCTGCGCGGTGATGGAGGCGGCGGCGGGGGTGGTCAGGTAGTCGACCATGCCCGCCACCTCCTCCGCGGAGGAGTAGCGGCCGAGCGGGATCTTCTGCTCGAACCGGGCGAGCACGTCCTCCTCGCTGGTCTCCCAGGTGGCGGCGTACGCCTGGCGGACCCGCACCGCCATCGGGGTCTCGACATAACCGGGGCAGACCGCGTTCACGGTGGTGCCGGTGGCGGCGAGCTCCTTGGCGAGCGCCTTGGTGAAGCCGATGACGCCGGCCTTGGACGCCGAGTACGGAGCCCCGAGCGGGACGCCCTGCTTGCCTCCGGTGGAGGCGACGGTGATGATCCGCCCGTGGCCGGCCCGCTCCATGCCGCCGGTGGTCAGCACCTCCCGGGTGACCCGGAAGACGCTGGTGAGGTTGGTCTCGATCACGTCGTTCCACAGCTCGTCGCTGATGGCCGAGGTGACGCCACCGCCGTTGCGCCCGGCGTTGTTGATCAGCACGCCGATCGGACCGAACCGGTCCACCGCGGTCCGGACCGCCGTGGCGACGTCCTCCTGGGAGCGGACGTCGGCGGGTACGCCGTCGACCTCGTACCCCTCGCCGCGCAGCCGCGCGACCGTCTCCGAGACGTCCTTCGCGGTGCGGGCGCAGATGAAGACGCGCAGGCCTCGCTGGGCCAGGCGGACGGTGCTGGCCAGTCCGATCCCGCTGGTCGCCCCGGTCACCAGGGCGACCCCGGTGGTTGTCTCGGTGCTCATCGCATCAGTCTCCGATTCAGAGTTCCCGGGCTCGTTCAGGCCCCTCGGCCCGACCCTGCACCGCCGGCTTCGACTCCCGTTAGAGCGCGCCCGCGCGGCCCGCGCTCGAACCGGATTCGAAACGAGGGTGCGAACGTCGTCGCCGTACCGATCCCCAACCGCCCGAGGAGGGCCCGAGCATGACCGAATCGCTCTACGAGGAGGTCCAGCACTTCTACGGGCGGCAGATGCGCCACCTGGACGAGGGCGAGGTCACCCAGTGGGCCGCGACCTTCACCGAGGACGGCGTGTTCGCCGCCAACGCCCGCCCGCACCCGCAGGAGGGCCGGGGGAGCATCGAGCGCGGCGCCCACGAGGCGGCGGCGCGCCTGGCCGCCGCCGGGGTCCAGCACCGGCACTGGCTCGGCATGCTGGAGGTCGCCGAGCAGCCGGACGGCACCGTGCTCGCCAGGACCTACGCGCTCATCATCGCCACGCCCAAGGGCGGTGCGGCCGCCGTGCACCTGAGCACCAGCTGCGAGGACCGGCTGGTGCGGGTGGCCGGGGAGCTGAAGGTCCGCCACCGCCAGGTGTGCCGGGACGACCTGCCGGCCGCCTGAGAGGAGACCCCGACATGGCTACCTCTGCGGACAGTACGACCTTCGGCGCGCCGCTGGACACCGTGTCGGAGCTGATCGGCGGCCCCCGGATCGACGACCTGCTCCGACGCTCGGCCCGGCGCTCGCCCCGGCACCCGGCGCTGGTCGCCGACGGCGAGGTCCTCGACCACGCCGGGCTCGACGGACGGGTGACCCGCTGCGCCGAGGCGCTGCGCGGCGCGTTCGGCGGCCCGGAGACGGTGATCGCGATCGCCGCCGAGCTCACCGTGGACTTCGCCGTCACCTTCCTGGCGATCTCCCGCTCCGGCAACACCAGCGCCATGTTCAACCCGTTGATCTCGGACGACGCCCTGGTGCACGTCCTGAACGCGTGCGGTGCGCGGGCGGCGGTGCTGTCGCCCCGGATGCACCGCCGGATCGAGGCGGTGCGGCACCGGGTCCCGGCGCTGCGGCAGATCGTGGTGACCTCGGACGCGGGCGACGGCACACCGGTGCTGGACGAACTGCCCCGGGCGGCCGTCCCGGACGGCGAGGCCGCGCGGACCGCCTGCCTCCAGTTCACCAGCGGTACCACCGGCGCTCCCAAGACGGTGCGGCTGAGCCACGACAACCTCCTGGTGAACGCCGCGCAGTCGGCGCACGCCCACCAGCTGGGCGCGGACTCGGTCTCGCTCGACAACCTGCCCTCGTTCCACCTCATGCACCTGAACACCGCGCTGGCGGTCGGCGCGACCCTTCTGCTCTGCCCGGCGGAGGACCAGGAGGCGATGGTGGAGCTGGCCCGCGCCTGGCGGGCCAGCCACCTGTACAGCCTCCCGGTGCGGCTGTCCCGGCTGGCCGGGGACCTGCGCCTGCCGGCCTTCCGGATCCCCTCGCTGCGGGCGGTGCTGTCCGGCGGCTCCACGCTGCCGCCGCGCACGACGACGGCCCTGTCGGAGCACTTCGCCGTCCCGGTGGTCCAGGGCTACGGTCTCGCCGAGACCTCGCCCTCCACCCACTTCGACCTGCTGGACCGGCCGACCACCGGATCCTGCGGCCCGCCGGTGGCGGGAACGGGCTGCCGGATCGTCGACGTGCGGACCGGCGCGGTACTGCCGACGGGCGAGAAGGGCGAGATCCAGGTCAAGGGGCCCCAGCTGATGCTGGGCTACCTCGGCGCCGGGCACGGCGAGGCCGTGCGCCCGGACGGCTGGTTCAGCACCGGTGACGTCGGACGGGTCGACGAGGAAGGCCGGCTGTCCGTCGTCGACCGGATCAAGGACGTCTTCAAGTGCGACAACTGGCTCGTGTCGCCGACCGAGATCGAGCGGGTGCTGATGCGGCATCCGTCGGTCGCCGACTGCGTGGTCTTCGACTACCCCGACGAGCTGAGCGGCGCCGTCGCCGTCGGACTCGTCGTCCCGATGGGCGATGACGTCGACCCGGCCGCCCTGGCCGGCTTCGTCAACGCCCGACTGCCCTACTACGAGCACCTGCGGCACCTGTGGCTGGCGGAGAGCATCCCGCGCTCCGCCACCGGCAAGGTGCAGCGGCGCGATCTGCGCGACCGGCTGCTCGGCAAGCCCTGACCCGCGACCGACCCAGGAGGACCAGCATGTTCACCTTCATCAACCGCTTCACCGTCACCGGTGACAAGACCGAGTTCGAGGCCGTCGTCGGGGAGATCACCGCGTACATGAGCGCCCAACCCGGCTTCCGCTCCCACCGGCTGTACCGCTCGGCCGCCGACGCGCAGGTCTACGTGGAGACCGCCGAGTGGGACGACGCCGTCTCGCACAAGCAGGCGACCGGCTCCCCGGAGTTCCGCTCGCGGGTCGGCCGGGTGATGGCGCTCGCCCAGGCCGAACCGGCCCCGTTCGACCTGATCACGCAGCACGGCGCCTGAGGAGGACGGCAGATGACGACGACCGGCGAAACCATTCCGCAGGCGGTGATCCGGCTGCGCGAGCTCGCGCTCAGCGCGGCCTGCGCCGCCTCCGTCCGCGCGGCGGCCCGGCTGGGCCTGGCCGACGCGCTCGGCGAGGAGCCCGCCACCGTGGCCGAGCTGGCCCGGGCCGTGGGCGCCCAACCGGACGCGCTGCAACGGCTGCTGCGCTCGCTGACGACCTACGACGTGTTCAGCGAGCGACCCGACGGCCGGTACGCGCACACCGACGCCTCGCGGCTGCTACGGGAGGACACCCCGCGCACCCTCAAGCACATGGTGCTCTGGGGCACCGAGCCGTGGACCTGGGAGCTGTGGGGGCACCTCGACGAGGCGGTCCGCACCGGCAAGGCCGTCTTCCCCGAGCTGCACGGCATGGACTTCTTCGACCACCTGCACGCCCACGCGCCCGAGTCGGCCGCGGTCTTCGACCAGGCGATGACCCAGTCGAGCCGGCTCTCCGCGCTCGCGCTGGCCGACCGGCTGGACCTGAGCGGGGTCGGCACGGTGGTGGACATCGCCGGCGGCCAGGGGCACGTCCTCGCCACGCTGCTGGAGCGCAATCCGGGGCTGCGTGGGACCCTGCTGGACCTGCCCGAGGTGGTGGCGGGGGCCGACCCGCGGCTGCGGCCGGGCGGCGCGCTCGCCGACCGGGCGACGCTGCTGGCCGGCGACTGCCGCCGGGAGGTCCCGGTCAAGGCCGACGTGTACCTGCTGAAGAACATCCTGGAGTGGGACGACGAGAGCACCGTCCTGACCCTGCGCAACGTGGCGGCGGCGGCGGAGCCGGGCAGCCGCGTCATCGTGGTCGAGAACCTGGTGGACGGAAGTCCCGAGATCAGGTTCACCACCGCGATGGACCTGCTGCTGCTGCTCAACGTCGGCGGCCGCAAGCACACCCAGGCCGGGCTGGTCGCCCTCGTCCGGGAGGCGGGTCTGGAGCCGACCGGGGTCCGCCCGGTCAACTCCTACCTGCACCTGGTCGAGAGCACGGTCCCGGACCGGGCCTGACGGACCGGGGTACGCGCGGCGGGGGGGGGGGGGAGAAAAGAAAAAGAGGGAAGAAATAATAGAACTGCCTACCCCCCACCCGCAAACG
>NZ_JBHVWW010000029.1:0-20591 GCF_042882025.1 Kitasatospora sp. NPDC058243
GCTCGCGGCGGCGGCCCGGGCGGCTAGACTCAGGCCGTTCGTGGTGCCCGGGGGTAGGAGAATTCGCTCCGGCGCGTCGCCGGGGGCGCGCAGCGCGGCGCCGTCGACGGCGGCGAGGGCGGCGGCCCGCAGCGTGCGATCGGCCGGGGCGGCGGCGCCGGCGGCGAGCAGTTCCCAGGGCAGGTCCGCCGTCACCTGCTCGCGGACGGCGGCCACTTCGCCGGGGCGCAGGTCGAGTCCGCGCAGGTAGGCGTGCCCGGCGAAGGCCGGGCCGCGCTGCGGGCCGTCCACCCGGAGCGGGACGAGGGTGGCCTTCGGGATGCTGCGGGCCGCGTGGCCGAGCACCGGCGGCTGGCCGTCCGGCCACGGTGGTGTGGGCGGGGTCGGCGGCGTCGGCGGTGCGGGTGTGTCCGGGAAGTGGTCGGGCATGGCGGTCCCCTCCGTCCGTCTGCTGCCCCGAGCCCTACCCGGCGCCGCCCGGGGGACGCGCCGCGCCCGAACGGCTCGCGGCGCACGGCGGGTTGCGAGGAAGTGCGGCAGGGCTGCCGGGCCCGCCCGCGCGCCCCTCAGGGCGTGAGCGCCCGCGCCGACGCCCAGAGCATGAGCGCCCGCACGCCCTTCAAAGCGTGAGCGCCCGCGCGCCCCTCAGAGCGTGAACGCCCGTACGCCCTTCAAAGCGTGAGCGCCCGCGCCGACGCCCGGATCGGCGCCGGGAGTTCGGTGCCGCCGCGCAGATGGCGGTCCACCGCCGCGGCCGCCGCCCGCCCCTCGGCGATCGCCCACACGATCAGTGACTGCCCGCGCCCGGCGTCCCCGGCGACGAAGACGCCCGGCGCGCCGGTGGCGAAGTCGTCGTCCCGGGCCAGGGCGCCGTCCGGGCCGGTGGCGAGGCCGAGTTGGGTGATCAGCCCCTGGTCCGGCTCCGGTCCGCTGAAGCCCAGCGCGAGCAGCACCAGCTCGGCCGGGACGCTCCGCTCGGTGCCGGCCCGGGGGCTGCGGTCGGCCGGTTCGGCCTCGGCGAAGCGGACGGCGGCCAGCCGGCCGTCCGGTCCGGCCTCGAAGCCGAGCGTGGTCGCCGCGAACACCCGGGGCCCGGCCGCCGTGGCCCCCGACTCCTCGTGCGAGGTGGTCTCCCGGTACACCTTCGGGTGGACGGGCCAGGGCTGCCCCGGCGCCCGGCACACCGGCGGGCACGGGTTGATGTCGAGCTGGGTGACGGAGGCCGCGCCCTGGCGCAGCGCCGTCCCCAGGCAGTCGGCCGCGGTGTCCCCGCCGCCGACGATCACCACGTGCCGGCCCTCGGCGGACACCGGCGGGGCCGCGCGGTCGCCCTCGTCGACCCGGTTCGCCCAGGTCAGGTAGTCGATCGCCTGGTGCACGCCGGGCAGGCCGCACCCCGGCACCGCCAGCTCCCGGCAGGCGGTCGCGCCGACCGCCACCACCAGCGCGTCGCACCCGGCCCGCAGTTCCCCGGCCGCGAGGTCCCGGCCGACGAACACCCCGGTGCGGAAGTCCGTGCCCTCGGCCCGCATCTGGTCGAGCCGCCGGTCCAGCCGGTGCTTCTCCAGCCGGAACGGCGGGATCCCGTAGCGCAGCAGCCCGCCTAGGCGGTCGGCCCGCTCGTACACCGTGGTGGCGTACCCGGCCCGGGTCAGCTGTTGCGCGGCGGCCAGGCCGGCCGGGCCCGACCCGACCACGGCCACCCGCCGCCCGGCGCTCCGCTCGGGCGGCTGCGGCAGGTCCCAGCCCTCTTCCCAGGCCCGGTCGGTGATCGCCAGCTCGACGTTCTTGATCGTCACCGCCGCGCCGTCGATCGCCAGCACGCACGCGCTCTCGCAGGGCGCCGGGCAGAGCCGTCCGGTGAACTCGGGGAAGTTGTTGGTCGCCAGCAGCCGGGCGGCGGCGGCCCGCCAGTCCGCGTCCGCCACCAGCCGGTTCCACTCCGGCACCAGGTTTCCCAGCGGGCAGGCGTGGTGGCAGAACGGCAGCCCGCAGTCCATGCAGCGGCCCGCCTGCCCGCCCACCACCGGCAGCGGCGCCTGCGGCCGGTACACCTCCCGGGAGTCCCCCAGCCGCTGCTGTGCGTCCCGCCGCTCGCGCTCGGCGCGCGGGGTGGTGAGGAAGGCCATCCGGTCTGCCATCGCGGCCTCCGGCGGGGTGTGCCGACAAGGACCCGGTGGCACCCCCGGCGGACACGCCACCGTGTGGCCACCGTACGCCCGTCCCCGGCGCTGCGAAAGCCGCAGCCGGTACGGCCACCGGCCGGGCCCGGACCCGCGGACCCAGGGACCCGACGGAGGCCGTCGCCCGGACCCGCCGGACGCCGCCGCGGGCGCGCCGGGGAGAATCGGAGCCATGACCCACACCGTGCTGATCGCCGAGGACGACCGGGCCATCCGCGACTCCCTCACCCGCGCCCTCCAGCTGGAGGGCTACCGGGTGAGCACCGCCGCGGACGGCGCGCAGACCCTGGCCGCCCTCACGGAGCAGCGCCCGGACCTGCTGGTGCTGGACGTGATGATGCCCGGCCCGGACGGCCTGGAGGTCTGCCGCCGCCTGCGCGCCGACGGCGACCGCACCCCGGTCCTGATGCTCACCGCCCGGGTCGAGGTCCCGGACCGGATCGCCGGGCTCGACGCCGGGGCCGACGACTACCTGGTCAAGCCCTTCGACGTGGACGAGCTGTTCGCCCGCCTGCGCGCCCTGCTGCGCCGCAGCCCGCCCGAATCCGCCGGCGGCGGCGTCCTCGCGGTGGCCGACCTGCGGGTCGAGCCGCACGCCCGGCGGGCCTGGCGGGCCGGGCAGGAGCTGGAGCTCTCCCGGACCGAGTTCGACCTGCTGGAGCTGCTGACCCGGCACGCGGGCTCGGTGCTCGACCAGGCCACGGTGTACGAGCAGATCTGGGGCTACGACTTCGGCCCCGGCTCGAAGAACCTCGCGGTATTCATCGGCTACCTGCGCCGCAAGCTGGACCGGCCCGGCCTGACACCGCTGATCCACACCGTCCGCGGCGTCGGCTACACGCTGCGCGAGTCGTGACCGGCCGTGGCCGGCCGCGGCCGCGGCTGCTGTGGCCGCGCCCGGGGCTGCGCACCACCGTCTCGCTCGCCTTCGCCGCGATGGCCGCCCTGGTCGCGGTGCTGATCGGCGCGCTCGGCTACCGCTCCGCCGCCCGGCTGATCCGGGACGACGAGGCCGCCGACTTCACCGCGGCCGTCCAGGCGGTGCACCAGCAGGTCGGCCGGGAGATGCTGTTCCCCGGCGACTTCAACGGCACGAGCGGCCTGAGCGAGGATCTGCTGCGCCCGATCCGGGTCACCTCGCAGTCCCTCGGCCCCGACGGGGAGGTGCTGCCCGGCACCGCCCGGATCGACCTCCGGCCGACCCCGGACGACCGCTCCCTCGCCCGCTCCGACGCCCCCGGCCGGACCTCGTCCGGGCTTCGGCCCGTGCACGGCGACACCTACCGGGTGGCCGTGGTCTCGCTCGGCGGCGGCCGCGGCGCGGTCCAGATCGCCCAGCAACTGGGCCCCACCGAGCACCTGCTGGCGACGCTGCGGATCCGTACCGGGGTGTCGGTGGCGGTGGTCGCGGTGCTCGCGGGCGGGGCCGGCTGGCTGCTCGCCCGGCGGATCACCGGCCGGCTGGTCCGGCTCACCGACGCGGCCGAACTCGTCGCCGCCAGCGGACGGTTGGACGTTCCGGTGCCGGCCGCCGGGACGGACGAGGTCGGCCGGCTCGGCCGGGCCTTCGACCGGATGCTGGGCCGGCTCGCCACGGCGAAGGAGAACCAGCGCCGGCTCGTCCAGGACGCCGGGCACGAGCTGCGCACCCCGCTGACCAGCCTGCGCACCAACCTCTCGGTCCTGCCCAGCCTGGACCGCCTGCCGCCCGCCGAACAGGCCGCACTGATGGCCGATCTGGCCGAGGAGGCGCGGGAGTTGACGCTGCTGGTGGAGGAGCTGGTGGCGCTCGCCGCGGACCGGAAGGCCGACGAGGAGCCGACCGAACTGGTGCTGGCCGAGCTGGTGCGCGAGGCCGCCGCACAGGCCCGGCGGCGCAGCGGCCGGGAGATCACCGTGGACGCCGACGACACGGTGGTCACGGCCCGCCCGGACGCGCTGTCCCGGGCGGTGGGCAACCTGCTGGACAACGCCGCCAAGTTCGACCCGGCCGGGACGGCCCCGATCGAGGTGGTGGTGCGCGGCCGCCGGGTCGAGGTGCGCGACGGCGGGCCGGGGATCGACGAGGCCGACCTCTCCCGGGTCTTCGACCGCTTCTACCGGGCCACCGCCGCGCGCAGCCTGCCCGGTTCGGGGCTGGGCCTGGCCATCGTGCACGAGGTGGCCGGCTCGCACGGCGGCGAGGCCTTCGCCGCCAACCGGGACGGCGGCGGCGCCGTGATCGGCTTCACCCTCGGCCCGTAGGGCGTGTCCTCGAAACCGCCGTCCGCGCAACGCCGCCGGGCCCCGGGCACGCAGCAGCGCCCGGGGCCCGGCGTCACGTCGGCCGCCGTGAGACCGCCGTCAAACCGTCGTCAGAGCGCCGCGAGCAGCCCGCGTCCGAGCCAGTCGGCGTTGTCCTTCACGCCCGGCAGGACGAAGAAGTACCCGCCGCCGGTCGGCGAGATGTAGTCGACCAGCGGCTCGTCGATGAGCCGGGTCTGGGTGGCCTCGAACTGCCGCACCACGTCCTGCTGGTAGCAGCAGAACACCAGGCCCATGTCCAGGTTGCCGGCCTGGTCGACGCCCCGGTCGTAGTTGAAGCCGCGGCGCAGGATGCGCGAGGTGTCGGTGTCGGCGGTGCGCGGGTTGGCGAGCCGGATGTGCGCCTTGAGCGGGATCGCCTTGCCCTCCGGGTCCTTGCCGTAGTCCGGCGCGTCGGTCTCCTGGCGGCCGTCCAGCGGCGCGCCGGTGTCGCGGCGACGGCCGAACATCTTCTCCTGCTCGGCGAGGGTGACGCGGTCCCAGAACTCGATCAGCATCCGGATGATCCGGATCACCTGGTAGCTGCCGCCGGTCGCCCAGGCGGGCTCGCCCAGTCCGTCGGTGACCCAGATCAGCCGGTCCATCTCGCGGGCGGAGGTGGTGTCGGGGTTGACTATGCCGTCCTTGAAGCCGAGCAGGTTGCGCTGGGCGCCGTCCGGGCGGGACTCGTTCTGGAAGCCGTCGATCCGCCAGAGGATCTGCATCGCGCCGCGGGTGTGCCGGGTGATGTCGCGCAGCGCGTGCAGCACGGTGTCCTGGCGGTCGGCGCAGATCTGCAGCGAGAGGTCGCCGTGGAGTTCGGCGGCCTGCAGATTGTCGTTGGGGAAGGTCTTCATCGGGGCCAGCTTGGTCGGCTTGGCCTTGGCCAGCCCGTACCGGTCGTCGAACAGCGAGGCGCCGACGCCGACCGTGACGGTCAGGTTGTCGGTGGGCACGGTGGGGCCGAGGATGCCGCTGTCGGCGGGCGGCGCGCCGACGCCGAGGTCGGGCGGGGTGCCGCCGGCGGTGAGGAAGCGGATCCGCTCGGTCAGGGTCTTGAGGAGGCCCTCCAGGCCCTTGCGGTCCTGGGCTATCACCTGGCAGGACACGAAGGCCGCGTAGCCGGGGGCCGGGGTGGTGACGCCGGCCTGGTGGTCGCCGTGGAACGGCACGGCCCCGCTCTTCGCCTGGCGGCTGTCCCCGGCGGAGGCCGGGCCGGCGGCCAGGGTGAACGCCCCGCCCGCCAGGACGGCCGCCCCGGCGGAGGCGCCGAGGGCGGTCCGGACGAAGCTGCGGCGGGCCGGGCCGGCCGGGCAGCCGCCCTCGGCGACGGCCGGGGCGGGCGCGGCGGCGTGCGGGAACGGGCAGGAGCCTCCGGTGGCAGCGGTGTGGTCGGTCATCAGGCGGCCTTCCGGATCTCGAGCAGGGCGGGGATGGGGGCGAGGTCTTCGAGCAGCTCGCCGGTGGCGCCGTTGAGCTGGCGGCGGGCGTCGGCGGGGAGCTGCTCCAGCGCGGTCCAGCCCTCGGGCTTGTGGGCGGCGGCGACCAGGTCGCCGACCCGCTTCATCCCGGCGTCGACGCGGGTGAGCAGCTGCGGGTCGCGCTCGTCGAGCAGCGGCTGCAGGACGGTCAGCAGTTCCCGGGTGCCGGCCAGGTTGGCCTGGGTGGTGGCCAGGTTGGTGCCGCTGCCCTGGTCGGTGTCGCCGGTGAGCTCGAACTGGAGGGTGTTCTCCAGGATCTCGTGGGCGCGCAGCGGGAGGTCTCCGGGGTCGAAGTCCTGGCCGGGGAAGTCCTGCCCGAGCTTGGCGACGTCGGCGGCCAGCTGGTCGGCGACGGGCGTCAGGTCGGCGGCGGACTGGCCGTGCCAGAGGCCGTACTCCAGGCGCAGGAAGCCGGTGAAGTCCTTGTCCTGGGCCTTGTCGGCGAGCCCGTCGGGCCGGCCGTCGATCTTGCCGTCGAGGTCGGCGAAGGTGCCGTAGGCGGCGCCGAGCGAGGCGTACTGGAGGTGGGCGGTGAGCCAGTCGGCCTTGGCGGTGGCGAGGTCGCCGCCGTGGACGTCGGCCTGGAGCTTCTGGGTCTGCGTCAGCAGGGTCGCGAGGCCCTTGTTGACGTAGTCCTTGTAGGCGTCGAGCGGGCCCTTGAGGTCGTCCTCGGCGACCGGCTTGACGGCCTTGACCTGGCCGCCGCCGGTGACGTGCACGGCGGCCGAGGTGACGGAGGTGCCGCCGGTGGGTACGCAGCGCCAGGCGTAGTCGCCGGAGCCGATGGTCGCGGTCAGCGCGCGGGTGGTGCCGGGGGCCAGGCCCTCGATCTCGCCGTAGACGGCGCCGCTGGCCGGGTTGACCAGGTAGACCTCGGAGACCTTGTCGCCGGTGTTGTGCATCTGGAACACCTGCTGGCCGGGCAGCGGGGTGCTGAAGCCCTTGCCGCACTCCTGCTCGGAGACGGACACGGTTGCGGAGCTGCTCTGCTTGCCGTCGCTGACCGCGATCACGGCCCCGGCGATCACCACCGGCACCGCGACCAGCGCGGTCGGCACGGCCCAGCGCGGCCGTCCGGACCGCACCGGCCCGGCGGCCTCGGGCGCGGCCGCGGCCGCCCCGGCCTTCTCTCCCTGCGCCGCCTTCCCGGGGGCCGGAGCGGTCTTGCCACCGCGGACGCCCTCGACGAACAGCGTCATCACGATGCACAGGTAGGCGAGGTAGCCGACGACCTGGAGGACCGTCATGGTGACGGTCAGGTTGAGGGTGCCCTGCACCAGCGTGGCGTACCAGGAGGAGGCGTCCAGGTGGCCGCTCAGGTCGAACGCGTACGAGCTGCCGCCGCCGACCAGCCCGGACTCCTGCAGGTCGCGCAGGCCGTAGCCGAGCACGCCCGCCGCGACCACGATCAGGCCGGCGCCGGTGATGGTGAAGAACCGGGTGAGGTTCATCTTCAGCGCCCGCCGGTACAGGCCCCAGCAGAGGCCGGCCGAGAGCACCAGGCCGACGGCCGCGCCGAGCAGCGGCCCGGTGGACTCCCCGGCGGTGCGCACGTTGGTCCACAGGAAGAGCGAGGTCTCCAGGCCTTCGCGGCCGACGGCCAGGAAGCTGGTGAGCACCAGCGCGCCGGCGCCCATCGCCAGCGAGGCCTGGACCTTCTCCTTCAGCTCGGCGGAGAGGGTGCGCGCCGAGCGGCGCATCCAGAACACCATCGCGGTGACGAAGCCGACCGCGATCAGGCTCAGCACCCCGCCGAACGCCTCCTGGGCGTGGCCGGAGAGGTTGGCGGCGGTGAAGGTGAGCACCGCGCCGAAGCTGAGGCTGAGCGCGATCGCCGCCGCGACGCCGGTCCACACCTGCGGCAACCGGGCCTTGTGCCCGAACCGGACGAGCGTGGCGACCAGGATCGACACGATCAGTCCGGCTTCCAGACCTTCGCGCAGCCCGATCAGAAAGCTGGGAAACGCCTCATCCCACATGCAGCGGGCTCCTCCCCCGGTCACCCCGGGTCGTACCTGAACTCGGCGGCCCGCCGCGGGTGGCGGCGGCGCGGCACAGCCGAACGCCCCGGACACGAGGGTCCGGGGCGCTTCGACTTAGCTTAGGCAAACCTTAGAGCCGTCGTGGTCAACAGCACCCCCCGTTCAGGTAAGGGTTCGGTATGAGGGCTGCCGAGCCGGCCCGGCTCAGCCCCACCACTGCTCCGGCACCGTCTCCGGCTCCGCCGGCACCGCCACCGGCGCGGCGGCGGGCGTCACCAGCAGCTCGCCGCCGCCCGTCTCGGCGACCAGGTAGCCGCACTCGCGCAGCACGACGGCGGCCGCACCGCTGACCGCCTCGCGCGCTCCCCGGGAGGGCGGCCCGTCCGGCCCCTCCCCCGGCGACCAGCCGACCGCCACCCCCGGCGACCGATGGCCGATCCGCAGCAGGGACGGGCCCGGCCCGGCGTCGATCCCGGCGCGGGCGAGGGCCGCGGTGACGTCCTCGAAGAGTTCAGGGTGATCCACCATTGGCGCAGCGTAGGCCCGGGATCGCGCGACCTCCGGACGCGGCGCGCGCCGAAACGGTTCAGCGGCACCCGGGCGCAGCACCGCCACCCGTCCGGCGGCCGATCAGGCGCCAGGACCCCCCGTACGGACCGACACGAGCGGCCGTACGGACCGATGGACGTGCACAGTCGGCCCCCTGCCGACAGCATGACAGAGTAAGCGCTCCATCACCCTGAGCAACGGGCCAGTGGGTCACCCGCTCCGCGTGCCGGTTCAGCCGGCGGGCCCGTATCGAGAGGTCCCATGATCACAACACTTCGCCGGCCGGCGTCTTTGCCGGCGGGCCTCCAGCCCGGCACGCCGAGGACGCCGGGGAGCCCGTCGTGAGAACCGACCAGCAGTCGCAGCCGGGACCGGTGACCAGCACGCGCGCCAACCCCGCGAACAAGGCCGAGGCCCTGGCCGACTGGACCGACGGCCGGGTCGGCATCTACTCCCTGGCCAAGGCCAATCTGCGCAAGATCTTCCCGGACCACTGGTCCTTCATGCTGGGCGAGATCGCGCTCTACACCTTCGTCATCATCATCATCACCGGCGTCTGGCTGACCCTCTTCTTCAAGCCGAGCATGGGCGAGGTCATCTACGACGGCTCGTACGTCCCGCTCAAGGGCATCCAGATGTCGGAGGCCTACGCCTCGACCATCGACATCAGCTTCGAGGTGCGCGGCGGCCTGCTGATGCGCCAGGTCCACCACTGGGCGGCGATCGTGTTCGTCGCCTCGATGCTGACGCACATGATGCGCGTCTTCTTCACCGGCGCGTTCCGCAAGCCCCGCGAGATCAACTGGGTCTTCGGCGCGCTGCTGCTGTTCCTCGGCATGTTCGACGGCTTCATGGGCTACTCGCTGCCGGACGACCTGCTCTCCGGCACCGGCATCCGGTTCATGGAGGGCGCCGTCCTGGCCGTGCCGATCGTCGGCTCGTACCTGCAGTTCTTCATGTTCGGCGGCGAGTTCCCCGGCCAGGACATCGTGCCGCGGCTGTTCACCGTGCACGTGCTGCTGATCCCGGGGGTCATGGTGGGCCTGCTCGCGGCGCACCTGATCCTGGTCTTCTACCACAAGCACACCCAGTTCGCCGGGCCCGGCCGGACCAACGACAACGTGGTCGGCATGCCGCTGATGCCGGTCTACATGGCCAAGGCCGGCGGCTTCTTCTTCCTGGTCTTCGGCGTGGTCGCGTTCATGTCGGCGATCGCCACCGTCAACCCGATCTGGGCCTACGGCCCCTACCGGCCCGACCAGGTGTCCACCGACGCCCAGCCGGACTGGTACATGGGCTTCTCCGAGGGCCTGGTGCGCGTGATGCCCGGCTGGGAGATCAGCGTCTGGGGCGGCCACACCCTGAACCTCGGGGTGTTCGTCCCGCTGATGGTCTTCCCGACCGTGCTGCTGATCATCTGGTGCTACCCGTTCCTGGAGGCCTGGGTCACCGGGGACCGCGGCGAGCACCACATCGCCGACCGGCCGCGCAACGCACCGGTGCGCACGGCCGTCGGCGCGGCCTGGATCGGCCTCTACCTGATCCTGCTGGCCGGCGGCGGCAACGACCTGCTCGCCACCCACTTCCAGCTGTCGATCAACGCGATCACCTACGCGGTGCGCACCGGCTTCTTCGTCGTGCCGGTGGTCGTCTTCGTGGTCACCAAGCGGTGGTGCCTGGGCCTGCAGCGGCGCGACAAGGAGAAGGTCCTGCACGGCCGGGAGACCGGCGTCATCAACCGGCTCCAGCACGGCGAGTTCGTCGAGGTGCACGCGCCGCTCCCGCCGGGCCGGATGTTCACCCTCACCGCGCACGAGCAGCCGCAGCCGGAGGACCTGCCGCCGGAGGTGGACGAGAACGGGGTGGTCCGCAAGGCCGGGCTGTTCGCCCGGGCGAGGGCCAAGCTGTCCCGCGGCTTCTACGGCGAGGGCAGCCAGATCGCCAAGCCCACCGCCGAGGAGCACCAGGAGATCAGCAGCGGCCACGGCCACCACTGATCCCCGCGCACACCCGAGGGCCCGCTGCGCCGTCATCGGCGCGGCGGGCCCTCGGGCGTGCCGGCGGATCGGCCCGGCTCAGGCCTCAGGCCCGCAGGGCCGCCGGGACGACGGCGAACAGCGCCGCCGCCAGGGTGACGGAGAGGCAGAGCGCGGCCCAGCGGGCGCAGATCCGGCGGCACTCGCTGCGGTAGCGGGCGGCCAGTCGGCGGCAGCGCTCGACGGCACGGTCGACGACCTCCTCGGCGTAGCGCAGGCGGTCGGCGGCGTAGGCCTGCTCCAGGCTCTCCCGCTCCGCGGCGGGCAGCCACGGGAACTGCCCGGCGAAGGCCCGGGCGTCCCGTTCGGCCGCCGCCACCTCGGCCTCCCAGGCGAGATAGCCCTCCAGCCGGGCGATCTCCGCCCGGGCGTTCACCCGGCCGCCCCCGGCGGGCCGGCCCTGCCGAGGGGTCCGCGCTCCCGGCGGACGCTGTCTGCCACCCATGACCGCTCCTCATGTCCTGTCGAGGCGTGCTGTCGGGACGCCCTGTCGAACCGTCCCGCCGAACCGGCGCGGGAGACCGCTCCGCAACCAGGCCACTACTATCAGTGACCACACGGGCGGGCAGGGCGACTCGCCGAGCCGCCGCGCGACTCCTCGCAACCCCGCCGGGGCGGATCCGCCCCGGAGTGTCGGCTCCGAAAAAGTTGCGTGCCGCGCACTCTTGCGCGGCGCGCAGGTTTCCAGGGAGAGTGGCTGGCATGACGAAGAGTCAGATCGGTCTGCGGGAACGGAAGAAGGCCGCGACCCGGGAGGCACTGAGCTGGGCCGCACTGCGCCTGGCGGTGGAACGGGGCCTGGAGAACGTCCGGGTGGAGGACATCGCGGCCGCGGCCGGGGTGTCACCGCGCACCTACAACAACTACTTCTCCAGCAAGGCCGAGGCCATCGTCTCCCGGCACTGCGACCGCATCCGGCTCGTCGGCGAGGCGCTGCGCGAGCGGCCCTTGGCCGAACCTCTCTGGGAGGCGCTCACCCGGGCCACCCTCACACCCTTCGACGGCGCGGCGGAGCAACCGGACCCGCGGTGGACCGCCGCGGTGCGGCTACTGCTGCGCGAACCGGCCCTCCAGGCCGAGCTGGCCCGCGCCGGCGCGGATGCCGAGGCCGGGCTCGCCGCAGCGGTGGCCGCCCGGACCGGAGCCGACCCCGGCGGCCTCCACCCCAGACTGGTCGCCGCCGGCGTCCTGGCCGCGCTCAGAGCGGCCAGCGACGTATGGCTGCGCGCCGACCCGCCGGTACCGCTGCAACCGCTCCTGGCGGAGGCGCTGCGGCAGCTGGCGGCCGGCCTCCCCGAACCGTCGTCCTCGTGAACTCACCGTCGCACAGGGGGATCTACCATGACCCACGATGTCATCATCGCCGGCGCCGGCCCGAACGGGCTGATGCTGGCCTGCGAACTGGCGCTGGCCGGAGTCCGGCCGGTGGTGCTGGACCGGCTGGCCGAACGCTCGTCGGAGCAGAAGGCGAACGGGCTGGTCGGCCAGGTGATCCGGCTGCTGGACCACCGCGGCCTGTACGAGCGGCTCGGCGGCCCGGGCACCCCGGCCCCGGTGCCCCGCTTCGTGTTCGGCGCGTTCCCGCTGGACCTCCGGGAGCTCGACGGCAACCCGCTGTACGCCCTGCCGGTGCCGCAGCACCGGATCGAGCAGGCCCTGGCGGAGCGGGCCCGCGAACTCGGCGTGACCGTGCACCACGGCCGCGAGGTCACCGGCCTGACCCAGGACGAGGCGGGGGTGACCGTCGAGGTCCACGGACCGGACGGGCCGCAGCGGTTGCGCGCCCGCTACCTGGTCGGCGCCGACGGCGGCCGCAGCACCGTCCGCAAGCTGGCCGGGATCGGCTTCCCCGGGGTCACCTCGCCCGACCCCGTCGCGCGCATCGCCCACGTGCGCCCGCCCGAGGGGCTGCAGGTGCTCGACACCGGCGAGGTCCTGCTGCCCGGCTGCACGACGCCGTTCCGCCCGTTCACCCACACCCGCACCGCGCACGGGGTGTTCGTGCTCGCCCCGATGGGCCCGGAACTCGCCATGATGGCCACCATGGAGTGGGACGGCCCGCCCGTCGACGAGACCGTGCCGGCCACGCTGGACGAACTGCGCGCCAGCGTCCGCCGGGTGACCGGCGCCGACCTGCCGCTCGCCCCGGCCGGCACGCCCGGCGCGCACACCCCGCGCCGCCAGGTCGGGCACAACACCCGGCTCGCCGAGCGCTACCGCGAGGGCCGGGTGCTGCTGGTCGGCGACGCCGCGCACGTGCACGCCGCCACCGGCGGTCCGGGCCTCAACCTCGGCCTCCAGGACGCCGCGAACCTCGGCTGGAAGCTGGCCGCCGACCTCCAGGGCTGGGCCCCGCCCGGCCTCCTGGACAGCTACCACCGCGAGCGGTACCCCGTCGGCGAACGGGTCTTCATGCACTCGCAGGCCCAGATGGCCCTGATGTCCCCGGGCCCGGCCGTCACCGCCCTGCGCGCCCTGTTCGGCGAACTGCTCGCGTACCAGGACAACCTCGGGCGGATCGCCGCGCTCATGGCGGGCAGCGACGTCCGGTACGACACCGACTGCCCGCACCCGCTCGCCGGCGGCTTCGCGCCGGACCTCCCGCTGACCACCGCCGCCGGCCCCACCCGGCTCGCCGAACTGGCCCGCGGCGGCCAGGCCCTGCTGCTCGACCTCGCGGGGGGCTCACCACGGCTCGCCGACCTCGCGGCCGGCTGGAAGGGCCGGGTGGACGTGCTCACGGCCGACTGCCCGCAACCGCCCGCCGGCGCGCTGCTGGTGCGCCCGGACGGCTACGTCGCCTGGGCCGCCGCTCCCGGGGAGGAGGATCCGGACGGGCTGCTACGCGCGCTGCACGCCTGGTTCGGCGAACCGGACTCCGCCCGCTGCTGAGCACCCGCACCCGGACGCCCCCCGGCCCCGGTCGGGGCGTCCGGGGCCGGGGGGAGAGAATGGACCGCATGTCCCCACGTCGCCCCGCGCCCCGCGCCGCCGCCTCCGCGCCCCGGCTGCTGCCCTCCTCCCCCTGCCCCTGCGGCCTGCCCGCCGCCTACGGCGACTGCTGCGGGCGGCTGCACCGCGGCCAGACGGCGGCCACCACCGCCGAGTCCCTGATGCGCTCGCGGTACAGCGCCTTCGCCGCCCAGGACGAGGCGTACCTGCTGCGCACCTGGCACCCGGACACCCGGCCCGCCGAGGTGGACTTCGACCCGGCGCTGCGCTGGACCGGCCTGGAGGTGGTGTCCACCACCGAGGGCGGCGCCTTCCACGCGGAGGGCACGGTCGCCTTCCGGGCGCACTGGACCGAGGGCCGCGAGCAGGGCGTGCTCACCGAGCACAGCCGGTTCGTCCGGCACGAGGGCGCCTGGGTGTACCTCGACGCACTCTCGCTCGGCTGACCCTCGGGGTCCTCGGGGTCCTCGGGGTCCTCGACGGGCGAACTCCTACAGGTAGTCGTCCAGCCGGCCGAGGGCGAAGCCCTGCGCGGTGACGTCGTTGACGACCTTGCGGAGCAGGTCCGGCATCGAGGCCTTCCAGAGGTCGGTGCCGCGGAAGTGGGTCAGGATGATGTCGCCCGGGTGGAGCTTCCGGTCGTCGTAGCGCCACTCCATGTGGTCCGGGAAGGCCTCCTCGTTCCACAGCGGCACCGCCTGGATCCCGCAGGACGCCGCCGCGCGCAGCGTGTCGTCGTTGTACTCGCCGTACGGGGGCCGGAACAGCCGGGGGCGGACGCCGATCTGCTTCTCCAGCTGGTCCTGCTGACGGCAGATCTCGTCGCGCTGGGCCCCGTAGTCGAGGACCTTCAGGTTGCGGTGGTTGATGGTGTGGTTGTTGATCTCCACCCCCTGGGCGTGCAGATCGCGGAAGTAGCCGTAGTTCTCGCGGGCCAGGTAGTCGGAGATGTAGGTGCTGAGCGGGATGCCGAGTTCGTCGGCCATCCGGGAGAACTCCGGGTCCTTCTCGGAGCCGTCGTCGACGGTGAGGAAGACCACCTTCTCGTCGGTCGGCACCCGGTAGACCACCGGCGGCCGCCCCTCCTTGAGCTTCACGCCCTGCGACTGGGCCAGCACCGGCCTGGTCGCCGGGCGTGGCGGCGCCTTCAGCGGCGGGGCCTCCAGGCCCCATCGGTGCGCGGTCTCCAGGGCCGCCCCGGTTTCCGACTCCTGGCGGGCGACCGCCTCGGTGCCGGCCTCCTCCTCCTTGCGGGCCAGGCCCGGCAGCACCGGCAGCGCCTCGGGCGGGCGGCCGACCCCGTGTTCGACGACGGGCACGGCACCCGGCGCGGGCGGGACGACAGCCGGCCGCGCGGGGTCGACCGGCCCGGCACAGCCGGCGGCGACGGCGGAGAGGCAGACGGTGGCCAGCAGACCGGTCCGCACACCCGCCCGCACACCGGCGCCGCGTCCCTGAATTCCCCTCAAACCCGCATTAATGCGATGATTTGATGATCGGTTCATAGCAGCACTGCTCCCCCGCAGCGCACCCCCGCCAATCCCCTCGTCACCCGTACGGGGCAACGACGCGCCGGGCCCCTTGCCCTTCCTTTGCCGAACCGGCCGGGCACCCGAACCGGCCGGGCACCCGAGTCGACCGGGCACCCGCGCGAAAACCCGATTGCGGCCCGGGCCGGCGACCACCGATCATGCGCCCATGACCGACACCGCGCCCCGCACCGCCCGCCTCTGGTCCGTCGCCACGGCGGACGTCACCGCACCCGAGGCCCTGGCCCTGCTGCGCGAGTACTACTACGACGTGGCCAACCGCTACTACCGCCTGCACCTCGGCCGCGAAGGCACCCCCGAGGAACTGGAGTCGGGGCTGGCCGGCTCCCCCAGCGACGACCTCGCCGCACCGGACGGGCTCTTCCTGCTCGGCCACTACGACGGCGCGGCCCAGTCCTGCGCCGGGCTGCGCCGACGCGACGCCGACACCGTCGAGCTGACCCGGGTGTTCGTCCGCCCCGGCCTGCGCGGCACCGGCGGCGGCGCCCGGCTGCTCGCCGCCGTCGACGAGGCCGCCCGCTCGCTCGACGCCCGGCGGATCGTCCTCGACACCCGCCTCGACCTGGTCGAGGCCCGCGCGCTCTACACCCGCCACGGCTACCGCGAGATCCCCGCCTACAGCAGCGGCCCGTACGCCCAGGTCTGGTACGGCAAGGAGCTGGCCGGCTAGGTCGTGCCCTTAACCCGCCTGCGTCAGGGCGGCCGCCAGCTCCGCCGTCGAGGGCGGGTTGGCGCCGGGGCGGGAGACGGTCAGCGCGGCGGCCGTCACCGCCTGGGTGAGGCAGCCGGCGAGGTCGACGCCGGCGGCGCGGGCGTGCAGGAAAGCCGCCGTGAAGGAGTCCCCGGCGCCGACGGTGTCGGCGACCGGCACCGGAACGGCTGCGGCCCGCGCGTGCCCGCCCTCGGCGGTGAGTGCGAACGCACCGTCGGCACCCAGGGTCACCGCGACCACGGCCGGGCCGAGGGCGAGCCAGCGGCGCGCGACCGCCTCCGCGTCCTCGCCGGGGTAGAGCCAGGCCAGGTCCTCGTCGCTCGCCTTGACCACGTCGCTCAGCGCCACGCAGCGCTCGACCCGCCGCACGGCCTGCGCCCGCTCGCCCATCAGCGCGGGGCGCACGTTCGGGTCGTAACTGATCTGCGCCCGGCCGCGCCACCGCTCGACCAGCGCCAGCACCGCCGCCGCGCCCGGGTCGGTGACCGCCCCGATCGAGCCGAGGTGGATCGCGCCCGGCGCTTCGGCGAGTTCGGTCGGCGGCAACGTCCACCCGATGTCGAAGGTGTAGCGCGCCCGCCCCTGTCCGTCGAGGCGCACCACGGCCGAGGGGGTCCGCGCCACCCCCGCGGCCCGGACCACCACCCCCGCCGACTCCAGGTGCGCCCGGATCAGCCGGCCGTTGGCGTCGTCCCCGAGCTGGGTGAGCAGGGTGGCGGGCCGCCCCAACCGGGCCAGGCCGTACGCGACGTTCGCGGGGCTGCCGCCGGGGTGGACGGTGTCCGGGGCGCCATCCGTGCGGACGACGTCGGCGACGCACTCGCCGATCACCAGAACGTGCGAATCGGGGCTGGTCACGGCGGCTCCTGGCATCCGGTACGCGGGCGTCGTCTCGGCCGCCAGCCTACGGGGTGCACCCGGGCATGAAGGACGGCCGCCGGACCTGGCCAGGTTCTCCGACGGCCGTGGCCTCGTCCGTCAGGGGGCGAAGCACTTCGAACGTTAGTCAGCGCGCGGCGGCCCCGCCATCGCTGTAGGCCGTCCGGGGGATGGCCTCGTGTCGACAGCCGTCCGGGCGGCGGCGCCGGGCGGGTGCCCCGGTCCGCTAGGGTCCGTGCCCGGTGCGTCGCGCACGTACCGCCGGCCGGCCCCGCTGCTCACCGGGGCTCCCGAAGCCACGAGTCCCGAAGCCAGGCCCCCGCGGGGCCACGACTCCCGAAGTGCGGTGATCGCCCTGTCCAGGCCCCGTCTCGGCCTCGTCCTCCCACTCGTGCTCAGTGCGGCGCTGCTGTCCGCCGGCGCCAGGGCCGCCACCGCCGCGGACGGCCTCGGCGACCCGGTCTTCCCCTCGCTCGGCAACAGCGGGTACGACGCCCTCGCCTACGACCTGTCCTTCGACTACCGGGCTGCTACCCGCACCGTCGACGCGACCGCGGTGATCACCGCCCGGCCGTCCCGCACCCTGGCGCGCCTGGAGCTGGACGCGCTGGGCCTGACCGTACGCGCCGTCCGGGTCGACGGGCGCCCGGCGGGGTTCGCCGCCCACGACGAGAAGCTGACCATCACCCCGGCCCGGCCCCTGCACCGCGGCACCACCGCGCGGCTGACCGTCGAGTACACCGCCGACCCGCGCGCCAGGCTCCCGCACACCGGCTGGGTCCCGACCCCGGACGGCTTCGCGGTGGCCGGCCAGCCGGACAGCGCGCACACCGTCTTCCCGTGCAACGACCACCCCAGCGACAAGGCCCGGTTCAGCATCGCCGTCACCGCGCCCGACGGCCTGCTGGGCGTCGCCAACGGGGAGTTGGCGCAGACCGAACGGCTCGGCGACGGCCGGACCACCCGGCGGTACGCCTCCCGCGAGCCGATGGCCACCGAGCTGGTGCAGGTCTCCGTCGGGGACTACACCGTCCGCGAGCGCACCGGCCCGCACGGCCTGCCGCTGCGCGACGTCGTCCCGACCGCCCGGGCCGCCGACCTCGAACCCGCCCTGGCGCTCACCGCCGACCAGCTGACCTGGGCCGAGCAGCACCTCGGGCCGTTCCCCTTCGAGACCTACGGCCTCCTGCCGGCCGACACCGACGACCCGGCCGCGTTCGGCTTCACCGGCCTGGAGACCCAGACCCTCACCCTCTACAAGCCGAACTTCCTGCGCCAGCCCGAGTCCGCGATCGGCTCGCACCAGATGCACGAGCTGGTGCACTCCTGGTTCGGCGACAGCGTCTCCCCCGCCAGCTGGGCGGACCTGTGGCTCAACGAGGGGCACGCCGACTACTACGCCCTGGTCTACCGCTACGAGCGCGGCTGGCCGGACGCCTGGGGCCACACCACCCTGGTCGACCGGATGCGGGCCCTCTACGGCCTCGGCGACCAGTGGCGGCACGACTCCGGACCGGTCGCCGCCCCCAGCGCCGCCAAGCTCTTCGACAGCCAGCGCTACACCGGCGGCGCGCTGGTGCTGTTCGCGCTGCGCGAGCGGGTCGGCGCCGAGGCCTTCGACCGGATCGAGCGCACCTTCCTGCGTGAGCACCGGTACGGCACCGCCAGCACCCAGGACTACCTGCGCACCGCCTCCGAGGTCTCCGGCCAGGACCTCTCCGGCTTCCTCACCGACTGGCTGTACGGGCTGCGCACCCCGCCGATGCCCGGCCACCCCGACTGGACGGTCACCCCGGTGACCGCGGACCCTGCGGCCGCCGCCCGTGGTGTCCCCACCGAGGCGCCGCACGGCTCCGGGACGCTCTGACCCACCGTCGCCCGGCCGGCCCGATCCGTGGTCCGCCCGATCCGTGGTCCACCGCCCCCTGCGTCCCACCCGTACGCCCCTGGCGCGCCGCATCGTGCGCCCGGACGCCCCGTGAGCGCCTCTGGCCGGACGGGCCCGACGGGGCCATCGTGGTGCCCACGGCCCGCCCGCCGCCCGGCCGAGTCCCGGCCGGCTCGCGGGCCGTCCAACCTCCCCGCGCCGGTCCGCCGAAAATCCCCGCGCCCGGAAGACAACCCGGAACACCGTCCAGCACGTTCATCAGCTGTGAGTAGGACACCACGATCGCGGCCCAGCAGGCCGCCACGGCTGACAGGGACGGCACGGACACCATGGCGGGGACGGCGGGATGAGGGATGGCACACCGGACTTCGAGGAGTTCGTCTCCGCCTGCGGCCCGAAGATGCTGCGGGTGGCCTGGCTGTTGACCGGCGACCCGCACCAGGCCGAGGATCTGCTGCAGACCGCGCTCGCCAAGGTCTGGCCCAAATGGGACCGGATCTCCATCGACCGGCCCGAGGCCTACCTGCGGAAGGTGCTGGTCAACTGCAACGTCTCCTGGTGGCGCCGCCGCTGGACCGGCGAACTGCCGCACGGCGAACTGCCGGAGCCGCCGCCGGCGAACGCGGACCCGTACGAAGGGGTGGTGCTCGGAGAGGTGGTCGCCCAGGCCGTCCGTGCCCTGCCGCCGCGCCAACGGGCCGTGGTGGTGCTGCGCTTCTTCGAGGACCTCAGCGTCGAGGAGACCGCCGAGGTCCTGGGCTGCAGCACCGGCACGGTCAAGAGCCAGACGCACCGCGCGCTCGCCGGCCTGCGCGGCCGGCTGCCGGCCCGGGAACTGCTGCTGGCGGGGGGACCTCGTGATCGGTACTGACCTGCTGGACCCGGACGACCCGAGGCCGGACGGCGGTGAGGGCGAGGACGAGCTGCGGATCCTGCTCCACCAGGCCGTACCGGAGCTCGCCACGCCCGAGGACCGGATGGAACGGGTGCGCGCCCGCGCCATCGGCACCCAACGCCGACGGCGGGCCGCCGGGCTCGGGGCCGGACTGACCGCCGGGCTGGTCGCCGCGGCGCTGGCCGCCGCGCCCGCGATCGCGCCCACGCCGGAGCGGGGGGTGGCGGCGGGGCCGAACATGGCGGCCGGACCGGCCGAGACGGTGCCGGGCGGGGAACCGCCCGCTCCGACGGCCGGCGCCGGCGCCAGCACGACACCGACCATGGTGCCGACGGCCAGGTCGCAGATCCACTTCACGTCGTACCCGAACCTGGCCCTCGACCTGCCGAGCGGCTGGTACAGCCAGGGCACCTTCAGCGGCGACCCCCGGAACGGCATCGGCTACCTGGCCAACGGGCCGATCGGCCCCGTGTCCCCCTGCCGGACGGCGGGCATCGCCTGCCCGTCCGACACGCTGTTGCCCGTCGGCGGCGCCCTCCTCACCCTCCGGTTGGTGGACCAACCGGACCTGGTCGGGAAGTTCACCACCTCATCGGCCGTCACCTCCGACATCGCGCTCGACAAGGAATGCCTCACGCTCGGCGGCACCCGTGAGCTCATCGGCCACCGGGCCGTCGCCCGGACCGGCACGCTGGTGCTGATCCAGCTGACGGCCTGCATGCGGGTGCCGTCGCACGTGACGATCCAGCAGGTGCAGCAGGTGCTGGACTCGATCCGGGCCGCCGAGGGGAGCAGTCCCTCGCCGACCACGACCCGCTGAGGACCGTCCGGGCCGCGCTGGCCGCCCCGCGTTCAGTGTCAGTGGCTCCTGCTAGCGTCCCGAGCACGATCAGAGAACGGGGGTCCTCTCATGGGTGGCGAGCGGCGACGGGCAGGTGCCGGGGGCTGCGACCGGTGGACGGCGCGGCGGAACGGCGAAGGTGGCGTGGCGGCCCTGCACGGTGCGGACGCCCTGCCGATCACCGGCGGGCTGATACCCGGGGTCTGGTCGGTCTCCTCGGGTGCTGCCAGGCGGGCGTTCCACCGGTCCTGACGCGACCGGGACACGGCGGTGGGGGGGGGGAGGGGGGTGTGGGGTGATAAGGGAGGGGGGTAGGAAGAGGGGGGGTGGGGGGGGAGGAAAGGGGGGGTGTGGTGATTG